>NZ_JBEAAL010000003.1:0-410367 GCF_040066075.1 Neorhizobium phenanthreniclasticum
ACACTTGAGAAAATCGGATTGATCCAAAAGCAACCAGGTGTCGCGCGCAGCATCCAACTGCTCGTCCCCCCGCAAGACCTGCCAATTCTGGGCATAGAACAACCCGTCATAATCTCTGAGACGTCACACTAGGGGATCACATCGTCAGCATCAGGCGTCCACGGGAAATGGCGCTTTTTTCCATCAGCCGATGGGCTTCGGCGGCCTCAGAAAGCGGCATGGTGCGCGCGACTTGGGGCTTCAGCACGCTGGCGCCGGCGAGATCCATCACCGACTGCAGCACGGACTTGTCATCGCTCACCATAGCGCGGGTGACAGTGACGCCGAATTCGGCGCTGCGATCCTTGATCGGATCGGCGACCAGCCAGACGAGGTGACCACCCTTCTTCAGGACCTTGTAGGACTTGTCATGGACTTCACCGCCCATAAGGTCGAAGACGAGATCCTGATCTTTCAGAGCCTCGGAAAAATCTTCCAGGTCATAGGCAACGATGCGGTTTGCACCGAGGCCCAGTACGTAGTCTCGATTGGTTGATCGGCAAGTCGCGGTGACGTCCGCACCAAGATGGCGGCAGAGCTGGACAAGCAGGCCACCCACCGCACCGGCGCCGGCGTGAACGAGCACCTTGTCGGCGGATTTGACCTCCGCGGTACGCAGCGCGATCCAGGCACTGAGGCCAGCATTGGTCAGCGCCACGGCTTCGACGGTCGAGAGCTTGTCCGGGATTGCGACGGCATGTTTTTCATCGGCGGCGATCATTTCCGCATAACCACCCTGGGTGAAGACGCCGGCCATGACGGCAACTCGATCGCCAACCTTGAATTCGGTGACGCCATCACCGGCGGCGATCACAGTTCCGCCGGCATCACGGCCAGGCACGCTCGGCATGGGCAGGGTGAAATGATTCTGCAGATACCCGGTACGAAGCTTCCAATCGAAGGGTGTGACGCTGGCGGCTTCGATCTTCACGAGGATCTGACCAGGCGCGGCGACCGGATCCGGAAGGTCGATATAGTGCATCACATCGGCTGGGCCGTGCTCGCTGTATTGGATGGCCTTCATGTCTTATTCCTTGAAATTGACCGGGTATCTCGGCTTTTCGCCCCTCAACACGGCTGCGACATCCGCAAATACCTTGCTGCGGACTTCGGTGTAGCTCTGCGTCGAGTAATGGGCCGCGTGGGGTGAGACGATTACCTGATCCAGTGCGAGCAGTGGGTTGTCCGGTGCGGGGGGCTCCTTTTCGAACGTGTCTATGCCAGCGCCGGCAATGTGGCCGCTCTGAATTGCCTCCGCAAGAGCCGCTTCGTCTACGAGCCCGCCACGCGAGACATTGATCACATATGCGCCCTTCTTCATCTTATTAAGTGCTTCGGCCGAGATGATCTTGCGGGTCTCGGGCGTTGCCGGAATGTGCAACGAGATGAAATCGGCTTGAGCGAATAGTTCATCCAGGGAAACCGGTCGGGCGCCGGTGGCCGAAATTCGTTCGGCCGAGATATATGGATCGTAGGCGATGATTTCATAGCCAAAAGCCCTTGCCTTTGCTGCTGTCAGGCGACCGATCTGTCCGAAGCCGATGAGACCAAGTATCTGCTCGCTCGGTCTCGTAATGCCGGCGCCGTCGTCCATCGCGAGCCAGCGGCCCTGGCGCACGGCGCTGTCATAGACTTTGAGCTTCCGGGCTAGTGACAGGATCAGCGCCAGCGCATGGGTGCTAACCTCATCGATATTGGAATCCGGCACGTAGGTGACCTGGACGCCAGCTTGTGTGGCTGCCTCGACATCGATCGAATCCAGGCCGACGCCGAAACGACCGATAACCTTGAGGTTCTTGAGCTCCGATAAAACGCGGGCGGTGATCGGCTCACGCAGCACCATCAGCGCCTCGGCGTCCTTCGCCTCGGCGATCAATGCCTCCTCGGTCAGCAGGGTCTTTTCGATGAACTCGGCGCCGAGACCTTCGAGATAGGCGAGTTGTTCCGGTTCGACGGCGAGCATGCCATCTGTCTTGATGATCTTCATGGCCAGACCTCATGCGTTGCGGGCGGCAGCGACACCGGCAGCAAGGCTTGCACCGAGAAACATCGTGTCGCTGGCGAGCATGAAGAAGGAAATGCCGGCTTCCGCCCATTTGCCGACATCATCGGCTGAAGGGCGAAAGATACCGACCGCCTTGCCGGCCTCGCGGGCGGCGTTGGTGATGGTGGTGATCGCTGCGTTAAGCTTTTCCGCGCCTGCCGGACCCATCGCGTCGATCGAGACGGAGAGGTCCCCAGGGCCGATGAAGATTATATCGACGCCTTCGACTGCAGCGATTTCCTCGACATTCGCAAGGCCTTCCGCCGTCTCGATCTGTATCGCCAGCACGAGGCTCTCGTTGGCGGCCTTCAGGTAATCGGGAATGCGGTAGCCATAGGCGGAAGCGCGGCCAGGGCCGACCCCACGTTCGCCGATAGGCGGGTAGCGGGTCGCCATCACGGCGGCTTTGGCCTGAGCGGAGGTCGAAACGCGTGGAACCAGCACGCCCGCAGCACCGGCATCGAGCGCCGAGGCGATCCATTCCGATGCGTGGCTCGGAACCCGGACCAGCGCCGGTATGTGATGAGCATCAGAAGCCCGCACGAGATTTTCGATCAGTTCGCGGTCGATCTGCGAGTGTTCGGCATCGATGCACAGGAAGTCGAGCCCGGTCGCGGCGGTTACTTCGATCGCGACGGGATGGGGAATGGCGGCAAAGGTTCCGACCACCCGTTCATAGCTGATGCACTTCTTGCGGAAATCGCTCATGACAATCCTCTGGAAATTTATTCTCTTTATGGGCTGGCGGTGCAGGGCCTCTTGGTGGGCAAAGGAAAGTTTAAGCCTAAAATTATTGAAGCTGCAAGCCGAATAACGGAAATGGTGAAGACTAAATTCACCCGGCTGCGGTGGGTAGATCAGTATACGGAATATGGCGAAATCAATTGATGGATGAGCCATTGTAACAATAATCCTTTGAAACTTGAAATAAACCGTATACGAATAAACACGGAGATTTCGATGGTGAAACCGAGCGACAATCTGGTGGATACGGTTTATTGCGACCTGCGGTCGAAGCTGCAGAGGAGCGCGATTTCCCCATCCGTTAGATTGGTTGACACGGAGATCGCCGCGACAAATGGGATTTCCCGCATGCCGGCCCGCGAGGCGCTGCTACGCCTGGTGGCGGAGGGCTATTTGATCGGCACCACGCGTGGCTTCGCCGTCAGGGAATTGTCGCTCGAAGATATTTCCGGGCTATTCGAGGTGCGGCGCCAGCTCGAGCCTCGGGCAGCCGCGAGTGCGGCCCGCGACATGACATCGGATATCGAGGAAGAACTCACCGCAGCGATGAACCGAGTAGAACAGATGCTCAACAGCAACGATATCTCGGGATTGCTGGCGGCGAATGTGGAATTTCGCAATGCCTGGCTGAAGGCAGTGTCGAACCCGCATATGGCGGCAACCATCTCCCGTTTCATGGATTATTTCCAGTCGGTGCGGCTCGGTACATTCACCGATCCCGCGACGGCTGAGCGATATATCGACGGCCTTTCCCGGATCTATTCGGCTTTTCTCGCCCGTGACCCCCTGATGGTCCAGGACCGCATGACGCTTTTCATGTTCGCGGCGGAGGAGGCCTATCTCTCCGTTCGCCGGCGCCAGTTGCAGGAAGCCGCGGAAACACGCCCCGGCCGAAGAAGAAACACCAGGAGAGGAACAGCATGATCAAGCAGCATCCGCTGAAAGGTCCCAGCAAACTGAAACTCGGCGTGTTTTCCGCCAATGCGGATGGTGGCCTGGCAATCACTGACGTGCCGGAGCGATGGCAGGCCCGCTGGGAGGACAATCTCAATGCAATTCAGATTGCCGATCGCGGCGGGCTCGACTTCTTCTTGCCGATCGCCCGCTGGAAGGGTTTCGGTGGCAAGAACAGGGTGCGGGAATGGTCCTTCGAAACGTTCACCTGGGCGGCAGGACTTGCCTCCGTTACGGAGCGGATCGGCCTCTTCATGACTGTGCATGTGCCGCTCGTGCATCCGCTTTATGCAGCAAAGGCGCTCGCGACCGTCGACCATATCAGCAGCGGTCGCGCCGGGCTCAACATCGTCTGCGGCTGGAATCCGAAGGAATTCGGTATGTTCGGTGTGCCGCTGGTGGAAAAGGGCTATGACCAGGCAGACGAATGGCTGCAGATCATGGAGCGTGCTTATGTCTCCGATGCACCCTTCGATTATGATGGCACTTATTATCAGCTGAAGGATGTCGTCAGTCGTCCTGCTAGTCTTCAGGCGCCTCGGCCGGTCACCATGAATGCGGCCTTCGGCGGGCCGGGCCGGGATTTCGCGGCCAAGAATTGTGACTATCTCTTTACAACCTTCACGGAGATTTCCGAGGCCGGAAAACATGTGGAGGACATCAGAAGGCGAGCGGACAAGCTCGGACGGGACGTTGGCGCCTACACGGTCTGCCACGTCGTCTGCCGTGAGAGCCAACAGGAGGCGGAAGACTATTACGAACGCTACGCTGTGACACTTGCCGACCACGAGGCGGTCGATGCGCATATGGCCGGCAAGAAGGAATTCTCTCAGTCGCATGACAAGGATGCCTACGACCGCTACCGCAAGCGGTTTGCCGGCGGTGCCGGCGGTTATCCGTTGATAGGCACGCCGGAGAAGATCGCCGAGGACATGATTGCAATTTCCGAGCAGGGTTATTCAGGCATCGCCCTGTCATTCGTGAACTATACCTATGAACTACCCTTTTTCTGTGATCGAGTGATGCCATTGCTCAGGCAAGCGGGGCTGCGAGTCGAATGACGATCAATTCCATTCATGATGAGGTCGAGGCAACGCGGCTTGCCTTCCGCGATGGGATGTCGCGGTTGGCCGCAGCAGTCAATATAGTGACAACCGATGGGCCGGGTGGCCTCGCAGGTTTCACAGCGTCTGCCGTCTGCAGCGTAACAGATAGGCCGCCGACGCTCCTCGTCTGCCTTAATCGGTCGAGTTCGGTGGCCGGCATGTTCGAGAGGAATCGGGTGCTTTGCGTCAATACGCTGGCGTCCGGTCACGAAGCAATGTCGAAACTGTTCGGTGGATCGACGCCGCAGGAAGACCGATTTGCTGTCGGCGATTGGATAATGAGCACCACCGGTTCACCGCGGCTGACGGATGCAATCGTATCTTTCGACTGCGAGGTGGAGAGCGCCATCGAAAGCGGGACGCATCACGTTCTGTTCTGCCGAGTCGTTGGTATCGCGCATGGCGCGGATGACGAAGAAGCGCTCATTTATTTCCGCCGGCGCTACCATCACATCAAATGAAAGAGGTCCGGCGGAAGCGCTTCTGCCGGACCTCACGATTTTAGTTCGTGTTGGCGATAATCTCGCCAAGCACCTTGTCGAAGCGGTCGATCTCTTCCACCTTGTTGTAGTGGACCATGGAAACGCGCATGCAGCCTGTCTCCATGGCCAAGCCAAGCCGTTTCATCAGGCGTGGCGCAAACATGTGACCATCGCGGCTGCCGATATTGTTTTTACCCAGTTCTGCGGCGATGTATTGCGGCGTTAGCCCCGGAATGTTGAAGCAGATGGTTGGGACGCGCTTCTCGATCTGACTTTCATCGGAAATCCCATAAATCGCAGCACCATGCTTCTTGAGAACCGCGAGCATCTTTTTTGACAATGTCTGTTCGTAAGCTCGGATTGCGCCCATGGCGGCTGCGATTGCATCACGGCGGGAATGTTGACCTGCGCCCAAGAATTCGTGGCCGATCTCTTCGAGATAACGAACGGCGGCGTCCATGCCGGCGACGTTTTCATAGGTGAAAGTGCCGACCTCGATCTTGTAAGGGGGCACGTTCGGGATGAAATCCTCCTTGAACGTCGGCAGTTTGACGAGCGCGTCGTAGCGGCCCCAGAGGAACCCCATATGAGGGGAGAAGTTCTTGTAGCCGGAGCAGACAAGATAGTCGCAATCCCAGGCCTGCACGTCGATCAATCCATGTGGGCCGTAATGCACACAGTCGAGGAAGACCTCAGCCCCGGCCGCATGGGCAAGCTTGCCGACGGTTGCGACATCGACGATGGTGCCGATCGAATGGGCTGTGACCGTGCAGGCAACGAGGCGTGTCCTGTCGTTCAAAAGCGGGTTCAGATCATCGGTGTGCAGCATGCCGTCATCGCGCATTTTCCACCAGACGATCTTGGCGCCCTCGGCTTCGAGCGCCAGCCAGGTGGCGATGTCGGCGTCATGGTCCATGTCGGTGACGATGATCTCGTTACGCTCCTGCAGCATCTTGGCGATGCCGAGGCTGACGAGCCGGATGAAGGATGTGGCATTGAGGCCGAATGAAATCTCCTCCGGTCGGTAGGCGTTCACAAGAATGCCGACGCTGATACGGGCGTTTGCAACCGTTTGATCGACGCCCTGACTGTGCAGATAGGGCGCCATGCGCTGCACGTTACAATCCACGAGATGATTCGCGACCGCATCGACTACCGCCTGGGGTACCTGGGCGCCGCCGGCATTTTCGAAGAAGATGAAGTCCCGGTATTTCTGTAGTGCCGGAAACTTGGCTCGAATCTTGTCGACTGGAAAAGCCTTGGCGATGTTGTCGCCGGCTGAAACGCGCGTATCCATGGAATTCTCCCGGGTATCGGATTGGAGGAAGGCGGAAGGTGACAAAAACCTCTCCTCGAGTTATCTTCGTCGCCGACACATGAGCATTTGATCAAATCCTAGGTGTTTTATTGTGCCGACAGCATTTGATCAAGGAGAGAATCGCTTCGAGAAGAAGCTTGCGCACACGGGCAATTAGGCTTGAAGAGCAAGGCCTCTTATGCGAGGCCTGGTTGTGATTCGACGGATAGCAGAGGGTAAAAATGGCGGATACCGGGCTTTCGAAGGTGACGTCGCGGGTGACGGTTCAGGACACGGTCTACGAACAGTTGCGCCGTGCGCTGATGTGGGGTTCGTTTGCTCCTTCCCAGGCCATTACCATCTCTTCGCTGGCAACCGAGTTCGGCACCAGCCACATGCCTGTGCGCGAGGCGCTTCGGCGGCTTGCCGCGGAGAACGGGCTGGAGATCGGTCACAATGGCTCGGCGCGAGTGCCGGCCGTTTCACGTCAACGACTTGACGATCTGTGCCAAGCGCGAATCGCGCTTGAGGGATTGGCGACTGAACTCGCGGCGGCGCGTGTGACCAACGAGGACATGGATCGGTTGGAAGCGCTTGCCCGGGAACATGAGGAGACCGGCAAGGCCGGTGACGTCTACGGTATGTTGCGCAAAAACCAAGCCTTCCATTTCAGCATTTACGAAATGTCGGGCTCGGAGGTGCTGCCGCAACATATTGAAATGTTGTGGCTGCGTTTTGGCCCCTATATGCGGATGCTGACCAACTATGTGGAAAGGGAATTCGACAAGGGTGTCGTTCATCCCTTCTCCTCCTATCATTTCCAAATCGTCGCGGCATTGCGCGAGCGAAACGGCGTGCTCGCCCGGGAAATGATGGTGGGCGATATTCTCGCGACGCAAGTGCTGCTGCGAGATATGTGTTCGGAATAATCCCGGCGGTATCGCCGGGATCATGCTCATTCAGTCAGCAGATCACTGACCGAGACCCAGCAAGGCGAGATACTCCACCGAAGCAGGTATCTTCGACTTGTCCTTGATCTCAACGATCAGGCGCGGATTGTTGGTGAGATCGGCAAGCGCGGCGAAGACAGAACGCCAGAGGATATTGCCTTCGCCGAGCGCCCAATGGCGGTCGGCATAACCATCAGCATCCTGCAGGTGGACGTGGTGCAAGCGATCGCCGGCGGCCTTCACGTAATAATCAACCGGTGGCGCGCCTGTGGAGCCGTGGGCATAATGGGCATGGCCGGTATCGATCGAAACGGCGACGGCCGGGGAGTTGAAACTATCAGCGAGCGCAACGCGGGCGTGCTGGTCAATATCCTCGATGTTTTCGAGAACGATCACAACACCTATGTCTTCCGCCTGCTTGACGGCATCGCGCATAGTGAGATGCACGTATTCGAGCACCCGGTCGCGCTCGCCCTTGTTGTTGTCAAGATTGTTGTAGGACCAAGTGGAATAGGGGCTATGGGAAACCATCTGGGTCGCGCCGATGGCAGCGCAGACATCGAGGCCCTGCCTCATGCGTTTGGCGACGACAGCACGGATATCCGGATCCTGTGAAGCGATGGTGAAGCCCCAGAACGGACCGTGGATGCCAAGGCGGCCCTGGTAGCCGTTGAGCAGCTTCCTGGCGCGCTCGGCGAGTGCCGCCCAATCGCCGTTCAGGACGTCCGCGGTAGTGAAGTCCTGGAGCTCGAGATCGCGCTGCTTGTCAAAGAGCCAGTTGCGATGGATTTCGAGTTCGTCGAGCGTCATGGCGGCGCCGATCACGGGAGGGGGAGACATGAAAACTCCATCAAACAGAAGAGATGTCGGGAAGTGGAACTGGAAGAACGCCCGGGGTATCGGGTCCATGACAGGGTTTTGTGTCGCCAATATTACATGTGTAACACGAAACTGCGAAACTCGTATCCGATGTCAATTTCTCATCTCAAGCCGCGGTCGATAAATCGGCCGCGGCTGTTCTTTTGTCCGCTGAAGATGTGACAATGGGCCATCGACCGATTTTCGGGGAGCGGAACTTGGCTCGCAAACTCACCACTTGAGTTTTTGCAGTTGTCCCGCTAAATCTCACGCCACCAGGACCGGGCCCCTCTGGCAGTTCATATCTGAGCTGTGATGTCGGACTGGAATTGTCCAACTTAGGTGCCTGGTGTTCGTGGAGGTCATCCGACAGAAGCGGTGGCGAATTCTACGGCAGGCAGGAATGCCAGCCGTATGCACCCCGTCGAATTGTCTTCACGACATAGGCACGCCCGCGCTTTTAAGAGATTGGGTGCCAAATGATGGAATTTTTCACGCCGGAGGCGTTGTCCGCCCTCCTGCAAGTTATCATGATCGACCTCGTGCTTGCCGGCGACAACGCGATCGTCATCGGCCTTGCCGCCGCCGGCCTTCCGAAAGAACAGAGAACGAAGGCGATCCTAGTCGGCATCATCGCAGCGACCGTTCTGCGCATAGGCTTCGCGCTCGCAACCACGCAACTCCTGCAGATCGTAGGACTATTGCTGGCCGGCGGTATCCTTCTTCTCTGGGTTTGCTGGAAGATGTGGCGCGAACTGCGCACGCCTCACCACCAAGAGGAAGAAGCGAGCGAGGCGCTTGAAGAGACCGATTTCAACAAGGACGGAACGATTGCCGGAGGCGCTCCGCGCAAGACTTTCGCCCAAGCCGCATGGCAGATCGTTATTGCCGACGTTTCCATGTCGCTCGATAACGTGCTTGCGGTTGCTGGTGCCGCTCACGAACATCCCGAGGTTCTCATCTTTGGTCTGATTCTGTCCATCGCGCTGATGGGGGTTGCCGCGAGTTTCATCGCGCGCCTGCTCAACAAGTATCGCTGGATCGCGTATGTCGGTCTTGCCGTCATTCTCTACGTTGCACTTGAGATGATCTGGCGCGGCGGGATCGAGGTCTGGGGTGAGGCGCAGGCCTTCGTGCCGGGTCTCGGTACCTGATCTTTCTGGCGCGGCGGTCCTTTCGCCGCGCCTTTCCCCTGGCGCGTGTTCGTTCCCATCTTCTCCGGCGCCAACCGCTTTTCCCATCTCAACCAAAACTTATGCCGCGGCAGTAGAACCTATTCGTCAGGTCGCCGATCTGCTTCTATGTCTTCACAAAGCCGTGGCGCCTCGGGTGCCGGGCCGCGTCGAGGTGGAGGACGCGGCTGCGATTTTGGAGGAGAATACGCCTCTCCACCGGGCGCTGGTGAACGACCACCTAGGAAAAGCCATGACCGAACCCTGTTATGATGTCGCCCATCTGGGCCATGTAGAACTTTATTCAGACCGGTTTGACGAAACGCTCGATTTCTTCGTCCGGGTCTACGGACTTACCGAAAGCGGCCGTGAGGGAAACAGTGTCTATCTTCGCGCTTATGACGACTATGAATTCCACACGCTGAAGCTCACCAAGCATCATACGACCGGCGTCGGCCATATCGCCTATCGTACTTCTTCTGCGGAAGCGCTGGAGCGACGCGTCAAGGTAATCGACGAAATGGGTTGCGGCGTCGGCTGGATCGATGGCGACCTCGGCCATGGTCGGGCCTATCAGTTCAAGAGTCCGGACGGCCATCTCTTCGAGCTTTATTACGACACCAAGGAATATGTCGCGCCGCCGGAAGAAAAGCCGGCGCTCAAGAACATTGCCCAGCGCTACCACGGCCGCGGCGCATGCCCGCGCCGCCTTGACCACGTCAACTTGCTCGCCGCCGATGTAAGCCTGGTCCGCGAGTTCATGACCAAGGCTCTCGGCAGCCGCGTCACTGAAATGATCCAGCTCGACAACGGCCGTATCGGCGGCTGCTGGTTCACCATCAACAACAAGACCTATGACCTCGCCTGCTCCGAGGACCACACTGGTGCTCATGGCCGTTTCCACCATGTCACATATGCCTGCGACCAGCGCGAGGACATCCTGCGCGCCGCAGATATCTTCCTGGAAAACGGCGTGCATATCGAATCCGGCCCGCACAAGCATGCGATTCAGGGCACATTTTTCCTTTATGTCTGGGAGCCGGCTGGCAACCGAGTCGAACTCGCCAATGCCGGTGCGCGGCTTATCCTGCGTCCGGACTGGAAGCCCGTCGTCTGGACCGAGGCTGACCGCAAGAAGGGACAGGCGTGGGGCATGAAGACGATCGAGACCTTCCATACGCACGGCACCCCGCCAGTCTCCCAAAAGTAAGAGCAAGAGGCATTTCCATGGCAAAGACAGCATTGGTCATCAGCGCCCATTCGGCCGATTTCGTCTGGCGGTGCGGCGGTGCGATCGCCCTTCACGAGGAGAAGGGTTATGAAGTCACCGTCGTTTGCCTTTCCTATGGCGAACGCGGTGAAAGCGCCAAACTCTGGAAGAACCCGGGCATGACGCTGGAAAAGGTGAAGACCGAGCGCCGCAAGGAAGCGGAAAACGCCGCGAAGGCGCTCGAGGTTACCGATATCCAGTTTTTCGATCTTGGTGATTATCCGCTCGTCGTGGATCAGGAAGCCAAGTTCAAGCTAGTCGAAGTGATCCGCAAGGTTCAGCCGGAATTCATGCTCTCCCATTCCAGATGGGATCCCTACAACACCGACCACATGTATGCGACGCAGGTGGCGCTCGACGCGCGCATGATCGCCCAGGCCTGGGGCCATAATCCGGGCGAGAAAATTCTTGGCGCGCCGCAACTCTATCTTTTCGAGCCGCACCAGACCGAACAGATGGAGTGGAAGCCGGACGTCTTCCTCGACATTTCGCCCGTCTGGGAGAAAAAGTGGGCGGCTATCCAGTGCATGGAAGGCCAGGAGCACCTGTGGCATTATTACAAGAATGTCGCCGAGAACCGGGGCAACCATTTCATGCGCAATTCAGGCGGCCAGTCCGGCGGGCGCAAGTCGACCCATGCCGAAGGCTTTCAGTCGGTCTTCCCGCGTACTGTGGATGAACTCTGATGTCGGTCGTCGTCCAGAACATCGAGCGTGCGGATCAGTCGGTCATCGACCGGCTGGCCGGTTGCGGCGTCGCTACAGTGCATGAAGCGCAGGGCCGAAAGGGCCTGCTCGCCAGCTATATGCGGCCGATCTATCCGGGCGCGCGTCTTGCGGCGAGTGCCATCACGATCTCTGCGCCTCCCGGCGACAACTGGATGCTGCATGTGGCGATTGAGCAGATCAAGCCGGGCGATATCCTGCTGCTCGCCCCGACGAGCCCCTGCGAGGATGGTTATTTCGGTGATCTCCTCGCAACGTCCGCCCAGGCGCGCGGCTGCAAGGGCCTGATCATCGATGCGGGCGTCCGTGACGTGGTCGATCTCACCGCCATGAAGTTCCCAGTCTGGTCGAAGGCGGTCTATGCCCAGGGTACCGTCAAGGAGACGCTCGGTTCGGTCAACATCCCGGTTGTCTGCGCCGGCGCCTATGTGCGGCCGGGCGACGTGATCGTTGCCGATGACGACGGCGTCTGCGTGGTTGCCCGCGAGGAAGCCGAAGCGGTTGCCAAGAAGGCGGAAACCCGGGTCGCCGCCGAAGAAGACAAGCGCAAGCGGCTCGCGGCTGGCGAACTCGGCCTCGATATCTATAACATGCGCGGCAAGCTCGCCGAAAAGGGCTTGAAGTACATTTAAGCGTGCGTTTTTGCGTCATCCTCGGGCTTGTCCCGAGGATCTACTGACATCGGCCGTCATCCTCGGGTCAAGCCCGAGGATGACGGCGGAGAAGGTTGAAACCTTTTCCGCCATACGCGGCAGCGAAAGTTGCTTCTCCTTTTCCGACAGGGGAGAAGAGGAGGTTGGAGAATGACTGACACTGAAACCGGCGTCCGCTGCATGTGGATGCGTGGCGGCACCTCCAAGGGCGGATATTTCCTCGCCTCGGACCTGCCGGCCGATCGCGACGACTTCCTGCTGCGGGTCATGGGTTCGCCCGATCCCCGCCAGATCGATGGCATGGGCGGCGCCCATCCGCTGACGTCGAAGGTGGCGGTGGTCCGGAAATCCGAGCGGGAAGGGGTCGATGTCGACTATCTCTTCCTGCAGGTCTTCGTCGATCAGCCGATCGTCACCGACGCGCAGAACTGCGGCAATATTCTCGCCGGCGTCGGGCCTTTCGCCATCGAACGCGAGCTGGTGCCGGTCAAGGGCGACAAGACCGAAGTCTCGATCTTCATGGAAAACACCGGGCAGATCGCCATCGCGACGATCGAAACGCCCGGTGGCCAGGTGACCTACAAGGGCGACGCCCGGATCGACGGCGTGCCGGGCACGTCCGCGCCGGTGCCGATCGTGTTTGCGGATACGGCCGGCTCCTCCTGCGGCGCGCTGCTGCCGACCGGAAATGCGGTCGATGTAATCGATGGCGTTGCCTGCACGCTGATCGACAACGGCATGCCCTGCGTCGTCATGCGCGGCGATGTGCTCGGCATTACGGGCACGGAAAGCCCCAAGGATCTCGAAGCAAACCAGGAATTGCGGGCGAAGCTGGAAGCGATCCGCCTGAAGGCTGGGCCGATGATGAACCTCGGGGACGTCACTAAGAAATCCGTTCCGAAGATGACGATGGTCTCGGCGCCGACAGCGGGCGGGGCGATCTCGACGCGCACCTTCATTCCGCACACCTGCCACGATGCGATCGGCGTGCTCGGCGCGGTCAGCGTTGCGACGGCCTGTCTTCTGCCGGAGGGCCCGGCTTCGGAACTGGCCGTTATTCCTCAAGGTGACGAAAAGCTGCTGTCGATCGAGCATCCGACCGGCGAGATGAGCGTCATCGCCACCATGAAGGACGGCGAAGTCTATCGTGCAGCGGTGCTGCGCACCGCGCGCAAGCTTTTCGACGGTACGGTTTTCGGCGACTGAAGATAGGACACAGATATGAGGATCGCATTTCTGGGTTTTGGCGAAGCGGCACGCGCTTTTCACGACAGCCTGGCGCCGAAGCTCGGAGACGGTGAGTTCCGTGCCTATGACCTCCTGCTCGACAATGCCGACAAAGCGAGCGAAATGCAGGCGGCAATGACGACCCGTGGTGTCCGGCCGGAAGCGTCGCCTGCCGGTCTTGCCGATACCGAATGGATCTTCAGTGCGGTCACCGCCGACCAGAGCCTCAAGGCTGCCCAGTCCATCGCGCCGCATCCCGGCCAGGGCGCCCTCTTGATCGACATCAACTCGGTCTCCCCCGGCCGCAAGCGCGAGACTGCCGCGCTGATCAACGAAACGGGCGCCGACTATCTCGACATGGCCGTGATGGCGCCAGTCCATCCGAAGGGCCATGCGACCCCCGTTCTGATTGCCGGCAAGAGTGCTGCCGGGCTTCTGGAGCGCTTGCGTGATTTGGGCTTCAGCGCCGATGTCGCCGGAGAAGCCGTGGGCTCTGCGACGGCCATCAAGATGGTGCGCTCGGTATTCGTAAAGGGCCTGGAAGCGATTACCGTCGAGGCGCTGCTGGCGGCAGAGGCGTCGGGCTGTTTCGAGGAAATCCTGGCTTCGCTTTCCGGCAGCTTTCCGGGGCTCGACTGGTCTAAATTCCCGGATTACCAGTTTGAGCGCACCACCCGCCACGGTCGCCGCCGGGCTGCGGAGATGCGCGAAAGCGGCGTAACGCTCGACGCGCTGGGGCTGAACGGCGGTCTTGCCCGCGAGATCGCCGCCGTTCAGGACGAGATGGCGGCAAGCGGCGTGAAGCCGGCGGCCGATCTCAGGGACACCGTTGCGCGGGTTCTTTCAGCTCGGCGGCAAGGCAAATAAGCTCGTCTCTTCAGTGCGTTCCTTGTATACGCGCTGATCTTTTCCGCTTGAAATACCGTCCGTCATCCACAGCCTGAACCCCTGTATACATGAGGCTTGGCCAATCCATCAGATGTGGCTAAGATTTGTGATCGGCAGGCGGAAGTTGCGCGCCCTGTCCGGACAAAGGTGCGGATTTGGAAGAGACCTCGAGAACGACCCACACGATGCGCGCGCTGATGGAGCTGCGCAAGAAGATCCTGAGCGGCGATTATCCCGGCGGCACCCGACTTTTCGAGGTGTCGCTGGCCGAAACGCTGCAGATTTCCCGTACACCGGTACGCGAGGTGATGTCGCGCCTTGCTGAAGAGGGACTGCTTGACCGTCTGGCGAATGGCGGTTTCGTGGTGCGAAGCTTCACTTATGCAGACGCGGTCGACGCGATCGAACTGCGTGGCGTATTGGAAGGAACCGCGGCGCGGCTCGCTGCCGAGCGCGGTGTTTCTCAAGCCGGATTGGACCAGCTTCGGGACCTTCTGGCGCGGCTTGAGGAATGTTTCGGCCAAGCATTGGATGAGGTGGATCTGGAAGCTTATTCCGAGGCGAATGCCAAATTTCATGCAGGCCTCGTTGAACTTTCCGGAAGCACGGTGATCCAGCGCGAAGTCGACCGTGCCACGCGGCTTCCCTTCGCTTCGCCTTCGGCGTTTCTCTCCGGCCGGGCACATGTAGTCGCCTTCCGTCAATCCCTTCACATCGCGCAGGACCAGCATCGTTCGCTGGTGTCGGCGATTGCTGGCCGGGAAGGTGCGCGGGCGGAATTCATCGCTCGCGAACATGCGCGCATTGCCCGCAAGAACCTCGAATATGCCGTCTTCGAGGATCCGGAATTGATGCTGACGGTTCCGGGCCTCGTCCTCCTCAATTCCTGACCGGTTCGTCACGAGTTTTCCACTGAACGGAAGCCTTCGGTTTACCAATCCGAGGGCGACTGTCAGCCTGCCGAATATTCCCACTTGCATTTGTGCGTTGATGTCGTCATGTATACATCAGACTTCAAACCACAGGGAGGAATTCCGTGACCCAAGCCAATCTTACTCAAGTTTTGAAGGATGCCGGCAACACTGTAGAGCACCTGCGCAACTCCAAGACCGGCATCTATGTATACCCGGTTGTCGCTCCGGAGTTTTCCAACTGGCGTTCCGAACAGGCTGCATGGCGTGAAGGCGCCGTTCTCTTTGACCAGTCGCATCACATGGATGAATTGGTCGTCGAAGGTCCGGATGCCGCCAAATTCCTCGAAAGCCTGTCGATCAACAGCTTCGCCAATTTTGGCACCAATCGCGCCAAGCACTATGTTCCGGTCACGCCGGCCGGTCATGTCATCGGCGACATGATCATCTTCCGCGAAACCGAGGAGAAGTTCGTCCTCGTCGGCCGTGCTCCGACCGCGAACTGGCTGCTCTACAACGCTTCGCTCGGCAAGTATAACGTCAAGCTCACCCACGACCCGCGCTCCCCGTCGCGTCCGGATGGCAAGCTGGTTACCCGCATCCATTACCGTTTCCAGATCCAGGGTCCGGATGCGCCGAAGGTCTTCGAGAAGATGAACGGCGGCCCGATCCCGGATATCAAGTTCTTCCACGTCGACTGGATCAATGTCGGCGGCCGCAAGGTTCAGGCTCTGCGTCACGGCATGGCCGGCGCTCCAGGTCTCGAAATCTGGGGTCCTTATGCGGAGAAGGACGAAGTCCGCGCCGCCATCATCAAGGCAGCTGAAGACGCCGGCGTCGACCTGCGTCCCGTCGGTAGCCGCGCCTATGCCACCAACACGCTGGAATCCGGCTGGATCCCGTCGCCGCTTCCGGCGATCTATACCGGCGCCGAACTGCAGGCTTATCGCGATTGGCTGTCGGCGCAGAGCTACGAAGCCAGCGGTTCGATCGGCGGCAGCTACGTCTCCGACAATATCGAAGACTACTACCTGAACCCCTACGAGCTGGGTTACGGCGTCTACGTCAAGTTCGATCACGACTTCGTCGGCCGTGCAGCCGTCGAGAAGCAGAAGGAAACGCCGCAGCGCCGCAAGGTCACTTTCGAGTGGAATTCCGACGACGTCGTCAAGGTCATCGCTTCGGCTTTCCAGCCCGGCGAACAGGCCGCCAAGTGGATCGACTTCCCGCTCTCCAACTACGCCTCGTCGAGCTTCGACAAGGTTCTGAAGGACGGCAAGGTCGTCGGTCTCTCCATGTTCAACGGCTATAGCTATAACGAGCGCTCCATGCTGTCGCTCGGCGTCGTCGATGCGGACATCAAAGAGAACGACATCCTGACGTTGATCTGGGGCGAGCCGGATGGCGGTACCTCCAAGACATCGGTTGAGCAGGGCCATAAGCAGGCCGAGATCCGCGTTCGCGTCGCGGCTGTGCCCTATGCCCAGGAAGCACGTGAAAATTACGCCGAAAGCTGGCGCACAAAGAAAGCCCTCTAACTGCATGGCGTGCGAGAACGGGTTTCTCGCACGCCGCTCCGTCCATTTCGGCCGGGCGTTCATCTTGGAGCAGACGGGGGAGGATCAAGGATGGCACTTTTAAATCTATTCAAAGGAAAGCAGGAAGAGAGGTTCGTGGAGCCGGCCAGCTTCAGGGAGCTCATCGAGGGGTATTCGATCGAGGTCATGCCGCGCACGGCGGCGAAGATCGAAGACTTCAAAGCCCTGCTGCCAAAGGGTACACGGGTGTATATCGCCCATATCGACGGCACGCCGATCGAGGAGATGGTCCAGACGGCAAAACGCCTGAGCATGGACGGCTTTCCCGTGATGCCGCATTTCCCGTCGCGCATTATTCCAAGCGCTGCTATCCTTGAAGATTGGATCAAACGCTACCACAACGAAGCGGGGATCGAACAGGCACTGCTGCTCGGAGGTGGCGTCTCGACCCCGGCAGGCGACTTCGACAGCTCGATCCAGCTTATCGAGACTGGCCTTTTTGACCGATATGGCTTCAAGCGCCTGCATGTTGCCGGCCACCCGGAAGGCAACAAGGACATCGACAGGGACGGCGGCACGAAGATCGTCGACGAGGCATTGAAGTTCAAGCAGGCCTATTCAGAACGCACCGATGCTGAAATGGCAATCACCACGCAGTTCGCTTTCGATGCCAAGCCGGTCATTGCCTGGGCCGAACGCATTGCTGCTGCTGGCATCACGTTGCCGATCCATCTCGGCATCGCCGGACCAACCAAGCTGCAGACGCTCATCAAATTTGCGATCGCCTGCGGTGTCGGTCCGTCCCTCAGCGTCCTGCAGAAGCGCGCGCTCGATCTGAGCAAGCTGCTTACACCCTATGAACCGGACGAGTTGCTGAAGAATATCGCCGACTACAAAGCTGTTCATCCGGAAAGCCTGATTCAATCCATCCATGTCTTCCCGCTCGGCGGTATCCGGGCCAGCGCCGAATGGATGAACGAACAACTGGCCGGCGAGCGCAACGTCGCTATGTGATTTTCCTGGGGCGAGGCGTGTGTTGAACTCGCCTCGCATCCGCTGCCGGGAGGAGTAAGGCAGGGGAGGATATCGAGGGATGAACTATCCCAATCTGCGGCATATTCGACTGTTCTGCGCCTGCCTGCGTGCCGGCTCGCTGACGCAGGCTGCCGATATCGTCGGAGTCACTCAACCCGCTGCATCGCAAGCGATTTCCCGCCTTGAAGATCTCTTTGGCGCCCGTCTTCTGGAGCGTGGCCCTGGCCATGCCATGGCAACGCCGGAAGGTCGCGTCGTACAGGCCCGTTCCCAGCGGGCGCTGGAGCTTATTCATGCCGGCTGCAAGGAACTCCAAATCGATTCCGGATCGCGCAGTCTGAGTACCGATACACGGTTGACGATCTCTCATCTCAGGGCACTGCAGGCTTTTTCCCAGGCGGGTGGATTTCCTGGGGCGGCACGCATCCTCGAGCAGTCGGGAGCCGCGGTTCAGCGTACGGCGCGCAACGCGGAAGCGATTTTGGGAATAGGCCTTTTTGAGGCAGACGGAAGGATCACGCGGCTTACCAGCGCCGGTCATGCGGTCGCCCGATGGGCCGGCCTTTCTCTGAAAGAGCTCGGCAATGCCATGGAGCAGGTGCAGGAACTGCGCGGCAACTTCGACGGCTTGATATCGATCGGCGCGCTACCTATGGCGCGTACGACGATCGTACCCGACGCGATCGCGTTACTGGCTTCCACCTATCCGTTGGCGCGTTTCGAGATCCTGGAGGGCAGCTATGAGCAGCTTCTCAGCGACCTCGAAATGGGACATATCGATTTCCTCATCGGCGCTCTCCGCAGCCATGTAGCGCCCGTACTGGTTCAAGAACCGCTTTTCGATTTCCGGCTCGCGGTTGTCGCCGGTGCCGGCCATCCGCTTTCGGACAAGGCGGACGTGTCAATCAACGATCTTGCCGCGTACCCCTGGGTGGTGGCGCGCAAAGGTACGCCGAACCGCAGCACGTTCGACGCACTGGCGGCGACGTTCCCGGAAGGACGGCCGAAACAAGGAACTGTAGAGACAGGTTCGCTGACGGCGCTACGCGGCATTCTCATGCAATCGGATCGATTGGCATTGCTCTCCCGGCATCAGCTCAGGCATGAACTGAAGGCCGGGTTCCTGACGCTCCTGAATTACGAAGTGCCGGCGATGCCGCTTTCCATCGGGATCACCACGCGCTGTAACTGGCATCCGACCGCCCTCCAAGCGGAATATTTGTCGGCGATCCGCCGGGTCGTTGCGGGGGAGGCGACGGCAAATGCCGCAGAAGGAGCACGTCTATCCGCGCTGAGAGCAGCCGAATAGCGCCACTTGCCATTGCGCATTTCGCGTTTATCGTTATTTCCGCTTATGTTCGGCCGTCCGATGTCGCGCCGTTGAAAGAGAGCGGGAGCATCTTGATTAAAAAAGCCGTCAACAGTCTCGAACGCCTGCAGGCTGTGCTTGACGTTTTCACTGAAGACCGTCTGGAATGGACGCCGGAAGAACTGATGGAAGAGCTCGGCTACAGCCGACCGACGCTCTATCGCTATCTGAAAATTCTGAAGGACCGTGGATTCCTCACGTCGATGCCCAATACCGGATTCACGCTCGGGCCGAGAGTGGTGGAGATGGATTATCTCCTCAGGAAATCCGATAATCTTATCCTGTCGGGGGCACCGTATTTGCGGAAGCTCACCGAACGGTATGAGTGCACCGCGCTTCTGGTCCGCTGGTACGGGGAGAAGATTCTCTGTGTCGATTCCTTGAGTTCCAGCCGTGAGGCGATCAGCAGCTATCCCCGCGGCCGGCCGATGCCGCTCAGTCGCGGTGCGATCGGTCGTTCCATCATCGCATTTCTGCCGCGACGCAATCTGGTGCCGCTGATCAAGCGCACGCTTCACGAATGGCAGGCGGCAGGCGTCGGCGACAGCGTAGAGGCCGTCCTGAACGGGCTCAAGTCGGTCCGCAAGAAGGGGTATGCCGTGGCCTATGGCGAAGTGACACCGGGCGTTACCGGTTTTGCCGCGCCAATTTTCGATGCCGGCCAAAGCCCTATCGCGAGTTTTTCCGTGACGATAGCTCAGGATCAAGCCAGTGGTCCCGCCGTAGAGGAGATCGGTCTGGAAGTTCGCCTTGCAGCCGGTGAAATCAGCGCGGCACTCGCTTCTCACAGACATAAAATTCCGAGTCAATAATCTCATATTACAAGAAAATTTATTGACTTTTGGTGAGCGTCTTCGCATCTTGGCGCGACGGAGCGTGGCCGTGACGTTGGCATATCTCCGCTCGCAGATTTTTTGGAAGCGTCGGCGCACTGTACTTTTCGAACTCGCGGTGCCGCACGGAGCAAATCAGGAGGAACCATTCCATGAAGAAGATCGATATTTTCAATCACATCTGGCCGAAGCCGTTCTTCGATCGCCTGATTGGCTATATCGGCACCATGACGGACGTCACCATGCGTAGCGGAGCGGTGCCGATGATGACCGACCTCGACCGTCGTTTTCAGGTCATGGACATGTTTGGCGAAGATTATCAGCAAGTCCTGTCGCTCGCGTCGCCGCCGCTCGAAAAGCTTGCCGGCGCCGAGCGTGCGCTTGACCTCGGTCAGATCGGCAACGACTCCATGGCCGAACTTTGCCAGAAATATCCGGAACGCTTCCCAGCCTTCATCGCCACGGCGCCGATGGAAAATGAAGAATGGATGATGAAGGAAACCAGGCGTTGTATTGAGGATCTCGGTGCCTCCGCCATACAGATCTTCACCAACTACAGCGGCAAGCCGCTCGATCTGCCGCAGTTTGAGCCCTTCTTCGAATATATGGCGAAATCCGGCAAACCGGTCTTCCTGCATCCGTCGCGTGGCGCAAACTTCCCGGATTATCTCACTGAAGACCGTTCGGAATACGAGATCTTCTGGACCTTCGGCTGGCCATACGAGACCTCGGCGGCCATGGCTCGCCTCGTCTTCTCGCGTGTCTTCGACAAGTACAAAGGCTTGAAGGTCGTCACCCACCATGCCGGGGGAATGGTGCCCTTCTTCGAAGGCCGCGTCGGCGCAGGCTGGGACCAGATGGGCAAGCGCACTTCCGATCGTGACCTTTCGGTCGTGCTGAAGGCGCTGGAGCGGCCGCATTTGGAATATTTCAAGGAATTCTACGCCGATACGGCGAGCTTTGGCTCGACCAAGGCCATTGAACACGCGATCGAATTCTTCGGAGAGGACCGTGTCGTGTTCGCATCCGATGCGCCGTTCGACCCGGAAGGCGGCCCGATGTATATCCGCGAGACCATCAAGGTTCTCGACAACATGAACATCTCCGATGCCACCCGGCAGAAGATCTATGAGGGCAATGCCAAGAAGCTGCTTGGCCTGAAGTAAGCGATTACTATTTGTACCTTCCCAAACGCGCGGATCCCAGGGTCTGCGCGTTTTTCATTGTCCCGGCCCTGCAAGCCGGGCGATATAGCGTTCTGCCGACCGGGTGACGATCTCCTGGCCGTTTCTTCGAACATTCTGGTGCGAAAAGGCGCCATAGATGCGTTCGAACGGCCAGGGTGCCAGCCGCTCGGCAACATCGGCGACTTCCACGGCGCTGAGCGGCAGCATGTTGGGATAGCTCCACATGAAGGAAACATAGTCGGCTCCAGGTGTCACCTGCACGATGTCGCCGGCGAACAGCACGCCCTGGCCATCATCGCTTGCCCAATGCAGCATCGTACCGCCGGCGAAATGCCCACCACCGCGGACAAGCGTTATGGCGGAGGATAGGACAAGTGCATCGTCCTCCCACAACCGGATGTAATCCGAAGGGCGGCAGACCCACTCCTTGTCGGCGGCATGCAGATAGATTGGCGCATCGAAGGCCGCAGCCCAATCCTGCATAGTCGTGTAATAATGCGGATGCGAAATGGCGATGGCGCTCAAGCCGCCCAGAGCTTGAACGATCGCCTTTGTGGCGTCATCGAGTAACGCGATGCAATCCCAAAGCACGTTTCCCTCCGGGGTCTGGAGCAGCAATGCACGTTGGTTGATTGCAAAAGCCGGAACCGTCTGGATCGCCATCAGGCCAGACTCAAGCTGGAGCCAGGCGTTGCGATGTGTTCGTGCGAGTTTCTCCGTGGTCGTCCACGCCTGACCGGAAGCTGGAACGTACTGACGTTCATCATTGCAGATCGGGCAGGCTGCTGGCACTTCATTCGTCTCGCCAAAGGACGTGCCGCAAGCGGAGCAGAGAAAAACAGTCATCGAATCCTCCCTCGTTATTGGATCGTGCTGTCATGAAACAGATAAGAAATGATATTCGCGGCAGAAAGGAAAGTGTTGCTTGTCATATGGACAATCGGGAGGTTCACATTCGCACTGATGGATTCATCTTTTCCAAAGGCAGCCGCGGTAAGGTCCGCGCTAATTTTCTTCGCGCACTGAGGATCGGATGACGAGCCCGAAGACGTCACGGCTGCTGAACCTGGATATCCTGCGCCTCATTTCGGCGTTGATGGTGCTGACGTTCCACTACGGTTTCCGGATGGGGATTTTGGGCGAAGGCGGCGGCCTAGGCTTTCCGGAACTGGCACCTGTCGGCATGTGGTTCGATACGGGTCTGCTGATCTTCTTCGCGATTTCCGGCTATGTCATCACCATGTCGGCGGAGGGGCGTTCTGCCTATGATTTTGCCGCGGGGCGTTTCGCCCGGCTGTGGCCGACTTTCATCGTCTGTGCAAGCCTAACGGCCGTCGTGCTTACCATTTGGCCGGTGCCGACGATCGATCCCCCGACCGTCGGACAGTGGCTGGCGCATGCTGTGATCATCTCGCGCGGGTTTGGCCAGCCATTCCTCGACGGCGCCTATTGGACGATCGCCTACGAGATGATCTTTTACGGCTGGATCTTCCTGATGATCGCGACGGGTGTTTTCAACCGCGGCTGGCGCGTTGTCGTGCTGGCTTGGCTGGCAATTTCCGTCATCAACGAGATGATAATCGGCAGCGGTGCGATCCAGAAACTGCTGATCACCGAATATTCCGGATACTTTGCCTTCGGATTGGCGCTTTATAAGACGCAAAAGCAACTCTCGATGGCGAGCCTCCTCGTGTTGACTGCGGCTGCCTGCTGGGCGATCGTGACGCCGTTCCTCACCGAGCCGGATTTCGTCGAAATGTACGGACTGAACCGGAGCACTTTAGGCCTTGCTTCGATCGGGCCACTGGCGCTCGGCGTGATGACCTTGTGCGCGACAGCGCCGTCGCTGCGTATCTCGCCAGCACTGGCGATCGGCCTCGGTGGGCTAACCTACCCGCTCTATCTGCTCCACCAGAACATCGGTTACGCCGTCTTTGCGCATTTCGGCACGGAGCAGAACCGCTGGACTGTGGCCCTCATGCTGATTGCGGTCCTGCTTCTCGTCTCTTGGGGGATCGCCGGAACCGTCGAGCCAAGGGCGCGGCGGGCGATCATCCGTCTCTCCCTCCGCCTCAAGGAAGTATTCCTGCGGTTCAAGTCGCGGGATGCCTTTGAAGCCCAGCAGTCGGTCAAGAAGTAGGCCCGGTTATTGCGGCAAGTGCCCGAGAGGCAACGGGACTATTTCCTTCAGAGTACGGATTGCGAAATTGCTGCGAATATCGCTGACGCCCGGCAGGTTGAGCAGCGTGCCAATCAAAAGCTGCTCATAGGCGGCCAGATCCGGCACCACGACTTGCAACAGGAAATCCGCCTCGCCCGACACGAGATGACAAGCGATCACTTGAGACACATTCTGGATCGCGTCGCGAAATGCATCGGGTGCCGCCCCATGATGGCGCTCGACCTTGATGCCGACGAAGACCGTCAGTCCGAGCCCCAGTTCACCGCGGCTCAGGTTTGCGTGATAGCCGGCAATCACGCCCGCCTCCTCGAGAATCTTCACCCGCCGCAGACAGGGAGACGGTGACAGGCCGACCTCATCGGCAAGTTCCACATTGGTCAGCCTTGCATTGCGCTGCAGGGCGGCAAGGATTTTCCTGTCGATGGCGTCAAGCTTCAAGTTTGGCATGTGTTTGATACATTGAGCTCTGAATTAGCTTCTTATGCCAATTTTCTCTCATTTTCTGGTCATCTTCGCAAGGACATGCCTCGGCTCCCGGCACTAAAATCACAGTGGACTAAAGGAGATCGACATGACCGACCTCTGGATTTTTCTAGGTACGTTGACCGTGGCCTATTTGGTCCCCGGGGCGGATATGGTGCTGGTTCTGCAGACCGGGACGGTGCGGGGGCGATGGCATGCCCTGGCGGCTGCTATCGGGCTCGGTATCTCGCGTGGTGCTCATGTGGTGTTGGCAGCGCTTGGCCTCGCGGCATTGCTGAAGACCTCTCCGATTGCCTACGAGATCGTCAAGATCTTCGGCAGCCTCTACCTTGTGTGGCTCGGGATCAATATCCTGAGGGCGGCCTCTCTCCTGCCCGAGCCGGGAATGATGGCGGGGAAGCAGCCTGCCTCCTATCGCGGCGATATCGGCCGCGGCATGCTCACCAATTTCCTCAATCCCAAGCCGCTGCTGTTCTGCTCTGTGCTGTTGCCGCAGTTCATCCGCCCGGCGGGAGGGGACGTCGCGGCGCAGTTTCTGTTCCTGGGCATCGTTCTGGTTTTCGTGGGGTTTGCCTTCGATACGATGCTGGCCTCCGCAGGCTCGGCGCTAGGTCGCTTCCTGAGGTGCCATCCTCTGGTTCAGGCTATCCAGAAGTGGATGTTTGCATCGCTGCTGATCGGCTTTGGTATACGCTTGGCGCTGTCCGGCCGACCGCAATAGTCAGGCGAAGGCTTTGTGGTTGGTCCTGAGATAATCCATCAAGTCTGCCGCCGGCTTGGAGAGCGGCCGGCGAAGCGAGGCGATCTGGCGCACGTCGAAGGTCAGATCGTCGCCGGCGAAATCAAGTTTTGCGAGTAGGCCGCGTTCGATATCGGCCGCCACGCTTCTTTCCAGCGAGCAGGCGATGCCGACGCCGGCCGCCACGAATTCGCGCAGGAACATGTATTCCGTCGCCTGGGCCGCGACCTTCACATGTGCGACGCCGCCATTGGCAAGCAGTTTCGAGACGCCGCGTCCGAACTGTGAGGATGGCGGTGGGCCGACGAAGTCGTACCGTGCTATATCCTGCGGCCTGATTCGACTGCGGCGGGCGAGCGCGTGGTTCGGGGAGGCGATCAGCACTAGCTTCTCCCGCCCGATGATCTCGGCGTGCATGCCGCGGATATCCTCGTTGCCGAGAAAACAACCGACGTCCGCCAACCCGTCACGTACTTCGGAAAAGACATCCTCCTGCTTGCCGATGCGCAGGACGAGCTGGATATCCGGCCGAGCCAAGGCGAAATCGGTGATTTCCTTCTTCAGCACGTAATTCGCGAGGCTGCGCTGGCAGGACAAAACCACCTGCTGACCTGTCTCTCCGCGAATTTTTATCACCTCGGCCCGCAGGTCGTCGGCTTCCGCTAGCAGTTCGCGCGCATGTTGCAATACGCTTCGACCGATCTCGGTCAACAACGGCTTGCGGCCGCGCCGGCGCACGAAGACCTGGCCGCCGATTTCCTTCTCGATCGCCATGATATGCGCGCTGACGGAAGGTTGAGCGATGCCGAAACGATCCGCGGCGGCCGCGAAGCTTCCCTCCTCGACCACTGCAACCAGGACTTCCATGCGCCGAAGCGTGACATTGAACATGGTGATAACCTATAGCCTATAGGCTATCAAACCTAAAGCCCTCAAACCCGTTGCTAGTTGTCGTTCGAATGGATCAAATGCTGTTCGAGGATGAGGAATGACTTGGAACATTCTGATTTGGGAGCCTGATGGGACCACCGTCAGCCGGAGCGTTCCTGTCGCCTGAGGCCGAGGTTTCGGCCAATCCCTGAAGAGACAGCATTCCGCGCGCCGTGGCGTGCGGATAGGAGGACGCATGAATATTGTCGGAATTGATATTGGCGGTACGTTCACCGATCTTGTCGGTTATGTCGACGGAAAGATCGTGACGTCGAAGACCTCGACGGTGCCGGCCGATCCGACCCAGGGCATCGCCCGCAGCTTGGAACTCGCCGATTGCGACCCGAATGAGCTCAACGAAATCCTGCATGGCTCGACCATCGCCATCAACACCGTGCTGGAGCGCAAGGGCGCCCGCACGGCGCTGATCACGACGAGCGGTTTTCGCGATGTCTACGCGATCGGCCGCTCGAACCGCATCCAGGCCTTCAACCTGTTCTTCAAGCGCCCGCAGCCGCTCGTGCCGCGCAGCCTGACCTTCGAAATTCCGGAACGCGTCCTGGCTTCCGGCGAAGTTCTGCAGGCCCTCGACGAGAGGACGGTCGCGGGCATCATCGCGGAGATCGAGGCCGCCGGCGTCGAATCCGTCGCGGTCTGCCTGCTGCATTCCTGGGCCAATCCTGCTCATGAACGTCGCGTCGGCGATATGCTCCGCGAGGCGCTGCCGAATGTCTTCGTCACGCTGTCGCATGAAATTCTCCGCGAATACCGTGAATACGAACGTTCCTCGACCACCGCGCTCAACGCCTTCGTCGGCCCGCGCGTCGAAGGTTACCTGAAGCGGTTGGAAACCTACCTCCGGTCCGGCGCCTTCGGCGGCAAGATCCATATCATGCGCTCTAACGGCGGCGTCATGTCGATCGGCCAAGCGCAGGAACAGCCAGTATCAATGATGGAATCCGGCCCGGTTGCCGGCATGATCGGCGCGGGGCGTCTTGCGAAATTGCTCGGTCTGAAGCGCTGTATTGGTTTCGACATGGGCGGCACCACCGCCAAGTCGAGCCTGATCACCGATGGAGCGCCTGCTATCGAAACCGGTTATGTCATTGGCGAAGAGGCCGATGGCCAGCCGATGCAGCTGCCGGTCGTCAATATTGTCGAAGTCGGCGCCGGTGGCGGTTCGATCGCCTGGGTCGACAATGCCGGCGGCCTGCATGTCGGTCCGCAGAGCGTCGGCGCCGATCCGGGCCCGGCTTGCTATGGCAAGGGAGCGGATCTGCCCGTTGTGACCGATGCGGATCTGATCCTCGGCCGCATCAACCCGCAGCGCTTCCTGAACGGCGGCATGCCGCTCGACAAGTCCGCGTCCGAAAAGGCGATGATGAGCAAGGTCGGCACGTCGCTGGGGCTCAATGCGGTGGAAGCAGCACTCGGTGTCGCAAAGATTGCTGACACGTCCATGTCGCTTTCGGTGCGCGCCGTCTCGATCCACAAGGGCATTGATCCGCGCGATACGGCGATGATCGCCTTCGGCGGCGCAGGTCCGCTGCATGCGATCGCGATCGCCCGCGAAATCTACATCCCGCAGGTCATCATCCCGAAGCTGCCCGGCACCTTCTCCGCGCTCGGCATGCTGATGGCCTCCTGGCGCCAGGATTTCGTGCAGACCTTTATCGGCCGGGTCGGCGAACTGTCGGAAGACGCGGTCAACAAGGTTTATGCGGAACTTGTCGCCAGCGCCCGCGAGCAGATGAAGCGCGACGGCATTTCCGAGACGGAAGCAGATTACCGCTTCTTCGCCGACCTGCGTTATGTCGGCCAGGAACATGCGATCTCCATCCCGATCGAGAGCACAGCCCAGCTTTCCGGCGATACGAGCGAGGTCCGCAAACGCTTCGACGCCGAGCATGACCGCCGCTACAGCCAGTCGGCGCCGACCGAAGCGCTTGAAATCGTCAGCCTGCGCCTCGTGCTTACCGCCGCCCGCACCGACAACGTGGCCGAGGAATGGCTGTCGCGTCCGTGGGAGCCGGAAGCGGAGGTCGAAGTCGGCAGCCGCGACGTCGTCTTCGACGAGGCGTCGAAGCCGCTCAAGACCGCGATCTACTGGCGCCCGGCTCTGCCGGCCGGCTTCAAGCTCACCGGCCCTGCCGTCATCGAAGAACCGAATTCCACCATCCTGATCCATCCCGGCGACGAGGTTGTCGTCCATGAAGCCGGCCATCTCCTGGTGACGCTCGCCAAGCAGAGCGAGGAATAAGATTATGACTCTCAAGAAGAACGATCCGATCACCGTCGAAGTCGTCCGCAATGCCATCGTTGCCTATGCCGATGAAATGGCCGAGGCGCTCTGCAAGTCCGCGTACAACATGATGATCTATGAGGTCCGCGACTATTGCTGCGGCCTGATCGACACGACCGGCCGGATGATCTCGCAGAACCGCGGCGGCCTGCCGATCTTCCTCGCCGACCTCGGTATCGCGGTCGAGGACGGCATCAAGAAATACGGGCTCCAGGGTTTTGACCAGGGCGACGTCCTTGTCATGAACCACGGCCATATCTGCGGCCAGCACCTCAACAACGTCGTCGTCTACGCGCCCTGCTTCCATGACGGCGAACTGATCGGCTTTGCCGCCAACCGCGCGCATTGGGTGGATATCGGCGGCGGCCGCCAGGGTTTCGGCTCAAATGCGACGACCGATATTTTCTCCGAGGGCCTGCAGATGCGCTCGCTGAAGATCTATAAGGCCGGCGAGCTGAACGACACGCTCTATCAGATCATCCAAGACAATATCCGCTATCCGGATGCGAGCCTCGGCGACCTGCGTGCCCAGATCGCGTCCTGCCAGATCGGCGCGAAGCGTTTTTCCGAACTCGTCGCCCGCTATGGCCGCGATGTGGTGGAAAGTTGCGTCGAGACCATCTGGGACCACGCCGATAAGGCGGTGCGGCAAGTGATCGAGCGTATTCCGGACGGCACGTATTCGGCCGAAAGCTATCTCGACAATGACGGCCGCGATCTGGCGACCCCGCTGAAGATCGCCGTCAGGGTGATCGTGTCCGGCTCGACCATCAGCGTCGATTTCCATGGCATGCATCCGCAGGTCAACGGTCCGCTGAATTCCGGCCGCTCGGGCGGTATCGCGGCGGCCCGCGTTGCCTTCAAGGCGCTCACCTCGCCGGAACTCGACGTCAACGAAGGCTGCTTCCGGGCGCTCAATGTCGACCTGCCGGACGGCACGATCCTGTCAGCCCGTCCGCCGGCGGCGCTCGGCCAATGGAGTATCGCGCTGCCGACCGTCATTGACACCATCCTCAAGGCGCTTGCGCCGGCCGTTCCGGAGCTCATCCCGGCCGCCCACAAGGGCGACATGGGCGGCTGCTCGTTCTTCGGCTTCTACGATGACGGTTCGCGCTTCCTGCTGATGAACATCTTCGGCGGCGGCTGGGGCGGTCGCCCTCATGAGGACGGCGAGTCCGCGGCGGTTTCCGTCTGCCAAGGCGACGTGCGCAACACGCCGGTCGAATTGCAGGAGATCAAGTATCCCTTCATCATCGAAAAGCATGCGCTGAGACCGGATTCCGGCGGCGCCGGCGAACATCGCGGCGGTCTCGGCATCGAGCTGACCTACCGCTGCCTGCGCGCCTGCCGCGGCAATATCAACTTCGACCGCACCGTCACCCCGCCCTGGGGCCTGCATGGCGGCCATACCGGCGAGGTCAGCGTGGCGATCATCGATCGCGCCGACGGCACGCAGCAGCGGGTCAACAAGGCGACCGACGTGCAGTTCAAGCCGGGCGACCGCATCACCTTCCTCACCGCCGGCGGCGGCGGGTATGGCGATCCGCGCAATCGTTCCCGCAGTGATCTGGAAGAGGATATCGCCAACGGCCTCGTTTCGACTGAGGCGGCGGTTCGCGACTATGGTTACGGCGAACCGGCCATGCCGCACCGCATCGCGGTAAACGGCTGAGGAGCGTGGCGATGATCGGCGAAATCCGCAAGAAACGGTTGATCGAGGCGATGGTGGATGCGGGGCTGGATGGCCTCGTGCTCTACGGCAATGCCTGGCAGAACGACTATCTGCGTTATGCCGCCGATTTCGGCATTCTGGAGGGCGAGGGGCTGGCGGTCGTCACCCGCGACGGTGAGGTGACGCTCTATCTCGACGATGAACTTGAAGGCGAGCGTGCTGCGGTCGAATGCCCGGAGGTGAAGACCTCGATTGCCAACGATCTGATCGGCACGGTGTCGGACGTCATCGCCCGGCTGGGCAACAGCCGCATCGCCGCCGGTCCGAAGCGTCATCTGCCTTACGGACTTGCCGCCCGGCGCGGCGACCTGCGCTTCGAGGATGCGACGGCACTGCTCGACCGGCTGCTGATGGTGAAGTCCATCGACGAGCTAAATGCGGTGCGCAGCGCGGCCCGTCTGGCTGACGAGGGTTACGCGGTGTTCCGCAGTGCCGCTGCCGTCGGCAAGAAGGATTACGAGCTGATCGCGGAGATCGAATCCTTCTTTCGCAATGAAGGTGTCGACGACAATTTCATGATCATCGGCGTCGGTGGTCCGGAAGTGCGCGGCATGGCGCCGCCGCTCGGCAAGGTGCTGAAGCCCGGCGACCTGGTGACGACCGAGCTCACTCCTTGCGTCAACGGTTATTACGTGCAGATCTGCCGCACGCTGGTTGTGGGCGAGCCGAACGAAGCGCAGCGCAAGGTCTTCGGTATTTATAACGACGCGCTCGAAGCCGGGCTTGCAGCGGTAAGGCCGGGCGTCACCGCTGCCGATATCGCTCGCGCTGAAAACGACATTTTTCGCGCCCACGGTTTGGGCGAATATGTGACCAGCGAATATACCCGCGTGCGCGGTCACGGTCTCGGCCTCTTCCCGGATACCAAACCGCATATCCTCGAAGACGTGAATACAGTGATCGAAGAAGGCATGTCGTTGATCGTACACCCGAACACTTACAATCCCGAGATCGGCTATTTCGTGCATGGCGACTCGCTGATCGTCCGCGCCGATGGGCCGGAAATCCTGACGACAACGCCGCGCCAGCTGTTCTCCGTCGATGCGAAGAGGGTTGCGGCATGAGACATGGTCTGATCCTCTGGCGCGAAGACGAACTCTCGCTTTCCGACGTGAAGGCGCGGCAGGTCCGCCTGCAGCAGGCGATCATCGCAGCCGGCCTGGATGGCGTCCTGATCTACACCAACCATGTACGTTCGGCTGGCGTCACCTGGGTTTCCGGCTTCACGCCCTACTGGTCGGACGGGCTGGTTCTGGTGCTGCGCGAAGGTCTGCCGATCTTCCTGACGGCGCTTTCGAAGCGCGTCGGCGAATGGGTGAAATCCGTCGCTCCGACTTTCGAAGTGGCGCACTCGCCATTCCCGGGCAAGCTCGCCGGCGAGCGGCTGGCCAGGGTGGGCGCCAAACGCCTCGGCGTCGTCGAACTGGACCGCATGCCGGGTGGTGTTGTGGAAGAGATTGCCTCGGTCCTGCCGGTCGAGCTTTCCGATGCGACTGACCTCTTCACCAAAGTGCGTGGTCAGGTCGATGGGGCGGAACTCAATCTCGTGCGCCTGACGGATGGGATCGCCCGCGAGGCCTTCAAGGCCGGTGATGCAGCTTCGAAATTTGCCGGCGATTTCACCGGTCCCGTCGAACGGGCGGTGCGTCTAGCCGGCGCCGAGGAATGTTATGTGGCTGTTGCGCCCGATCTTTCGAAGGATCGCTGCTTCATCCGCACTGGCAAGGCGGAACTCGGCCGCACCTTCGCGGTGCGCCTTTCGGTCGCCTATAACGGCATCTGGGTCCGCCGCATAGAAACCTTCTCAGCCGTTTCCGAAATCGCGGCGCGCCTTGCCTCCGTGAGCGTGGAGATGGACCGGGCTTCTTCCGCCCATCCGGCCGACGGTTCGATATCGGCTTTCTATGTGCCTGATGGGGCCAAGCTCATCGACTGGCATCTCGAAGCGCCCTACGGCACGCGGCCGCTCAAGATCATCGCAGATGCCGAGAAGCCGCTCGCCGCACCGGTGCCGTACGGCATCCTGACGACGGCCTTTACCCTGGACGGCGAGACGATCGTTGCCGCGCGGCCGGTCGGGATTGGTGATACATGGCGACGAGAGGCGGCCGAATGAACGCACGTGATCTCGTTTCCATTCTTTCGGTGATCGATGGCGGGGGCCAGAAGCTCCGCGATCTCGTGAGCCTGCATACCGTCGACGCGCTCGCATGTCTGGCGGCCGGCGCCGGTTCGAGGGAAGGTTCCTCACTTCTCGCCTTCTATCGCGAAACCGGTGCGGGCGACGCAGTCTCCTCTGCTGCGGGCGCGTCGGCGGTTATCCGTTTCACGGAATGGGATGCGATCCATGTGCCCTCCTGTGCGACGCCCGATCCCATGGCGGTACCGGCAGCGCTGATTTTTGCGGGGGACTATGAGACCTATGTGAAGGCCGTTGCCGCCGGCCACGCGGTCGGCCTAGCCCTTTCGGAAGCCGTCGGCGGCGTGTCGGCGCTGCCGGAAACCTGGCCCGGCCTGTTCGCGGCGCCGGCTGTAGCGGCGGTCAGCGCGGCCATCGCGCTCGGCTTGCCAGATGAACAGGTCGCGCAGGCGCTGGTGCTCTCCATGGCCGGCAGTTCGGGTCGCAACGGCCGCCCGTCCGGCAATCCTTCGGCCCGCTGGCTGGTGATCGGTGAAGCGACGCTGAAGGGCATTCGTTCGGCGCTTGCCGCGAAGGCAGGCATCAAGGGGGATCTCGATCTCCTCTCATCCGGCTGGATGAAGGGACAGGCGGCTTCGGCCGGTGCGCTCGAATCCCGGCATGTCGATCCGGCCGCGATTGCGCGGGTAGCCGCCAAACCCTTCGTTTCGGCCCGTCAGGGCATCAATGCCATCCAGGCGTTTGCGAGCCTTCTGCAAAAAGGCGTCGATCCGGCTGCCATCGAGGGCGTGCATGTCTTTCTGCCGCCCGTGGCCGTGCCGGTGGTCAGCCGGCCCCTCCTTGCGGAGGATCGCCTTTCGACCATCGCTCATCTCGGCCTGCAGCTTGGCATTGCGGCATTCGAGCCGGCCCGCCAGATGGATGTGGATCGCAGCCGACCGTTCGGTGCGGAAGCACTCTCATTTGCAAAGCGTGTGACGGTTTTCGCCGATGACGGCCTGACGGGCGAAGGTTGGCCGGCGCGGGTTGTCGTCTCGGAGAGGGGACAGGCGCGCGAAGCCATCTGGCCGCAGAGTTCCAGTGAAAACCCAAAGAAGGTGCTCGACCGCAAGATCGAAAGCCTGTCGCCGGCTACGGCGCGGTCGTTGAAGCGGGTCGAAACGGCTTTCGTGGACGGTGATCCTTCGGTGGTCGCCGAAGCGCGCAAACTGATGCTGGGCCTGACCGATTTCCCGGCCTCGAAAAGCGAGGCCGCCTAAGGGCAAGAGATCAAACATAACAGATGCCGCAGAGGAGTGCCGGCATTGAACAAGGAGGAGAAAATGCTGAAATTTCTGAAAATTATAGCGACGGCGGCGGCTCTGACCGCGCTGTCTTGGAGCGGGGCAAGCGCGCAGGCGATCGAGAAAAAGGACATCACGATCGGCTTGCCGCTCAACACTTCGACATTGCTGCCGATCTACGTCGGCGATGCCAAGGGCTTCTTCACGGAAGAGGGTGTCAACGTAAAGGTCGTCGCCTTCAAGGGCGGTACGGAACTGGTGCGCGGCATGGTTGCCGGTGCGGTGGATATCGGCGTCGGCGCCTTTTCCGAAGCGCTGGTCGGCGTCGAGACTGGCCAGGGCGTGAAGGTCTTTTATGGCGGCTTCAACATGGCGGTCTTCGATTGGTATGCCGTGCCGTCGATCAAGACGCTCGAGGAAGCCAAGGGCAAGCGTTTCGGCATCTCGACCTTCGGTTCCTCCACCGACTTCCTGACCCGATATGCGCTTTCGACCAAGGGCATCAATCCGAAGACGGACGTGCAGATCGTGCAGGGGGGCGGCTCGGTTCCGCGCCTTGCCGCGATGGAAGCCGGTCAGCTCGAAGTCAATATCTTTGCGACGCCGGAAAAGTTCATGGCGGCGGATCGTGGTTTCAACCTGGTTCTGCAGCAGAAGTCGATCGCGCCGGACTTCCCTTTCCACGTCTTCTACGCGCGCGAGGACTTCATCAAGAACGATCCGAACGCCATCAAGGCCGTGCTGCGCGGCTTTGCCAAGGCGGTCCGCTGGGCCAAAGCGAATAAGGACGAGTCGGTCAAGCTTCTGGCTTCCAAGCTCGGCCTTGAAGAGAAGTATCTGAACCGCGGCTATGACGATTTCATCGATGAGATCTTCGAAGACGGCCGTATGCCGAGCGAGGCCGGCATGAAAACCTTCTGGGACATCGGCATCATGAACGGCACCTACAAGGAGCCCATGCCGGTCGAGAAATACTTGGTCGGGACATTCCACGACACCTACAACGAATGGAAGCCGTAAATCTTTTGTATGATAGTATGGCAAGAGCAGGCGAAAGCCTGCTCCAGGAGGAGGCAGGAAGTGGCGCAGATTGAAATCCGCGATCTCGGGATCGATTACCGGAAACCAAAAAGCAACGAGGTGTTTTCCGCGGTCGATGATGTAGCGCTGTCGATCGAGAAGGGCGAATTTGTCACCATCGTCGGCTCCAGTGGTTGCGGCAAGAGCACGCTCCTGATGGCGGCGGCCGGGCTTGTGAATCTGTCGCGCGGTTCGATCCGGATCGATGGCAAGGAGGTTACCGGGCCTGGTCCCGATCGTGCCGTTGTGTTTCAGGAAGCGTCACTTCTGCCCTGGCGTTCGGTCCGCGGTAATGTCAAGTTCGGGCTCGAGATGCAGCGCTGGAATGGCGGAGACCTGAACGAACGGGCCATGCAGATGATCCGCCTCGTGGGTCTCGGTCGTTTCTCCGACTATCATCCGCACCAGCTTTCGGGCGGCATGCGCCAACGCGTCAACATTGCCCGCGCGCTTGCCGTCGATCCCGAAGTTCTTCTTATGGACGAGCCGTTTGGGGCGCTCGACGCCCAGACCCGCGAGATCATGGGCACCGAACTCCTGCGCATCTGGGAGCGGGACAAGAAGACGGCGCTGTTCGTCACCCACGATATCGACGAGGCGATCTTCCTTGCCGACAAGATCGTGGTGATGGGCCGCAACCCCGGACATATCAAGGAAGTCATCAAGGTGGATCTGCCACGTCCGCGCGATGAGGCCGTGCTCGACAGCGAGGACTTCAACAATCTCCGCAGGCGGCTGCGTGCCCATCTTGCGGAGGATATGTCCAGCATGCAGCTGGTACAGGAGGTCGCATGAGATCGGCAGAAATGACCGCCGCACCGGCGGAAACCCGGCAGATTTCCCTTTCCTTCTTGCGGCCGTCACGCTCGACGGTGGTTGGCCTCGTTGCGGTTCTCCTGTTCCTCATCCTGTGGCAGATAGCGCCCTCGATGGGGTGGGTGAACGGTCGCTTCACCAGCAGGCCAACGGAAGTTTTCTTCGCGGCGCTCGATATCTTCCGGAACGATAGTTTTCTTTATCATGCCCGCATCAGCCTGACTGAGTTCGTTGCCGGTTTCGCGCTGGCGATCGTCGTCTCTATCCCGCTCGGCGTGCTTCTCGGCACGTCGAAAACCGCCCGTTATCTGATCGATCCGCCGCTGATGGCACTTTATATCGCGCCGACGCTGGTGCTGCTGCCGATCCTTGTCATCTGGCTCGGCATCGACATGGCGCCGAAGATCGCCGTGGTTTTCCTGGGCGCAGTCTTTCCGATCGTGCTGAACACCATGGCGGGCATGAGCGAAGCCGATTCGCGGCTCCTTCGTATGGCGCGTTCGTTCGGGGCGTCCAGGTTCGACATTTTCACCCGCGTTCTGGTGCCTGGTTCGTTGCCGGCGCTGCTGACGGGCATCCGGCTGGCAGTCGGTCGCGCCGTACTTGGCGTTGTCGTCGGCGAGCTTTTCGTGTCGCAGGCCGGCATCGGCTATCAGCTCAATCTCTACGGCCAGGCTATGCGCATCGACCGCCTGCTGGTCTATGCGCTGATCGTCAGCGCCTTCGGCTACACGCTGACCATCATGGTCCGTTCGGTGGAAAACAAGATTCGCGACTGGAGGTCGAAATGATCGAGCTCTTTTATCGCCGCCAGGCGTTGTTCCTCGGAACTCTGTCCATGATCGGCATCGTTGTCCTGTGGCAGATCGCTGTTGACGGAGGGTTCATCAATCCGTTCTTCATCTCGACGCCGAGCCAGGTTTGGGCGGAGTTCATCGTTCAGTTCGAGGACGGTCAGGTCGCCGCTAATGTCGGCGCAACGCTCTATTGCTTCGCGTGGTCGATGGGGCTTGCGACTGTGGCAGGCATCGTGCTCGGCATGCTGGCCGGCTGGTTCCCGGATGTAGAGGCAGCACTCGAACCCTTCATCTGGTTCAAATATTCAGCTCCCACCGTCGCCTTCTATCCGCTTTTCGTGGCTTGGCTTGGCTACGGCACGCCGACGATCATTGCGATCGCCTTTCTCTTCGCGCTGACGCCGATCTATGCCAACACCCTGTCGGGTATCAAGAATACCGACCGCGATCTTGCCAAGGCCGCCCGTTCCTTCGGGGCGAAACCGTTCGACATCTTCCTGCAGGTCGCGTTGCCGGGTTCCGTGCCGGTGATGATGGCCGGTCTTCGCCTCGGCGTCGGCCGCGCGCTGACGGGCGTTGTGGTGGCCGAGCTCTTCGGTGCCAATGCCGGGCTCGGCTACGCGATCACCTATTACGGCCAGCTCATGCAGACGACCAAGATGATGGTGTCGATCGTCATCGTCATCCTGCTCGGCGTCATCCTGACCCAGATCCTGTCGTTCCTGGAATCCAGGACCGACTCCTGGCGTATCGATACCGCCCGCTGAACATCCGAGGATAAGCCCATGAAGATCATCGATTCCCATTTCCACTGGTGGCCGCGGTCGATTTTCGAGCCGCTTCTTAAGCGCGAAGGCTATCCGAAGGCCGTCGTGAATGCGCGTGGTGGTTATACCTACCAGGGTGCCAACGGCCGGCGCGGGACGGTGGCGAGCTGGAAAGAGTGGTTCGACCTCGATGAAGAGCTCGGCTATATGGACAGCCTCGGCCACGACATTTCCGTCGTCTGCTCGATCGGCCCGCTATCGGTCTATTTTTCCGAGCTGTCGGTTGAGGAGGGGCGTGATGCTGCGCTCGCCTGGAACGAGGAAATGGCCTGGGCGCAACGGCGCTATCCGGGTCGTGTCTGGGCGTCCGCTGCCGTGCCGCTGGTCGATACCAGGGTAGCGATCGACGTGCTGGACGATGCCGTCAACCGGCTCGGACTGATGGGCGTCAACCTGCCGGGAAGCGTCGGCAAGGAAGGCATGATCGATGACGAGCGGCTGGAGCCGTTCTACAGCAGGGTCGAGGAACTCGGCCTGCCGATGTTCCTGCATCCGACCGATGCGGTCTTCGCCGATCTCCTGCAGGGGTATAACGATGCGCTGCATCTGAGCCTCGGCCGCGTGATGGAGGTGAGCGCTGCGGCCTCGCGTCTCATCCTCTCCGGCATGATGGAACGGCATCCGGGCCTCAGGATCGTCATGTCGCACACGGGCGGTGCGTTGCCCTATCAGTCAGGCCGCATGGACAAGAATTCCGGGACCGCCGGCCTGCCCAAGCCTGTCAGCCATTATCTGCACCGCATGTTCACCGATACCGTCTCGCCGCACTCGGCGGGCATGAAGTTTGCGATCGAATATTTCGGCGCGGATAACGTCATGTACGGCACCGATTATCCCTGCTGGGATCCGGCCGTCTGCCTGAAGCTGCTCGAGGAGATAGAAATGACGCCGGCGGTGAAGCAAAAAATTTTTCACGACAACGCCGTGCGTATCCTCGGACTGAAGATGCCGGCTGCGGCTGCCGCCTGATTGCATTTCTGCACATGATCTGTTCGTCATTGAACATGGACCGGATGGCGAGCTCATCGTAAGTTGCCGCAGACCGCCGGGAGGGCGGTCTGGAGGAGCATTTATGGATCGCATGAAGAATAAGGTCGTTCTCGCGTTCGGCGCCGGCTCGGCCGGTCCAGGTTTCGGGAACGGCAAGGCTGCGGCCGTCGCCTATGCCCGCGAGGGCGGCAGCGTCGTCTGCGTCGACGTCAATCTCGATGCTGCGAAGAATACGCTCGATGTCATCGAATCCGAAGGTGGAACGGGTCTGGCACTGGCCGCCGATGTCACCAAATCCGCCGACATCGCGGCTGTCGTCGAGAAGACCATGGAACGCTTCGGGCGTATCGACGTGCTGCACAACAATGTCGGCATCAATGCGCCGGGCGGTGCTGCGGAGGCCACCGAAGAGAGCTGGCGGCGGGTGATGGACGTCAATCTCACCAGCGCATTTCTCACCTGCAAGGCAGTTCTGCCGATCATGGAGCGCCAGGGAAACGGCGCGATCATCAATATTTCGTCGCTCGCTTCCATCCGGTGGACCGGTTATCCATACGTTTCATATTATGCATCGAAAGCTGCGCTCAATCATTTCACCCGCGCGGTCGCGGTCGAATATGCCGCCAAGGGCATCCGAGCCAATGCCGTCCTGCCGGGGGTTATGGATACGCCGCATATCCAGAAGCAGATCAGCGGCTACTATGGTTCGGCTGAGGAGATGAAAGCGAAACGGGATGCGCTTTCACCGATGAAGCGGCAGGGAGACGGCTGGGACATCGCTTGGGCATCGGTTTTCCTGGCTTCCGATGAAGCGAAATATATTACCGGCATCGAGCTGCCGGTTGATGGCGGGTTGCATATCACGGTTTCCGGGAGTGTAAATTCCTGAGAGTCATTGGCTATTCCACAATGTGGATCGATTCGGCAATTTTTTCATTGTTCGGGCGTTTTTGGACTTGCCTAAACTCGATGGGTTACGCAAACTCCCATAATCCGAAGAGGATTGTGATCCATAGTATGGATCAGGGCGGATGGCTGGAGGAGCCTGCCGTCGGGAGGAAAGGGGCGAATCATCGGGGAGGATGCATTCGTCTATTGCGGTAGAGACTGCGATCATTCCGGAGCTAAGTCCTTCAGCCTGCGCGATCAGCGCGCAGCAGAGGAGGATGATGCGTGACAGCAGCCCATAACACGATCGAGCCCATAGACGAGGCGTCGTTGCTCGCGGGCCTCGAAGGCGTGGCGCCTCAACAGACCGGTTCCGCCTGGATGCGGCCCGTCGAGGCGATTGCTGCGGTTTTGCTCGTCGTGATCATCGCGCTGCTTCTGGCCGGCGTTATTTCTCGTTACATTTTCTCCTTTCCCATTATCTGGATCGATGAGGTTGCGTCGATCTCCTTCCTCTGGCTTGCGATGCTGGGTGCGGCGATGGCCGTCGATCGCAGCGAACATCTGAGGCTGACGCTTTTTGTCGGCATGCTGCCGGAGAAGGTGCAGGCTTTGGCAGGGACTTTCACCATGCTGCTGGTGGCTGTTTTTCTGGGTGCCATGCTGCGACCGGCCTATGAATATGCGATCGAGGAATCCTTCATCACCTCGGCAGCGCTCAACATTCCGATGAGCTATCGCGCCGCCGCGCTGCCGGTTGGCGTGGCGCTTATGCTGGTTCTGGCGCTCGCCAGTGCGTTCAAAGGCTCCAGCATCAGGCAGATCGCCATCTCCCTCGTGGTCATTGCCGCCGTGACCGGTCTGCTCTGGCTGATCGGTCCTGGTCTCAGAGAGATCGGCAACTGGAACATCCCGATCTTCCTTGTCGGGTTGGTGGCGCTGTTCCTGGTGCTCGGCGTACCGATCGCCTTCTGCTTTGGGCTCGGGACGTTGGCCTTCCTCGCATTCACCACCTCCGTGCCGGTTTTCGTGATGATCGGTCGTATGGACGAGGGTATGTCGAGCATCATCCTGTTGTCGGTGCCGATCTTCGTGCTGCTCGGCTGCATTCTCGATGCGACGGGCATGGGCAAAGCGATCGTCGAATTCCTGGCCTCATTGCTCGGCCATGTGCGAGCCGGCATGTCCTATGTGCTGCTCGGTTCGCTCTTTCTGGTTTCCGGTATTTCCGGCTCGAAGGTATCCGACATGGCGACCGTCGCACCGGCACTCTTTCCGGAAATGAAACGCCGTGGCCACAAGCCCCCGGAAATGATAGCGCTTCTGGCGACGGGCGCTGCGATGGCGGAAACCGTGCCGCCTTCGATCGTGCTGATCGTGCTGGGGTCTGCAGCCGGCGTCTCGATTGCCGGGCTCTTCACCTCCGGTTTCGCGATCGCCATGGTGCTGTTGCTGGTGCTTGCGGTGCTGGCACGTTGGAAATCCAGACATGAAGCCATGGAAGGCGTGCGCCGGGCGCCGTTTACCATCATCAAGAAGACGCTGATGGTTGCTGCGCCGGCACTTGTCCTGCCCTTCCTGATCCGCACCGCCGTCGGCGAGGGTATCGCGACCGCGACCGAAGTTTCGACGATAGCGGTGCTCTATGCGATGATCATCGGCATGGTGCTTTACGGCGGTATCAGCCGGAAGCGGCTCTATGGAATGCTGGTGGAAACGGCGGCACTTTCCGGCGCGATCCTGATGATCCTGGGCGCTGCTTCCGCCATGGCCTGGGCTCTGACCCAGACGGGTTTTGCCGCGCAGCTGGTGGAAGCCGTTCAGGGACTTCCGGGCGGCTGGATGACATTCATGGGTGTTTCCATCCTGATCTTCATGGTGCTCGGCTGTGTGCTGGAAGGTCTTCCGGCGATTGTGCTGATGGCGCCCATCATGTTCCCGGTCGCCCGCTCGCTCGGGATCAACGATATCCATTATTCCATGGTGGTCGTGACGGCGATGAATATCGGCCTTATGACCCCGCCGATCGGCATTGGTTTCTATATCGCCTGCAAGATCGGCAATGTTTCGCCGGATGAGGCCATGAAGGCCATCTGGCCCTATATCGGCGCACTGATGATCGGCCTCCTGGTGATCGCAGCCGTGCCCACCTTCTCGACGGTTTTCCTCTGAAGGCCGTGAGACCATAAACCCGGGAACTGAAATCGGAGGAGGATTTCATGAACGTCAACCGCAGAACGCTTCTTCTAGGCGCCGCCACGACCGGCCTCGCCACGACATTTTCGATCCGCACGCGTCCGGCCAATGCAGCCGAATTCACTTATAAATTCGCCAACAACCAGGCGCTGACCCATCCGATGAATATCCGCGCCAAGGAGGCGGTCGCGAAGATCCAGGAGGAGAGCGGCGGTCGTATGGCGATCAATATCTTCCCGTCGAGCCAGCTCGGTGCGGATACGGACATGTTGAACCAGGTTCGGTCCGGCGGCGTCGAAATGTTCAGCCTTTCGCCGATCATCCTCTCTACACTCGTTCCGAATGCATCGCTCAACGGCGTCGGCTTCGCTTTCCCCAGCTACGATCAGGTCTGGCCCGCCATGGACGGAGAGCTCGGCAAGTATGTACGTGGCGAGATCGAAAAGAAGGGCCTGCTGACGCTCGAAAAAATCTGGGACAACGGCTTCCGCCAGATCACCTCATCCAAGGGGCCGATCGAAACGCCGAAGGATCTCGAAGGCTTCAAGATTCGCGTGCCGGTGAGCCCTCTCTGGACTTCGATGTTCACGGCCTTCGGCTCGGCGCCCGCGTCCATCAACTTCGCCGAAACCTATACCGCACTGCAGACCGGCATCGTCGACGGCCAGGAAAACCCGCTCGCGATTCTGACGACGGCAAAGCTCTACGAAGTGCAGAAATACGTCTCGATGACGAACCATATGTGGGACGGTTTCTGGATCCTGCTGAATCGTCGTGCATGGCAATCCTTGCCTGAAGACCTACAAGATATTGTTGCCAAACATTTCAACGCCGCCGCCGAGTTGCAGCGCAAGGATGTCATGGGCCTCAACGCCACGGTCCAGGCGGAATTGGAAGGCAAGGGCATGAAGTTCAACAAGCCGGACGGCGCTCTCTTCCAGGAAAAACTGCGCAGCGCCAACTTCTACAAGGACTGGAAGGCTAAATACGGCGATGAAGCCTGGGCAATCCTCGAAAAGGCTATCGGCAAGTCGTTGAGCTGATTGGCATTCGCCGCGATATGGGAGAGAAGCGGTCGATGGAGGAAATGATCGAAAACCTACCCGGTCTTCGGCATGAAGTCGCTTCCGGTTCCGGCGCGCAGGCGGTGGAGCGGGCATTACAGCTTCTTTCCATCGTCGGGCGCGGGGCAGAAAAGGGAGTCGCCTTAAGTGACGTCGTTGCCGACAGCGGTCTCAACAAACCAACTGCCCGGCGCCTTCTCATGGCGTTGATGCGGTCCCGCCTCCTTGAACAGGATGAGCTCAGCCGCCGTTATTATCTCGGCGGGGAACTCTATGTGCTCGGCATGCTGGCCTCACGCCGGCATGGTCTGCTGGAAATGGCAGGCGAAAGCCTGAAACGGCTTTCCGGACTGTCTGCGGATACGAGCTTTGTGTCGATGCGCCGGGACGACTATGCCGTCTGCCTGCATCGCGAAGAGGGCACGCATCCGGTACGTACCCACGCGTTGCTGACCGGCGACCAGAACCCGCTTGGGATCGGTGCCGGCTCGCTCGCCATGCTGGCGGCTCTGCCGGATTCGGAAGTGGAGGCGATCGTCGGTAGGATCGAAAGCGTTATCGCGGTCCAGTATCCGGGATACTCGCCGGAGACCATACGCGAAGACGTCGCCCGCACACGGGAAGCTGGCTATGCATTGAACCCGGGTCGGGTGATCGCCAATTCCTGGGGTATCGGCATGGCGATCCTGCTGCCGGACGGGCGGCTTGCCGGCGCGTTGTCGATTGCGGCGATCGACAGCCGCATGGGTGAGGAGCGCCAGAAGGAACTTGCCGGGTTGCTGCGGCAGGAGGTGGAACGGGTGCAGAGCAAGCTGCGGGCGCTCTTCAGTTCCCAGAAGCCCGTGACGCAAACCATACGGCAGCCGGCGCGGCCCCGAACGCCCGAACGTGTTTGAAACGAAGGAGAAGGTCATGTCAGGAGCACAGATTGTCGGTTGGGCGCATTCGAAATTCGGCAAGTCAGAGGCCGGCTCGACCCGGGAACTGATGGCCGAGGTGATCAATCCGGCTTTGGAGCATGCCGGCATCACGGCAAGCGATATCGACGGGATTTTTGTCGGCGTTTTCAACAACGGCTTTTCGAAGCAGGATTTCCAGGGCGCGCTGGTGGCGATGGCAGCCGACGGCCTCGATCACGTTCCAGCCGTACGCATGGAAAACGCCTGCGCGACGGGCTCGGCCGCGCTTTATTCGGCGCTTGATTTCATCGCTTCCGGGCGCGGCAAGATCGCGCTCGTCGTCGGCGCTGAGAAGATGACGGCGCTACCGACAAAAGAGACAGGCGATATCCTGCTTTCAGCATCCTACCGCGAGGAGGAGGCAGATGTCGAAGGCGGTTTCGCAGGGCTCTTTGGCCGCATCGCCAGCCACTATTTCCAGCGATACGGCGACCGCTCGGAAGAACTTGCAATGATTGCGGCGAAGAACCATGCCAATGGCATGAAGAATCCCTATGCCCATATGCAGAAGGACTTTGGCTTTGATTTCTGCAACACGGTTTCCGACAAAAACCCCTATGTCGCGGCTCCACTCCGCCGGACCGACTGCTCGCTTGTGTCCGACGGCGCAGCAGCATTGGTGATCGCAGCACCGGAGGTCGCCGCCGGCATGAGGCGTGCGGTGGCCTTCAAGGCACGCAACCATGTGAACGACATCCTCGCCATGTCGCGGCGCGATCCGATCGCCTTCGAGGGCGCTCGCATGGCCTGGAAAAAATCGCTCGCCGAAGCAGGCCTCTCTCTCGACGATCTCAGTTTTGTCGAGACCCATGACTGCTTTACCATTGCCGAGCTCATTGAGTACGAGGCGATGGGGCTCGCCAAACCCGGAGAGGGTTACCGCGTCATTCGCGAAGGCATCACCCGCAAGGGCGGCCGCCTGCCCGTCAATCCGTCCGGTGGGCTCAAATCGAAGGGGCATCCGATTGGAGCGACGGGTGTTTCCATGCACGTCATGGCGGCGATGCAGCTTTGCGGCGAGGCGGGCGACATGCAGATACCGGGTGCGGCGCTCGCCGGCGTCTTCAACATGGGCGGCGCTGCGGTCGCCAATTATGTTTCCATCTTGGAGCGGACGAAATGAATGCGATCGCCTCGGTTGCCGCCGGTGGTCATGCCGATCCGAGGGGTGGGCTTAGCCCGCGCTCGACGCGGGTGATGAACCTTGCCCGCTTCGTGACACAGGCCATGCGCCGCGAACCGGAAGGCGTCGCACTCGTCTGGGCGGACAAGACCTGGACCTGGGCGGAGTTGGAGTCGCGTATCGATGCAACGGCAACGGCGCTGCAGGAGCGTTTCGGGGTCGTCAAGGGCGACCGCATTCTGATCCAGTCGCAGAACTGCAACCAGATGTTCGAATCCATGTTCGCCTGCTTCCGGATCGGAGCAGTCTGGGTGCCGACCAATTTCCGACAGACACCGGAGGAAGTGGCGTACCTCGCCAGGGCAAGCGGCGCGACCGGAATGATCTGCAACGCGTCCTTTCCCGATCATGCCCGGGTGACACGCGAAACGAATGCTGAGATCGGCTTTGTCCTCAGCATCGGCGAGACCGATTTCGGCCCCTCCTACGATGCGATCGTAGAGGAGTTTTATGGGGAAAAGCCAGTCGAGGCGCGCATCGAGCGGGATGATCCCTGCTGGTTCTTCTTCACCTCCGGCACGACTGGACGGCCGAAAGCTGCGGTGCTGACTCATGGCCAGATGGCGTTCGTTATCAACAATCATCTCTGCGATCTGATGCCGGGTGTGACCTCCGCCGATGCGGCGCTGGTCGTCGCGCCGCTTTCTCATGGTGCGGGCGTGCACCAACTCACGCAGGTGGCGCATGGGGTGAAGACCATCCTGTTGCCGACGGAGAAATTCGATATCGATGCTGCCTGGGCGCTGATCGAGACGTGGCGCGTCTCGACGATGTTCACCGTGCCGACAATCCTGAAGCTCCTGGTCGAGCATCCGGCGGCTGAGAAATACGACCATTCCTCGCTGCGCTACGTCATCTATGCCGGCGCGCCCATGTATCGCGAGGACCAGAAACGGGCTTTGAGAAGCCTCGGCCCGGTCATCGTGCAATATTTCGGGCTCGGCGAGGTGACCGGCGCGATCACGGTGTTGCCTCCGGCGCTGCATTCGGCGGAAGACGGCGCGGGCGTGAAGATCGGTACATGCGGCATCGAACGCACCGGCATGCAGGTCTCGATCCAGAACGACACGGGCGAGGAGGTCGCTCCCTTCGAGACAGGCGAAATCTGCGTCATCGGCCCGGCGGTCTTTGCCGGCTACTACGACAATCCGGAAGCCAATGAAAAGGCGTTCCGCAACGGCTGGTTCCGCACCGGCGACCTCGGCCATATGGACGACCAGGGCTTTCTCTACATCACCGGGCGCGCGTCCGACATGTATATTTCCGGCGGTTCGAATGTCTATCCGCGAGAGATCGAGGAGAAGCTTCTTACGCATCCCGCGATCAGCGAAGTGGCAGTCCTCGGCGTACCGGACCCGCTCTGGGGCGAGGTCGGTTATGCGATTTGTGTTGCCAAGCCGGGCGTTTCGGCCAGCGAAGAGGAGATGTTCGCTTTCATCGACGGCAAGATGTCCCGTTACAAGATGCCAAAACGCTTCATCTTCTGGGACGCGTTGCCGAAATCCGCTTATGGCAAGATCACCAAGAAGATGATCCGCGAGGAACTGCAGGCGCGGGGTGACCTAGATCTGAAGCCGGCTAATGAGAAGCCGGCGCTGCGGCAGCTTAAGCATCCGGGACCGATCGCGCCGGTGCGGCGAGAGGCAGTGCGGACTGTGCTGCAGCCTATCGAAGGCGTGTTACGGCCCGGCGAAACCTTTATGGCCGGCGTGGCGCGTGTTTTTTCCGAGGCCGGCTGCAAAGGCGGTTTCGTCAACATCGAAGGCGGTGCCTGCGATCCGTTCCGCTATGTGCTGCCGGCTTTCTCTCCCGATAAAGAGCATGCCGCCTGGTACAGCGCGACCTTCGCGCCGGAAGCGGGTGGCAAATTCCGGGCTGCGACGGCGATCTTCGGCGAACGTGAAGGCTCGCCTTTCCTGCATTGTCACGGCATCTGGGACACGGGCGGGGGCATGCTGCGCATGGGGCATGTTCTGCCGTTCGATAGTGTGGTGAGCCGGCCGATCCCCGTCAGAGGTTATGGAAGTGCGACCGCGACCTTCGATTCCGTTTCCGACCCGGAGACGAATTTCACGCTCTTTTCAGCCAAGGGGGAAAGCGGCGCGGGGAACGGTATCCTGCTTCGGGTGCGGCCCAACGAGGACGTGGGTATGGCGATCGAGGAGGTTTGCCGGGAACACGGCATCGAGAGCGCCCATATTTACGGTATCGGCAGCATCAATGAACCGGTCTTCGAGGATGGACACCGGGTCGCTTGCATTGCCACCGAGATCGCTATCGAAAACGGCTCGCTTGAAAATACGGCGGATGGGCTTCGGGCCTCCGTCGACGCCGCAGTCGTCGATACGGAGGGCGTGATCTATCACGGCAGGCTTGCGCGAGGCGATAATCCCGTCGGCGTCACATTCGAACTGGTCATCATCGAAAAACGAGGAAGCTGAACATGCGGAGCGTCGTCGTCACGGGTGCGGGATCGGGGATCGGCCTTTCGACGACGGAGCTTCTGGTCGATGCCGGCTGGCATGTGGTTGCCGCCGATCGCGACGCTGACGCATTGGCGCGTCTCGATGAGAAGATGGGGAACCGCACTGCAATGCTCACGCCCGTCGCACTCGACGTGACCGACGAGGCGGCTGTGGCGCGGCTTGCGGATCAATGCCATTCGCTCGCCGCTCCGCTTGCCGCGCTCGTCAACAGCGCGGGAATCGCAGCCAATGTTCGTTTTGCCGACACGACCACGGACATGCTGAGGCGAATCTACGAGGTGAACGTTGTCGGAGCCTTTGCCCTCTCGCAGGCGCTGGCACCGGTCCTGCATGAAAACGGCGGCGGTTCGATCGTCCATATCGCATCGGTTTCCGGCATCAAGGGCAATCTCGGTCGTTCGGCTTATGGCGCCTCCAAAGGTGCACTGATCACGCTCACGAAAATCATGGCCGTTGAACTCGCCGATGACCTGATCCGCGTCAACGCCATCGCGCCGGGGCCAATCGAGACACCGATGGTCAAGGAAAACCATACGGCCACTACCCGCGAGGAATGGCATCGCACCGTTCCAATGCGGCGCTACGGGCGGCCGGAAGAGATTGCTTCGGCTGTCGCTTTTCTCATCGATGATCGGCAGTCTTCCTATATAACCGGACAAATTCTAGCGGTCGATGGAGGCTTCACGGCGGCGGGCCTGATGGCCTGATCCGTTCCGGCACAGATCCTCTTTTGTGACAGCATCTTCACGAAATTCGGCAGCATCAGGTGCCGAGGTTCGTTGACAAGTCCTTGCATAAATTAGAAAACTGGCTCATCCGATGGCAGCCACGGGGGGACGTATCATGTCTAGGCGCGCATTTTTCGGCTTTTCCGCTCTTCTTTTCTCCTCGCTTGCTCTGGCCTCGCCCCTGGCTGCGGCTGAGCGCCGCGTCGAGACGACGCAGGACGGCGATTATCTCGGCTTTGATCTGAGAACCGTCAAGAATGTCAGCCAGGCCCAATGCGAGGCGGCTTGTATCGGCGACAATGGCTGCAAGGCCTTCACCTACAATACCAAAGCTAAATGGTGCTTCCTGAAGTCGGATTACGGCCAGCTCAACTCTTTCCAGGGTGCCGTTGCCGGCAAGATCGTGGAGATAGCGGCAGAGCCGGATCTCGGTGCGCCACCGAAGCTCACCTTCCTTTCGCAAGACCTGCTGCAACAGGCGCGTGAACAGAAGGACGGATTGACGCTCGGCGACAACCAGCAGGGTTACGGGGTCGAGAACCTGAAGACCATCGCCCAGAGCGAACTTCTCCGCGGTAACGTCGATACCGCAATCTATAACTTCAAGGGCGCCCTTTCCCTCACACCGGATGATGGTGCGCTCTGGATTGAGCTTGCCCGCGCTGCAGGCACGGCAAAGGACAACAGCAGCGCCGATAGCGAAGGGTCGCTTGCCGCGATCAACGGTTATGAGCTCTCCCGCACGACGCAAAGCCGCGCCGATGCGCTGGCGGTTCTCGCCGCAGCGCTGGCCAAACAGCAGAACTACCGATCAGCGCTCAACGCCTATAAGGCAAGCCTTGCCCTGGTGAATGCCCGCACCGTCGAGGCCGCTTACAACGATTTGCGTGATCGCCAGGGTTTTCGCGTGACCGGCAATACGGTTGATGCCGACAGTGCAAATCCACGTGCCTGCGTACAGTTCTCGGAGCCTCTGGTGAAGACCGGCGTGGACTACGCACCGTTTGTGGTGCTTGACGGCCAGGCGCCGAAAGCGATGGAAGCCAAGGACAACCAGATCTGCGTCGAAGGCCTGACACACGGTCAGCGCTACAAGCTGTCGCTTCGTCGTGGCCTGCCTTCCTCCGTGGACGAGCCGCTCGTCGCACAGGTCGATATCGACATTTACGTCAAGGACCGCTCGCCGATGGTGCGTTTCACCGGCGACAGCTTTGTGTTGCCTTCGACCGCCCGCCGCGGCATTCCGATCATTTCGGTCAACACGGAAAAGGCGGATCTGAAACTTTACCGCATTGGTGACCGGAACATCGCATCGTTGCTCGCCAATTCGCAGTTCCTGACCCAAATGGACGGCTACAATGCCAACCAGATCGAAGAGCAGAACGGCGAACTCGTTTGGCAAGGCACGATCGACACCGGCCAGGAACTCAACAAGGACGTGGTGACGAGCCTTCCGGTCGACGAAGTGCTGCCAACCCGCAAGCCGGGCGTCTATGTGCTGACCGCCGCTGCCTCGAATGCCGTGACCCAGGAATGGGATAACAAGGCGACGCAGTGGTTCGTGGTGTCCGATATCGGTCTTACGACCTATGCCGGTACAGACGGCCTGCATGTCTTCGCCCGCTCGCTCGGCACTGCGAAACCCATTGCCGGCGTCGATCTGCAGCTCCTTGCGAAAAACAATGAAATTCTCGGCACCGCCAGGACTGATGTGGATGGCCGCGCCGTCTTCACTGCGGGTCTGATGCGTGGCACCGCGGGAATGGTGCCGGCGGTTCTGACCGCTCAGAATAGCGGCCAGGATTACGTCTTCCTAGACATGACGCGTGCCGGTTTTGACCTTTCAGACCGTGGGGTGACGGGCCGGCCGGCGCCCGGCGCAATCGACATCCTGCCCTGGACCGAACGCGGCATCTATCGACCCGGCGAGACAGTTCATGCGAGCGCGCTTGCCCGCAACATCGATGCGACGGCGATCGAAAATCTGCCGCTCACCTTCGTGTTTCTGCGTCCGGACGGCGTCGAGGATAGGCGCATGGTCAACAATGGCTCGCTCGGTGGCTATGCGCTCGACCTACCGCTGCTCGAGACCGCCATGCGTGGCACCTGGACCATGCAGATTTTCACCGATCCGAAAGGCTCGGCGATCGGCGAGAAGACTTTCCTGGTCGACGATTTCGTGCCGGACCGCGTCGAGTTCGACATGACGAGCGAGGCAAAGGAAATCGAAATCGGCCAGCCGGTATCGGTCAATGTCGATGGTCGCTTTCTCTATGGTGCACCAGCCGCCGGCCTCGATCTCGAAGGCGAAATCACACTGAAACCAACGCGTGAGAATGCCGCCTTTCCTGGTTTCCAATTCGGCCTCGCTGATGAGGAAGAAACGGAAGCCGTGCGCATTCCGCTTGATGCGCTGGAACCTACCGACGAAGATGGCAAGGCGACTTTCGATGCTGCCGTCAGCGACGTGCCCTCGACGACGCAACTTGTCAATGCGGACATCGTGGTGCGTATGCAGGAGGCCGGCGGCCGCGCCGTCGAGCGCTCGCTCGCTCTGCCGGTCAAACCGGATGGCGCGCGGATCGGCATCAAGCCGGAATTTACAGGTGACCTTGCCGAAAACTCGGTCGGCAACTTCACCGTGATCGTCGTTGATGCGGATGGCCGGAAGCAGCCGATACAGGGCTTGCCCTGGAAACTGATCAAGGTCGAGCGCGATTATCAGTGGTATCGCGATGGCTCCTCCTGGCGTTTCGAGCCGGTAACCCGCACCAGTCAGATCGCCAATGGAACCGTGAACGTAACGGCTGACGGTGGCAGGATTTCGGTTCCGGTCAACTGGGGCCGTTATCGTCTGGAAATCGAGGCCACCGAAGTCGGCGGTCCGGTTTCCAGTGTGGAGTTCGATGCCGGTTGGTTCGTGACCGCTACCTCGACCGAAACCCCCGATGCGCTGGAAATCGCGCTCGACAAGCCAAGCTACAAGGTCGGCGAAACCGCCAGGCTCAAGGTTTCGTCGCGTTATGCCGGTGAACTGATGGTCACCTCTGGTTCCGAGGACCTGATCTCGGTGCAAAATGTCAGCGTTGGTCAGAGTGGCGGCGAGGTGGAGGTTCCCGTCACGGCCGATTGGGGTGCCGGGTCTTACGTCACCGCGACACTTTATCGTCCCGGCGAGGCACAGGAGAGCCGTATGCCGATGCGTGCCATCGGCGTTACCTGGCTGAAGGTCGATCCCGAAAGCCGCGATCTGCAGGTGTCGATCGATGCGCCGGAAAAGACGTTGCCGCGCCAACCGCTCGATATTTCCGTGCAGGTGGCAGGAGCAGGTGCCAATGAGAATGCCTATGTCACGGTTGCTGCGGTGGATGTCGGCATCCTCAATCTCACACGTTATGAGCCGCCGGCGCCGGATGATTGGTATTTCGGCCAGCGTCGTCTCGGCCTTGAAATCCGCGACATCTACGGCAGACTGATCGACGGCTCGCTGGGTGCGACCGGGCGGTTGCGCACCGGCGGCGACGTCGGCAGCGTTGCGTTGCAGGGCAGTCCGCCGAAGGAAAAGCTGGTCGCCTTCTTTTCGGGACCGGCGAAGCTCGACGCTGAAGGCAAGGCCAATGTCTCCTTCGACATCCCGCAGTTCAATGGCACGGCGCGTGTCATGGTGGTCGCCTGGTCGAAGACCGGCGTTGGGCATAGCGTGAAGGATGTGGTGATCCGCGATCCGGTCGTGATCACCGCAAGTCTGCCGCGATTCCTGGCGCCCGGCGACGACAGCAATTTGAGGCTCGATCTTGCCAATGCCGATGGACCTGCCGGCATTTACGACCTCAGTGTCACGACGAGCGATGCGGTCGCCGTCGGTCAGAGCGGGATCAAGCCGGTGGAACTCGCCGCAGGAGCCAAGACCAGTGTCACACTGCCGTTGGTCGGTATCGAGCCGGGTGACGGGACTGTGTCCATCCGCCTGTCGAATGCGTCCGGCCTGTCATTAGAACAGGTGCTCAATATTCCGGTACGGCCGGCTGCGATGCCGGTGACCGAGCGACGGCTGGTCGATCTCCGGCCCGGCGCCAGTGTCACGGTCGATTCCAACCTGCTCGCCGATAGCGTACTTCAGGGCGCTTCGGTTAGCATCAATGTCAGTCGCTCGAACGCCTTCGACATTCCGGCATTGCTGATGAGCCTCAGCCGCTACCCTTACGGCTGTGCCGAGCAGACGACCAGCCGGGCGTTGCCACTTCTCTATCTCAGCGAGATGGCGGTACAGAACGGTCTGGCCGACGATGCGGAGGTCAAGAAGCGGGTGAAGGATGCGATCGATCGCGTGCTCTCCTACCAGTCCTCGGCGGGCAGTTTCGGCCTGTGGGGACCCGGCGGCGGCGACCTCTGGCTCGATTCCTATGTGACGGACTTTCTTTCCCGCGCCCGGGAGCAGGGGTATGACGTCCCGGAACAGGCGTTGGTTCAGGCTCTCGAAAGCCTGCAGAACTCGCTGGGCTACACCAACAACGTCCGCGATCAGGGCAACGAGATCGCTTATGCACTCTATGTGCTCGCCCGCAATCGCAAGGCAGCGATCAGCGACCTTCGCTATTACGCGGACACGGCATTGAACGACTTTCCGACACCGCTGGCCAAAGCGCATATCGCTGCTGCCCTCTCGCTTTATGGCGATGCCCAGCGGTCGAAGAGCATCTTTGCGGACTCCCTGCAGATGTCGGAACAGGCGCAGATTCACAAGGTGAGCCTGGTGCGCTCCGACTACGGCTCGTCGTTGCGCGACGGCGCTGCAGTGTTGGCGCTTGCCGCCGAAAGCAAGCCGGTGCCGCCGATCGTCCCGGCATTGGCGGACATTGTTGCCAGGGAGTGGAGTGCCAAGAAGTACACAAGTACCCAGGAACAGACCTGGATGCTGCTCGCCGCTCGTGCTTTGCAGAAGGGTGATGACAACCTGCGGCTCAATGTGAATGGTGCGGACCATCGGGGCACACTGATGTCGCAGATGACGGGAGATGCGCTCATCGATCATCCGGTGACGATCCGCAACGATAGCGGCGATCCGTTGTCTGCGGCGATCACAACGGTGGCTGCGCCGGCCCAGCCGCTGCCGGCCGGCGGTGACGGCTTCGAGATCACCCGCACCTACTACAATATGGCCGGTGAGGAGGTGAATGTCAGCGAGGCGCAGCAGAACGAGCGTTACGTCGTTGTTCTGAGCATCACCGAAACCAATGAATGGCCATCGCGTATCGTCGTCAGCGATCTGTTGCCGGCAGGTTTCGAAATCGACAATCCGAGCATTGTCAACAGTGCCAGCCTCACCAACTTTGATTGGATCGAGGAAGTACAGGCCGCTCATACCGAATTCCGCAATGATCGTTTCGTTGCGGCCTTCGACCGGAGCGCCGGCGACAATCGGCAGATCACGCTGGCCTATGTCGTCCGCGCCGTAACACCGGGCGTCTACGATCACCCGGCCGCGCAGGTGGAGGACATGTATCGTCCGCAATTCTCGGCGCGCACCGCGACGGGCAAGATGGAGGTCGTCGTCAAGCAATAAGCGGCGGCTCAATCAATGAAGCGCAGATGGAAATTCTCGATCGGTCTAGCCATCAGCCTTGTCGCTGCGGCGGGGCTGATCGTCGGCCTTGACGCAGCCGACAGGGCCTTTCCGCCGCCGCTTGAAAAGACGCATGTCTTCTCGGCAGAAGTGCTGGACGCTGACGGCGAGCTGTTGCGGGCCTTCGCGACGCCGGAAGGGCGCTGGCGGCTGAAGACGACGACTGAAGATGTCGATCCGCGCTTCCTGAAGATGCTGATTGCCTATGAGGACCAGCGTTTCCGCAGCCATTCGGGCATCGATCCTCTGGCGCTCGGCCGTGCAGCACTGCAACTCGTCACTAACGGCCGGGTCGTCTCCGGCGCTTCCACGCTTTCCATGCAGGTGGCGCGGCTGATCGAGCCGCGCGAGACCCGTTCCGTCTCCGCCAAGCTGCTGCAGCTTGTCCGCGCCCTTCAGATCGAGAGGCGACTGAGCAAGGAGCAAATCCTCGAGCTTTATCTCACGCATGCGCCCTATGGCGGCAATCTGGAAGGTGCGCGCGCAGCCAGCCTTGCCTATTTCGGCAAAGAGCCACGCCGCCTGTCGGTGGCAGAGGCGGCGCTTCTGGTAGCACTGCCGCAATCGCCGGAAGGCCGGCGGCCGGACCGGCATCTCAACGCCGCCAAAGTGGCGCGCGAGCGGGTGCTGATGAGATCTGCCGTCGTGGATTTGTTGGGAGATGGCGAGGCAGAACGGGCCGCGGGTGATGCGATCCCGACGCGGCGCCTGCAGTTGCCGGCCTATGCCGCGCATCTCGCCGAAGCGGCGATCCGCAGGCAGCCGAAGGCCCAGGAATACAGGACGACGCTCAAGCGCAGCATTCAGCAGGGGCTGGAACAGGTCGCCCGCGAGGCGGCGACAAAGCTCGCGCCAAAAATTTCGCTCGCGATGGTGATGGCCGATGTGACGACCGGCGCGATCGTCGGCGAAGTGGGATCGGCCGATTATTTCGATGCCAGCCGCTCCGGCTGGATCGATATGACGCGCGTCTACCGCTCGCCAGGCTCGACGCTGAAGCCTTTCATTTATGGCCTTGCCTTCGAACAGGGCCTTGTCAGCCAGGAGACGATCATCGAAGACAGGCCAGCGGATTTCTTCGGCTACAGGCCAAAGAACTTCGATATGAGTTATCAGGGCGATGTGAGTGTCCGGCAGGCATTGCAATTGTCGCTCAACGTGCCGGCGGTGCGACTGCTCGATGCGGTCGGGCCATCGCGGTTGATGATCCGCTTCCGTCGTGCCGAGGTGCGCCCGGTTCTGCCGCCCAACGAGGCGCCAGGGTTAGCAATTGGTTTGGGTGGAGTGGGCATTACGCTGAAGGATCTGGTGCAGGCCTATGCAGCGCTTGCCAATCGGGGCATTCCGGTCAGGGTCGGCAACGGAATCAAGGATCAGCCTAGCGCGATCGAAGGTGAGCCGCTGCTGGAGCCGCAGGCGGTCTGGAATGTCGCGGATATCCTCTCGGACGTCCTGCCGCCGCAAGGAAGCCGCAGGCTTGGCATCGCCTACAAGACCGGTACGAGCTACGGCTATCGCGATGCCTGGTCGGTCGGATTCGATGGGCGATATGTGCTGGGCGTGTGGGTCGGTCGACCGGACAATGGTGCGGTACCAGGCATTGCCGGTTATCAGACGGCGGCACCGATCCTCTTTGAAGCATTCTCGAAATCCGGCGTGCCGATCACGCCTTTGCCTCCAGCACCTGCGGGCGCCATACGGCTTGCGCAGTCCGACTTGCCAATCAGCCAGCGGCGTTTCTCGATGACGGCGAATGGTCTCATTTCCGCATCCGCGCGGGAACCGGCGCCACAGATCGTTTATCCGCCCGAAGGTGCGCGGGTCGACCTAGGCGCCCAAACCGGGGAAATCTCGCCACTGGTGTTGAAGCTGCAAGGCGGGCGGGCGCCTTTCCGCTGGCTCGCCAACGGCAGGCCGCTTAGCGACATTTCCCGCCGCCGTACCAACGAATGGACGCCCGACGGCGCCGGCTATTCAACGCTGACGGTGATCGACGCTGCCGGTCGGGCCGCCAGCGTCAGAGTGTTTGTGGAGTAGTCAGGCGACGGCTTTTGCCGCGTTCTTCCTGGCGATACGGGCGCGGATGGATTCGATATCCGCGCGGGGCGTCGCGGCGAAAAGCGTGCGTGTATATTCGTGCTTCGGGTCGGAGAAGACCTCGTCGCGGGTGCCATACTCCACCGCCTCGCCGAAATACATCACCATCAACTCGTCGGCGATATAGCGCACCACCGAAAGGTCGTGGCTGATGAACACGTAGGTGAGGTTGAACTCGTCCTGAAGATCGGCAAGCAGATTCAGCACCTGGGCCTGTACCGAGAGGTCGAGTGCCGAAACCGGCTCGTCCAGCACCAGCAGCTTCGGGTTCATCATCAGCGCACGGGCAATGGCGATGCGCTGGCGCTGGCCGCCCGAGAACATGTGCGGATAGCGGTTGTAGTGCTCCGGGCCGAGACCGACCTTCTTCAGCATTTCGTTGGCGCGATGCCGCCGTTCCTCCGCCGACATGCCGGTATTGATCGCCAGCGGTTCGCCGAGCACATCGCCGATCTTCTGGCGCGGGTTGAGCGAGCCATAGGGGTTCTGAAAGACGATCTGCACCTTCTGGCGCATCTCCTGAGTCAGGTGGCCGGGACGGGTATCGACCTTCTTGCCGTCGATCAGCAGATCACCGGAGGTCGGCTCGTCGATGAAAGTGATCATTCGGGCGAGTGTCGACTTGCCGCAGCCGGATTCGCCGACGATCGCAAGTGTCTTGCCGCGTTCGAGCTTGAAAGAAACGCCTTTTACCGCATGGATGATCTTCTTCGGCTTGAAGAGGCCACCCGGCAATTCGTAATCGCGCTTGATATTGCGCACATCGAGCATGGTGTTTTCAGTCATGCGCTTACTCCCGGAGCTGGTTCCGGATTGCCGTCAAAGAAGGCGGAAACGGTGGTGAGGCGGTCGCCGGTGGCATTTTCCGGCAAGGCCGCCAGCAACGCCTTCGTATAGTTGCTCTTCGGGCTCTCGAAGAGGGAAAGCACGTCGGCCTCCTCCATCTTGCGGCCCTTGTACTGCACGACGACGCGGTCGGCGGTCTCGGCTACGACGCCCATGTCATGGGTGATCATGATCAGGCCCATGCCGTTCTTGGCCTGCAGCGACATGATGAGATCGAGGATCTGCTTCTGGATCGTCACGTCGAGCGCGGTGGTCGGCTCGTCGGCGATCAGGAGCTTGGGATTGCAGGCGATCGCGATCGCGATCATCACGCGCTGGCACTGGCCGCCGGACATCTGGTGCGGAAAGTGGTTCAGCCGCTCTTCCGGATTGGGCAGGCCCACCTGCTTGAACAGTTCGATTGCACGAGCGCGGCGTTCCTTTTTGCCGAGGCCGAGATGGATGCGCAATACTTCCTCGATCTGGAAGCCGACCGTGAAGCACGGGTTCAGGCTGGCGATCGGCTCCTGAAAGATCATCGCGATATCCTTGCCGATCAGCTTGCGGCGCTCAGCCGGGCTGATCTTCTGAATGTCGCGACCTTCGAAAAGCATCCGGTCCGCTGTAATCTTCGCGGTCCAGGGGAGAAGCCCCATGACGGCAAGCATGGCGACGGATTTCCCCGAGCCGGATTCGCCGACGATGGCGAGAACTTCGCCCTTTTCGACGGACATGGAAACGCCGTCAACGGCCTTGAACCAGCCGGTTGCGGTTTCGAACTCGACGGTGAGATTGTCGATTTGCAGAAGCGCCATGTTCAGGACCTCTTCAGTTTCGGGTCGAGCGCATCGCGCAGACCGTCGCCCATCAGGTTGATGGCAAGCACGGTAACGAGGATTGCAAGGCCGGGGAAGGTGACGACCCACCAGGCGCGCAGAATGAATTCCCGTGCCTCGGCGAGCATCGTGCCCCATTCCGGGGCCGGCGGCTGAGCGCCCATTCCGAGGAAGCCGAGAGCGGCTGCATCGAGGATGGCGTTCGAGAAGGAAAGCGTCGCCTGGACGATCAGCGGCGCCGTGCAGTTCGGCAGGATGGTGCGGAACATCAGCCTGAGCGGGCCGGCACCGGCAAGGCGCGCCGCCGTCACGTAATCGCGAGTCTTCTCGGCCATGACCGCTGCACGGGTCAGGCGCACGAAATGCGGCTGGAGGGTGAGCGCAATCGCAATCATGCCGTTCGTCAGGCTGGGGCCGAGGATCGCGACGAGCACGAGTGCCAGCAGCAGCGACGGGAAGGCGAGGATGATGTCCATCAGGCGCATGATGACGGTATCCACCCAGCCGCGGTAATATCCGGCAATGAGGCCGACCAGAATGCCGCCGGTCAGCGACAGCGTCGTCACGAAGACGCCGATGAAAAGCGAATATTGCGCGCCGTAGATCAGGCGCGAGAGGATGTCGCGGCCAACCGGATCGGTGCCGAGCAGGTAGCTGGCGCGTCCGCCTTCGGTCCAGATCGGCGGCACAAGAACCGCGTCGCGATACTGTTCGAAAGGCGAATGGGGCGCGATGAGAGGCGCAAGAACAGCGACAACAACGAGCAGAAGGAAAACGAAGAGGCCAATGACGGCGCCACGATTTTCCGAGAAATAGAACCAGAATTCCTTTAGCATCTGGCGGCGCAGCGCAGCGCTGGAGACTGGTTCAGGCGCCTTGTCGACCATGATATCGGCCATGGGATTTTCTCCTTCTTAATGCCGGATACGGGGATTGATCAGGCCGTAGAGTAGATCAACGATGAGGTTGACGAGCATGATGATGCCCGCGATCAGCAGCAACCCGCCTTGGATAACCGGATAGTCCCGACGGAAGACACTGTCGACCATCCACTTGCCGATACCCGGCCACGAGAAGATCGTTTCCGTGAGAATGGCACCAGCAAGCATGACGCCAATCTGCAGGCCAATCGTGGTGATGACCGGGATCATGGCGTTGCGCAATGCATGAATGCCGACGACACGGAAGGGCGATAGGCCTTTCGCGCGGGCGGTGCGAACGTAATCTTCCGACAGGACTTCCAGCATGGCCGAACGCGTCTGGCGGGCGATGACCGCGAGAGGAATGGTCGCCAGTACGATCGAGGGAAGTGCGAGATGGCTCAGCGCAGAGGCGAAGGCGCCTTTCTGGCCGGAGAGCAGCGAGTCGATCAGCATGAAGCCGGTGACCGGCGGGAAGAAGAACATCAGTGAGATCCGGCCGGAGACCGGAAACCACTGCAGGATACCGGAGAAGAAGATGATGAGCAGGAGGCCCCACCAGAAGATCGGCATCGAATAGCCCACGAGGGCCACGCCCATCAGCGCCTGATCGAAAAACGATCCACGCTTGATCGCCGCTATCACACCTGCCGGGATACCGAGTGCGACAGCGATGATGATCGCACAGAGCGAAAGCTCGACAGTGGCGGGAAAGAGCGCGAGGAACTGGTCGAGAATCGGTTTCTTCGAAACGATGGAAGAGCCGAAGTCCCCGGTCAGAACGCCTCCGAGATAATCCAGGTATTGAATTACCATTGGCCGGTCGAGGCCGAGCTGCTGACTGATCAACGCGTGGCGCTCCGGCGACATGACGCGTTCGCCCGAGAGCAATGCGACAGGATCGCCTGGCAGCAATCGGATAAACGAAAAGGCGATAATCGAGACCCCGATGAAGGTCGGGATCAACACGGCAAGACGCCGCAACAGGAAGCCAAACATTCTAAACCTTCGATGGTTTTTCGGTCTTGGCCGATTCATGGGCTTGTCAAGCCATGGAAACGGCAATTGAGGCGTCATCGCCACATTTTTCGGCGTCTCATAAGAAAATGCCGCGGGAAACGCAACGCGTCCCGCGGCAAAAATATCGTGAGTGTCTAATTATTCGGCGATATCGACGGCTTCGAAGGTAAAGTCGCCAAGCGGGCTCTGGGTAAAGCCGGTGACACCCTTGCGCATCGGGACGACGGAAAGGGAGTGATCGAGTGTCGCCCAGGGAGCTTCCTTCTTGAAGACGGTCTGAGCCTGTTCGTAGAGTTTGGTGCGCTCGGACTGATCAGACGTGACCTTGGCCTTCTTCACCAGATCGTCGAACTCCTTGTTGCACCACTGAGCACGGTTGTTGCCGCCGACGGCATTGCAGCCCAGCAAAGTGTCGAGGAAGTTGTCCGGATCGCCGTTGTCGCCGGTCCAGCCGAGGATAACGGCACCGTCACGATCCTTGGCCTTGGAGCGATCCAGGTATTCAGCCCATTCGTAGGACACGATCTCGACCTTGACGCCGATCTTGGCAAAATCGTCCTGGATGATCTCGGCGGCGCGGCGAGCATTCAGCATGTAAGGACGCGAAACCGGCATCGCCCAGACCTTCATGGAGAGGTCCTTGACGCCGGCATCAGCCAGCATCTTCTTGGCTGCGTCGAGGTCATACGCATCATCCTGAGTGGATTCATTGTAGGACCACATGGTCGGCGGGATCGGGTTTTTAGCGGGCGTTGCCATGCCCTGGAAGACGGCGTCGACGATGGCCTTCTTGTTGATCGCCTTGTTGAGCGCCTTGCGGACTTCGACCTTGTCGAAGGGAGCCTGGGTGGTGTTGTAGGCGAAATAAGCTACGTTCAGGCCTTCCTGTTCCAGCACGGTCAGGTTGGGGTTGGACTTCATGGACTGGACGTCGGCGGCGTTCGGATACGGCATCAGGTGGCATTCGCCGGCCTGCAGCTTCTGGTACCGAACGGCTGCATCAGTCGTGATCGCGAAAACGAGATCGTCGATCTTCGGCGCCGGACCCCAATAGTCGGCGTTCTTTTTGTAGCGGATGACCGCATCCTGTTGATAACCGACGAAGATGAACGGACCAGTGCCGACCGGCATCTGGTTGAGCTGCTCCTTCTTGCCGGTCTTGTCGAGGCTGTCGGCATATTCCTTCGACATGATCGAAGCAAAGGGCATGGCAAGGTTGGCGAGGAACGGAGCTTCCGGCTTGTTCAGCGTGAACTTCACCGTGAGGTCGTCAACTTTCTCGACGGACTTGATGAGCTCCGGGAAACCCATGCCGGCAGCATATTCCCAGGCTGCGCCGGGGATATACTGATTCCACGCATTCTTCGCATCAATCTGACGACCAATGGAGAAGACGACGTCATCGGCATTCAGGGTGCGGGAGGGCGTGAAGAAGTCGGTCGTCTGGAACTTCACGTTCTGCCGCAGCTTGAAGGTGTAGACAGTGCCATCCTGCGAAATTTCCCAGCTTTCCGCGAGACCCGGCTCCGGCTGCGTCGTGCCCGGCTTGAACTCGAGCAGACGGTTGTAGATGGGATGAGCGGAAGCGTCGAAGGTCGTGCCGGCGGTGTAAAGGCCGGGATCGAAACCTTCCGGAGAACCTTCGGAGCAGTAAACGAAGGTCTTGGCGCTGGCTGCACTGGCAAAGAACGTTGCCGACAGAAGTGCTGCGGCAAGGGTGAGCTTGTATTTCATAATGGTCTCCCTGTGACCTCTGGCCGGTTGCCCGACCCGGTTGATTTGTGTCGTTAGGATGATGCGCCGCAGGGCGCTTCAAGCTTGATATTCTTGTTATTCACCTCCCGGTCGGCGAAACTTGCCGTCGCCCATTACAGTAATTTCTCCTGACGACCTGCCCCAGCTTGCGCCGCGCATCTCCACCTTGGTCGCCTTTGGCATCGATCGGGATCGCCCGTATCGAATTCCGCTTGCATTTCATTTTTTAGAAAAATTTCCACAAATTTGGCAAAATCCCCGTATGTTCTTATTATTTTAGATCCATTCCTTGGATTTTCGGCGGGCTGCGGCGCGAGAGCATAGCGATTATGATCTCGTTGTCGAGATGCTAAAATTCGCATGCCGATCACATCCGCTTTTCCAATGCCTCATCTTTCCGTAGCGTCAATTTTGCTGCGTCGCCGCATTGTCATCGAGCCAAAATGGAGTACGGTTCGGGCCTCCCAGAGGCATAGGCGTATCGAGGCAACGATTTTTATGACGACAGGCAATTCCAATCTCCCGCTCGTTTGGGATTTCATAGACCGCAAGACGGAAGTGTTCACCGATCTTGCGGACCGTGTCTGGGAGACGCCGGAAACTTGCTACATGGAGAAGCTTTCCGCCGCCGCGCACCGCGAAATGCTGGAGGCGCAAGGTTTTCGGATCACGGAAAATGTGGCCGGCATCCCGACCGCTCTCATCGGCGAAGCGGGCGAGGGCGGGCCGGTGATCGCGTTCCTCGGCGAGTACGATGCCCTGGCCGGCCTCAGTCAAAAGGCGGGTGCGGTTCACCAAGAGCCGCTGATCCCCGGCGCCAATGGTCACGGCTGCGGCCATAACCTCCTCGGCTCGGCTTCGCTGCTTGCGGCGACCGCGCTCAAGGATTGGCTGGAAATGACTGGCACGCCCGGCCGCGTGCGCTATTACGGCTGCCCGGCGGAAGAAGGCGGCGCCGCAAAGGCGTTCATGGTGCGGGCCGGCGCCTTCGAGGATGTCGACATCGCCATCAGCTGGCATCCGAGCAATTTCGCCGGCGTGCAGCGGGAGACCTCGCTTGCCAACTGCCGGATCGATTTCACTTTCACAGGTAGGGCAGCGCATGCTTCGGCCGTGCCGGAGCTTGGCCGCAGCGCGCTCGATGCCGTTGAATTGATGAATGTCGGTGTCAATTATATGCGGGAGCACATGCCTTCCGATTGCCGCATCCACTATGCGGTCCTCGATACCGGCGGCATTTCGCCGAACGTGGTGCAGGCGCATGCCAAGGTTCGTTATGTCGTCCGTGCGCCTGAACTGCCTGGCCTTCTGGCGTTGATCGAACGTGTGAAGAAGATCGCCGAGGGGGCGGCGCTGATGACCGAGACCAAGGTCGAAAGCACGATCCTTGCAGGCGTTTCCAACCTCATCGTCAACAAGCCGCTGATGGATGCGATGCAGGACATCTGGGACAGCATGGGACCGCCGCCTTTCGATGAAGCCGATGTTGCGTTCGCCGAGAAGATACGTGCGACTCTGACGCCGGAAGATATTGCCGCGAGCTGGAATCAGGAACGCCTCGAGCCAAGGGACATCCCGCTGGCGGATTTCGTCCTACCAGCTCACAACGAGGTGAGGCAAATGGGCGGGTCGACGGATGTCGGCGATGTGAGCTGGGTCGTGCCGACCGTGCAGGCCTATGGTGCGACGCTCGCCGTCGGCACCCAGCTTCATACCTGGCAGGTGGTGGCGCAGGGGCAGAGCGCGCTTGCCCACAAGGGCATGGTTTCCGCCGCCAAGGCGATGGCTGCGACCGGCCTTGCGGCAATCGAAAGCGAGCAGCTTCGTGAAGCCGCCTGGGGGGATCTCAAGAAGCGTCGCAAGGGCCAGGAATACACCAGTCCCATTCCGCCCGGAGCCGAGCCGCCCGTCGCGGCGATGACGGTCAAATGACCAAATGCGCTGATTGACGCGTCAATTATTTTGAACGGTGTTCGGCTTGAGCGCGGCGATTTGGGCTGTCCAATCTCGCCGTTTCCGCCTATGAAATTTTTATGCGTTCCGCATGTTTCACAGGAGGTCCGTCGTGACTATTCAGCCCAATTCCATCGAAGCCCGCGACAAGGCTTACCAGCTTCATTCCTACACCAATGCCCGGGCGCTGGAGCGTGACGGTTCACTGGTGATCGATCGCGGCGAGGGCGTCTATGTCTATGACAACAATGGCAAGAAGTATATCGAGGCCATGGCCGGGCTGTGGAGCGTTGCGGTCGGCTTTGGCGAGAACCGTCTCGTCGAAGCGGCCGCCAGGCAGATGGCGAAGCTCCCATACTACCACACCTTCACGGCTCGCAGTCACGGTCCCTCCGTCGAACTGGCCGAGAAGCTGATACAGATGGCACCTGTGCCGATGTCCAAGGCCTATTTCACCAATTCCGGTTCCGAGGCCAATGACACGGCGATGAAGATGGTCTGGTATCGCTCGAATGCCTTGGGCAAGCCGGAGAAGAAGAAAATCATCTCCCGTATCAAGGGCTATCATGGTGTGACGATCGCCAGTGCCAGCCTGACCGGCCTGCCGAACAACCATCGTTCCTTCGACCTGCCGCTACCGGGCATCTTCCATACGACCTGCCCGCACTACCGCGTCTTCAAGCAGGAAGGTGAAACCGAATCGGCCTTCGTCGAGCGTTGCGCGAAGGACCTTGAGGATCTGGTTCTGCGGGAAGGTCCGGAGACGGTTGCGGCCTTCATCGGCGAACCGGTCATGGGGGCCGGCGGCGTCATCGTGCCGCCCGCGGGCTATTGGGAAGCAATCCAGAAGGTACTGAAGAAATATGACATCCTCTTCATCGCCGACGAAGTGATCTGCGGCTTCGGCCGCACCGGTAAGATGTTCGCCACCGAGACTTTTTCGCTGGAACCGGACATCATCACCGTCTCCAAACAGATTTCGTCGTCCTACCAGCCGATCTCAGCGCTGCTGATCAACGAGAAGGTTTACCAGCCACTTGCCGACGAATCGGCGAATATCGGCACATTCGGCCATGGGGTGACGGCAGCCGGCCATCCGGTTGCAGCGGCCGTGGCTCTGGAGAACATCGCGATCATCGAGGAGCGCGATCTTGTCGGCAACGTGCGGGCGTTGGCACCGAAATTCCAGAGCCGGCTGAAGGCAATGGAAAGCCATCCTCTGGCGATCGAGGCCCGTGGCACCGGTCTGATCGGTGCCTTGGAACTCAAGCCGCGCGACGGGTTCGCTGCCGGCGAACTCGGCCCGAAGCTGCTTGCAGTCATGCTGGAAAAAGGGCTCATCTCGCGCGCCATCGGTGATTCACTGGCGCTTTGCCCGCCAATGATAATTAGTGAGAGCCAAGTGGATGCGGTCTTCGACCTGTTCGAAGACTCGCTCAACGCTTTCCAGAAGCAGCTTTCTGCCTGACAGTCTTTCGGAGCCGGACTTAATAAGGTCACCGTTCGGCTCCGATTGCGCAAAATGCGCGCGCGCCTATATTTCGCGTCATGCTTGAGCTCGCTGAGACCTATTGGCCGCATATCCTCTTCACCATTTCGGTCCTGGCGGGAACGGCAGCGGCGATTCATGCCGCCATGACGAAAGAGGAGGTGCGTTCTGCGGTCGGTTGGGTCGGCATCATCGTCCTTTCCCCGATTGTCGGGGCGCTACTCTATCTGATCGCCGGTATCAATCGCATACGCCGTACCGTCATCAGCGATCGTCGAGCGCTGCTCCAGGGAGATATCCGCGCTCATTTTGCTTCCTATGACGCTACCGATGATCTGGTGACCGGGCAATTCGGTTACAGGTTCCGAGCAATGAAAACACTTGGCGATCGTGTGACGCATCATCGCCTGACGACCGGCAACACGATCCTGGCGCTCGATACTGGCGACGAAGCTTATGGCGCGATGCTGGAGGCGATCGGCCAGGCGCAACGCAGCATCATCCTCGAGACCTATATCTTCGATCGCGACCGGATCGGTCAGCGATTTGTCGACGCGCTGATCGCGGCCGTAAAACGCGGTGCCGAAGTGCGCATTCTGATCGACGCCGTCGGCGCCCGGTATTCGGTGCCGAGTGTGCTCGGCATACTCCGAGATGGCGGCGTCACGGTCGATGTCTTTAACGGCAACGTCATTATGGGGCTGCGATTGCCCTATGCGAATCTCAGGACCCACCGGAAAATCCTGGTCATCGACGGCAGGGTGGCTTTTACCGGCGGCATGAATATCCGCGAGGGCTTTTCGCGCGAATTCAGCCGCGAGAAATGTTCCCTCGATACGCATTTCAAGATCACGGGGCCGGTCGTGGCCGATCTCTTTGCAATTGCCGCGGCTGATTGGCGATTTGCGACTGAGGAAATGCTGACAGGGGAACCCTGGGCGCTCGATCCGTCCGAAACGGAGCCAGGGAATCCGGTTTTCATTCGGGCGGTTTCCTCCGGTCCCGACCGGAGCGTCGAGACGAACCACAAGATGCTGATGGGTGCTTTTTCCGTGGCGCGCTCCTCAATCCGGATCGTCTCGCCCTATTTCCTGCCGGACCGGGAACTGATCACCGCACTGATTACTGCAGCACGGCGCGGTGTGGCAGTCGATATCGTCGTGCCCACCGCCAATAATCTCGTTCTGGTCGACCGTGCGATGACGGCGCAGTTTGACCAGATGCTGAAGAACTATTGCCGTATATGGCGTGCTTCGGGGCCTTTCGACCATTCCAAGCTGATGGCAATCGACGGATGTTGGGCCTATATCGGTTCCTCAAATCTCGATCCACGGTCGCTGCGGCTCAATTTCGAGGTGGATCTTGAAGTTCTCGATCGCCATTTTGCCGAAGCGCTGGAACGAAGGATCGATCTGGCGATTTCTTCGGCGACCGAAGTGACGCTTGATGGATTACAGTCCAGGCCCTTCCTCGTGCGGCTCATCGAGCGGGTGCTTTGGCTGGGTTCGCCTTATCTCTAGTGATGATGGGAAAAGCTGGATCAGCAAGCGGATTATCGTATAGTTTGTGTGTATGCGAATAGCCTTTCAGATCATGCGGGAAAAACGCCCAAATCTCTCAGCAAGCATTCTGGCATCCATCCGAGCGCACAAGACTCGGGGCGTGGGGGGCCATGAGCCCCATGATCGCAGCAAGGGCATGCTGATCGCCTCCTACAATGTCCATAAATGCGTTGGCGTCGACGGCAAGTTCGATCCTGCTCGAACCAGCCATGTGATCCGCGAGATCGGAGCCGATGTGCTCGCCCTCCAGGAAGCCGATACCCGGTTCGGCGAACGGCGGGGGTTGTTGGATCTTGCGTGGATGGAGCGGGAGACCGGGCTTTTTCCGGTCCCTGTCAATGGAGTCACCAAGGCTCATGGCTGGCATGGCAACGCGGTCTTCCTTCGCGAGGGCCTGGTCCGCGATGTGCACCAGGTGAAGTTACCCGGGCTTGAGCCGCGTGGTGCGCTTATCACGGAACTCGAACTCAAGGACGGCAGCATGTTCCGTATCATTGCGGCGCATCTCGGCCTGCTCAACCGCTCGCGGCATCAGCAGGCGCGCGTCATTCTCGATATCCTGAGTTCGCGCGAAGAGCAGCCGACCGTATTGATGGGCGATCTCAACGAATGGCGGCTGGGCGACCGGTCCTCGCTCAACACGCTTGCCTCCGTCTTCGGCTTGCCTGCAGCCGTACCGAGCTTTCCCTCTCGCTTGCCGGTTCTGGCGCTCGACCGGATCATGGCGAACCGCCCGGGGCTCATCGACGCCGTGAAGACCCATGATACGCCGCTTGCCCGGCTTGCCTCCGACCACCTGCCAATCAAGGCCGTGCTGAAGCTCGGCAAGCTGCCATTTGCCGAGGCGGTAGAGACCGGCTGATGCTGTTGCTTCAATCTTTACGGCGGCCAAAGGCATCGTTAGGGTTGCCAGCCGGCCCATCCCCTCTCCCCTCGACTGGATTTTCGCATGACTGATATCGCCATGATCGAAGCCGCCCGTGTCCGCCTCGCTGGTCACGTGCGCCGAACACCGCTGCTTTCTTCTCCATTCCTGGACGAGATCGCCGGTCGGCGCATCTTTGTAAAGCCGGAATGCCTGCAGCATACGGGCTCTTTCAAATTTCGGGGGGCCTGGTCTGCGATTTCGGCTCTACCGACAGAGGTGCGCGCCAAAGGGGTGATTGCCTTTTCCTCCGGCAACCATGCACAGGGTGTCGCGCTAGCGGCCAGAATGCACGGTATTCCGAGCGTCATTGTCATGCCGTCCGACGCTCCCCGCATCAAGATCGAGAACACTCGCGCCTATGGCGCCGAGGTTGTGCTTTACGACCGAGCCAACGAGGATCGCGATGCAATCGGCGAGAGGCTATCGCGGGAGCGCGGTCTGACGCTGATCAAGCCTTTCGATGAGCCGCTGGTTATTGCCGGTCAGGGAACGACCGGTCTTGAAATTGCAAAGCAGGCCAAGGAAGAGGGGATCGGGAAGGCGGATGTTCTCGTGCCGACAGGTGGCGGCGGTTTCATTTCCGGCGTTGCACTGGCACTCGAAGCCAAGGCACCGCAGTTCCGTGTCCATCCTTGCGAACCGCAGGACTTCGATGATGTGACGCGTTCTCTTGCATCCGGAAAGATCGAGCGGAATGCGGCGCAATCCGGTTCACTCTGCGATGCAATCATTACGCCTCAGCCGGGCGACATCACATTTCCGATCATGTCGCGGCTCTGCGGCCCAGGTCTGGTCGTTACCGAGGACGAGGCGCTTCATGCGGTGGTGCTTGCCTTCAGCCGCCTGAAGATCGTGGTCGAGCCGGGTGGTGCGGTGGCGTTGGCGGCTGCTCTTTTTCATGGTGAGACACTGGGCGACACGGTGATTGCTGTGTGCTCCGGCGGCAATATCGACGTCGATGTCTTCCGCCTGGCGCTCGACAAGTTTCCTGCCTAATTGGCGGCCGGCATGGCCGGGGTATAATAAACTGTTAACTCGTCAAAGCCGCCGTTAAGAAAAAAGGATTTTCTACCGCACGCGTATCGGGTGAAACATTATCTCTATCGAGTTAATCGTGATAAGTTAACATAGGAGTGCTCTGAAAGGGCAAACCAGAACCCGGGAGATATCCATGCAGCGAGCTCAGCATCAGACACGGTCCTTCCCAGTTCGCAACGTCGCCTTCACAAGCAAATGGCAGTGGGTTACCAATACCGCTCTGGTGATCGCAGCCTTCATCTTCCTTGGGGCAGTGACGCTCGGCCTGTTCCCTTAAGCTTCCGATCCTTTCCAGGATCGCACCATACACCTTCCGCGCTCTACCGGCTCGGGAGGTGTTGCAATTTTCAGGCTATTTCATCGGCAGATAGGCTTCGGCAAGTTCCACCCAGAAGCTCGTGCCGATCGGTAACGCGTCATCGTTGAAATCGAAGCGCGGATGATGCAGCGGCGGGTCGTTGTCACTGCGCTTGGTGCCGAGGAGAAAATAGGTCCCTGGCCGCTCTGCCAGCATATAGGCAAAATCCTCGCTGCCCATCGATGGACGCGGCAAATCGACGACCTTTTCCTCGCCGAAGACCCGCTTGGCCAGATTGCGAACGAACGCCGTTTCCGTCTGGTGGTTGATCGTCGCCTCATAGCCGCGTTTATAGTCTATCGTCACAGTCATGCCGTAGCTTGCCGCCTGACCTTCGGCGATCATGCGAATGCGATTTTCCAGTTCATTGCGGACGATCGGATCGAAGGAGCGGATCGTCAGAACCATCTCCGCCCGCTCTGGAATCACGTTGCTGGCCGTGCCGGCATGAAAGGCTCCGACGGTAACGACCGTCGGATCGAGCGGATGAACGTTTCGCGAGGCGATTGTCTGCAGCGCCATGATGATGCTTGCGCCGCAGACGATCGGATCGGCGGTGTCCTGAGGCTCGGCACCATGGCCGCCGCGGCCGTTGACGACGATGCGGCATTCGTCAACTGCCGCCATCATGGCGCCGTCCTTCACGCCGATCTGCCCGAAAGCCAGGCTTGGATCGTTATGCAGGCCGAAGACGGCGTCACAGGGAAAGCGCTCGAAAAGGCCGTCGTCGATCATCAGCTTTGCCCCGCCGAAATTTTCCTCGGCTGGTTGGAAGATCAGGTGCATCGTGCCGTCGAAATTCTTCCGCTCCGCAAGGATCCTGGCGGCTCCCAGTAGCATGGCGGTGTGGCCGTCATGACCGCAGGCATGCATCAAGCCTTTGTTCCTGCTGGCATATTCGACGCCGGTCTCCTCCTCGATCGGCAGTGCGTCGATATCGGCACGGATAGCGAGGGCGCGATTACTGACGCCATTCCTGAGTGTCGCGACGAGCCCGGTCCGGCCAAGGCCACGAGTGACTTCGTACCCGAACTCGATGAGCTGCCTGGCGATGAAATCAGCCGTGTTGAACTCCGAAAGTCCGAGCTCGGGATATTGATGAAGGTAGCGGCGGGTCGCTATCAGTTCGGCCATGTAATTGGAAAACTGGATCGTCATTTCTCAAAGTACCGGAATTTCGATTGGATTGTTTGCGGGCGAACCGAGGCCATATCTTTCCGCTCGACATATGAATAGCAGCGTGAGCCGCCGGAGGTAACCTGCCGGCGATCAAATTTCACGCCATGCAGGAGTATCAAAGAGGAGAAATGCGTACATTGCATCTGTGGGGAAATTCCGCGCATTATCCATAGCCCACTTCCGTTCAGCCTCTATTCAGGCTGCCCCGGCTAGAGGCGGAAGATGTGTCAATCCGCGAAAAGCGGGCAATAGATTTCGGTCAATCATTTGCAATATCGAGGCCGCCCTCTATTTCCCTTCTTCGCGGATTTGCGTCAGATGGTCACCATAATCAAAATGATAACTGGCGCTTCTGATGCAGGCCGAGTAAGGCGAGGCCGACAAACCCCCAAGAGTTTTCACCCAGAAGCCGTATCCATGTCCCTTCACAATACGTCGCCAGTTTCCTCACGCGAAATCGAAGCCAAGCAGATAGACCACAACGATTCCATCCGCTCGACTTACTTCAACATCGACGGTTTGAGGGAATGTGGCGAGAAACTCGGGCGGGAGGGGACGTCCGGCCTGCCCGGCTTCGCGGGATTCGATTTCTTTCAACGTCTCAAGGAGAATGAGAAGGAGATCTTCCGGGTCTATCGGGCGGCCGCTGTCGATGTGGATGCCGGCGCGACAATTACGCCGGCTGCGGAATGGCTGCTCGACAACTACTACATCGTCGAGGAAGCGATTCAGGAAGTCCGCCGCGATTTTCCGCGCAAATTCTACCGCCAGCTTCCGACGATGACGGTTGCCGGCGAGGAAATGCCGCGTGTTCTGGCGCTTGCCTGGCTGTATGTCGCCCACACGCACAGCAGCTTGTCCCATGACGGGCTCGGGGCGATGGTCGAAGGCTTCCAGCTCAACGAGCCGCTTCAGATCGGCGAGCTCTGGGCGTTGCCCTCTTTCACACGTTTTGTCCTGATCGAGAACCTTCGCCGCATCGCTACGCGCGTCGACCGCTCTCGCAACATGCGCCGTCGCGCGAATGAAGTTGCCGACGAGATTATCCGTCTCAACGACGAGACCGCGAGCGCCGGGTTGCTCAAGGGCGTTGAAGATCTGACGAACGACAACACCTTCACTACTCAGTTTCTCTATCGCTTGCGCAACGCATCTCAGACGTCCGGCTTCGCGATCGCCTGGCTGGAGCAGCGGCTGGAGCAGGCCGGCACCGATACCGAAGAAGTGATGCTCGCCGAGCAGAATCGCCTTTCGTCCGGCAACGTGACGATGGGTAACATCATCAAGAGCTTGCGCGAGATCGACGATACGGAATGGAGCGTATGGTTCGAGGAAGTCTCGCAGATCGACAGGATCTTCCGCGAGCGCACGGACTATCAAGCTCTCGATTTCGGATCGCGCAACGCTTATCGAAACCGCATCGAACAGGTCGCCCGCCGCTCTCGTAGAAGCGAAGCGGAAGTGGCGGAAGTGGCGATCCGTTTGGCTGAAGAGGCGGCTGCCCAGGAAAATGCCGATCCGCGCGAAACCAATATCGGCGCTTTCGTCGTGGGCCGCCGGCTGAAGGAACTGGAAGCGGCGGTCGGTTACAAACCGCTCTTGGTCCAGCAGATCGTGCGTCTCGTCCGTCGCCTCAACTGGTTCGCCATCGCCGGGCCTGTCATTTTCCTGACGGTATTGGCAATGGCGATCGCCGGCTGGTTCCTCGTGCAGGCGGACATGCCGCTGCCGGTCGTTTTCTTCTTCTTGCTGATGTTTGCATTGCCGGCTTCCGAAGGTGTGACGGGCCTTTTCAATACACTCGTCACTTACGTGGTAAGGCCGGCGCGGCTCGTTGGTTACGAATTCAAGGAAGGCATTCCGGAGGAGGCGAAGACGCTTGTCGTGGTGCCCTGCCTGATTTCGGACCGCGATACGGTCGACGAACTCGTTCGCAACCTTGAAGTCCACTATCTCGCCAATCCGCACGGCGAGATCTATTTCGCGCTCTTGAGCGACTGGCGCGACGGCAAGTTTGAGGAAACAGACGCTGACCTGGAAATTCTCGATTATGCCAAGCGCGAGGTCGCTGCGCTTGCCGCCAAATATGCCCGTGACGGTAAAACACGCTTCTACCTCTTGCACCGCCGCCGCCTTTTCAACCCAAACGAGGGCGCCTGGATGGGGTGGGAGCGCAAGCGCGGCAAGCTGCACGAACTGAACCTTCTGCTCCGCGGCGATCGCGATACCACCTATCTTCCGGGCGCCAACATCGTGCCGGAAGGCATCCAGTATGTCATGACGCTCGATGCCGACACGCGCCTGATGCGCGACGCGGTGACGAAACTCGTCGGCAAGATGCATCATCCAATCAATCGACCAGTGCTCGATCCGAAGTCGAACCGCGTGATCCACGGCTATGGTCTCATGCAGCCACGCGTGACGCCTTCGCTAACGACCGGCAAGGAAGCCTCGGTCTTCCAGCGTGTCTTTTCGGTCGGACGCGGTCTCGATCCTTATGTCTTCACCGTCTCCGATGTCTATCAGGACCTCACCGGCGAGGGTAGCTTCACCGGCAAGGGCCTGTACCATGTCGATGCTTTCGAGGCTTCGCTCAAGGGACGGATCGACGAGAACTCGGTGCTTTCGCACGACCTCCTCGAAGGTTCCTTTGCACGTTGCGCGCTGGTGACTGACGTGGAACTGGTCGAGGACTTCCCGATCCGTTACGAGGTCGAAGTCTCCCGCCAGCATCGCTGGGCCCGTGGCGATTGGCAGCTTCTACCGTATATTCTTGATCCGAAGCGCGGCGTCACGGCGCTTGGCCGCTGGAAGATGATCGATAACCTGCGCCGCTCGCTCACGCCAATTGCCTGGTTCTTCGCTTCCGTACTTGGTTGGTATTTCATGGATCCGCTTGGCGCGCTGATCTGGCAGATCCTGCTGATCTTCTCGCTGTTCGTCGCTCCGACCTTGTCACTGGTTACCGGCCTTCTGCCGCATTCCACAGACATCGTCCCCAGAGCGCATTTCTACTCCGTCTGGTCAGATATCCGCTCCGCCAATGCGCAGGTTGCGCTTCGCGTCGTCTTCATTGCGGATGCCGCCTGCATCATGACGGATGCGATCACCCGCTCTCTCTATCGCCTGTTCTTCAGCCGCAAGCTGATGCTGGAATGGCGAACCGCTGCTTCAATCCAGTCGAGTGCGCAAGGCAGCCCGCAGGACTACTACAAAGCGATGTGGCATGCTCCGGCGATTGCGGTCCTCAGCATCATCCTCTCGGCAATTCCCGGCGACAATGCTTTCCTCGTCGGCATCCCGTTTGCCGTACTCTGGATCTTCTCGCCGCTCGTCGCCTGGTATGTGAGCCAATCGGCGGAAACGGAAGACCGTCTCTTTGTGCCGGAACCGGTGTCGGTTGAACTGCGCAAGATCGCCCGCCGCACCTGGCGCTACTTCGAAGCGTTCGTCACGCTCGAGCAGAACTATCTGCCGCCGGACAATTTCCAGGAGAAACCGGATCCGATCATCGCCAAGCGCACGTCGCCTACCAATATCGGCGTCTATCTGCTGTCGACGATTTCGGCGCGGAATTTCGGCTGGATCAGCTTTACCGACACGATCGAGCGCATCGAGCAGACTATTTCCAGCATAGAGAGAATGGACAAGTTCCGCGGCCATCTCTTCAACTGGTATCACACCGACACGCTGAAACCGCTCGGCCCCCGCTACGTCTCGTCGGTCGACAGCGGCAACCTCGCCGGTCATCTGATTGCAATCTCGTCGGCTTGCCGTATCTGGTCTGAGGCGCCGTCTGCGCACCTTCAGGGCAATCTCGACGGTATCGGGGATGTCGCGGGCATTCTCGCCGAAACGCTGAAGGCACTGCCGGACGACCGCAAAACCGTTCGTCCGTTGCGTCGTCGCCTCGAGGAGCGCATTGCCGGCTTCGGCAATGCGCTTGCCGCCGTTAAGCGTGAACACGAATTTGCCTCGATTCGCATCATCAATCTGGCAGTGCTCGCGCGCGATATCCAGAAGCTTGCGACCAATCTCGACCATGAAGTGCGTTCGACGCAAAGCGAGGAGGTCACCCGCTGGGCTGCATCGCTCGTCAATATCTGCGAGGTGCATATCGCCGATAGTGTCTTCGACAATGCCAATATCGAATCGTTGCGCGAGCGGTTGATCGCCTTGCGGGACCGCACCCGCAATCTTGCCTTCTCGATGGACTTCAGCTTCCTGTTCCGTAAGGAACGCCGGCTGCTGTCGATCGGTTATCGTGTCGAAACCAACGAGCTGGACGAAGCCTGCTACGACTTGCTGGCATCTGAATGCCGCCTCACCAGCCTTTTTGCGATCGCCAAGGGCGACATCCCGACCGAACACTGGTATCGCCTCGGCCGCCAGGTCGTGCCGATCGGCGCACAGGGTGCGCTCGTTTCGTGGTCCGGCTCGATGTTCGAATATCTGATGCCGCCGCTCGTCATGCAGGAGCGTCAGGGCGGCATTCTGAACCAGACGAACAATCTGGTGGTCAAGGAGCAGATGAATCACGGCAAGCGTCTCGGAACGCCCTGGGGTATTTCCGAAGCGGCTTTTAATGCCCGCGACCATCAGTTCAACTACCAGTACACGAATTTCGGGGTCCCGACCCTTGGTCTCAAGCGCGGTCTTGGGCAGAATGCGGTGATCGCGCCTTACGCGTCGATCCTTGCTAGCCAATATGATCCCATCGCGGCCGCGGAAAATCTGGAAGAGCTGCGCTCGCTCGGCGCACTTGGCATGTTCGGCTTCCACGATGCGGTCGATTTCACCCCGACCCGGGTGCCGGAAGGCCAGCGTTGCGCAGTGGTCTACAACTACTATGCCCATCATCACGGCATGTCGATCGCAGCGATTGCCAACGTCGTCATGAACGGTCTGTTGCGCGAGCTCTTCCATTCCGATCCGGTGATCGAAGCGGCCGAACTGCTTCTGCAGGAAAAGGCGCCGCGTGACATACCGGTCATGAGCGCCAAGCATGAGGAGACCCCCGGAAAGGGCCAGGGCGAACTGCTGCGCCCGGAAATCCGCACCATCAACAATCCGGCCTCCAAGGAGCGTGAACTGGTGCTTCTGTCGAACGGCCATTACTCGGTCATGCTCACGGCCACCGGCTCCGGTTATTCCCGCTGGAACGGCATGTCGGTCGCCCGCTGGAAACCCGACCCGACGGAAGACCGCTGGGGGCAGTTCCTGTTCCTGCGCGATACCACGACCGGTGACTGGTGGTCCGCGACCACCGAGCCGCGACGTGCGGAAGGCGAGCAGACGAAAGTCATCTTCAGCGATGAACGCGCCGAGTTCCACAAGACGATCGGCGACCTGACGAGCATCGTCGAATGTATCGTCGCAACGGAACACGATGCGGAGGGGCGCCGCTTGACGCTGCTCAACATGGGGACCGAGGATCGTTTCATCGAGGTAACCTCCTACCTCGAGCCCGTACTGGCGGCAGAAGATGACGACAATGCTCATCCGGTCTTCTCGCGCATGTTCGTCCGCACCGAGATCGGCAAGCGTGGCGACGTGATCCGCGCCTGGCGCAACAAGCGCAACCCGAATGATCCGGATATGATCATCGCGCATCTGGCGGCCGACAATGCAGGCTCGGCGCGTCCCACCGAATTCGAAACGGATCGCCGGAAGTTCCTGGGCCGCGGTCGTACGCTTTCGGAGGCTGCCGCATTCGATGACGGTGCGACACTCTCCGGCACCGACGGTTTCACGCTCGATCCGATCCTCTCGTTGCGCCGGGTCGTTCGCGTACCAGCCGGAAAGAAGGTAAGCGTCATATTCTGGACGATCGCCGCACCGAAGCGCGACGAACTCGACCAGGCAATCGAACGTTACCGTCATCCGGATGCGTTTCAGACCGAACTCACCCAGGCCTGGACACGCACGCAGGTACAGATGCGCCATCTCGGCGTATCGTCCCAGGATGCTGCGGCCTTCCAGCATCTGGCGCGCTATCTCATCTATCCGGACATGCAGCTTCGCGCTGATCAGTCAACGATCCAGGCCGGCATGCAACCGCAGTCGTCGCTCTGGCCGTCCTCCGTCTCGGGTGATTTCCCGATCTTCACGCTACGCATCAATGACGACAACGACATGGCGGTCGCCAAGGAAGCGATGAGCGCACAGGAATACCTGCGGTCACGCGGCGTGGTCTCGGACCTCGTGATCTTCAATGAGCGTGCCGCGTCCTACGCGCAGGAAATGCAGCATGCGATCGAATATCTCTCCGAAACCGCCCGTCGGCTCGGTCAGCAGGAAGGCCAGCGTCAGCACGTCTTTTCGCTTCGACGCGACATCATGGAGGAGGAGGGATCGGAGAGCCTGATCGCCGCTTCTCGCGTAGTCCTTCATGCACGCAACGGCAAAATCAGCGACCAGCTCAATCGCGCTGCCTCTATCTTTGCGCCGCCGAAGGATCAAGAGGTCGAGATCGATCGTCGCCCGCTGTCGAAGGGCGAGATCTTCCAGGCTCCGGCAGAGATCGGGACAGCCGCCGATCTGGACTTCTGGAACGGCTACGGCGGCTTCTCGAAGGATGGCAGCGAATATGTCGTCCGCCTGTACGGTGGTCAGGCTACGCCTCAGCCGTGGATCAACGTTATCTCCAACGAGAAGTTCGGTTTCCATATCTCGGCGGAAGGAGCAGGCTTCACCTGGGCGCAGAATTCCCGCGACTACCAGTTGACGCCGTGGTCGAACGACATGGTCATCAATCGGCCCGGCGAAGCGTTCTACGTTGCCGACCGGGACAGCGGTGCCATCCTCACGCCATTTGCCGCTCTGTCGCGCAAGCCGGAAGTCAAGTTTGAGGCTCGCCATGGTCTCGGCTATTCGGTCTTCACCTCCGAGGATGACGGCCTGAGGCTGGAACTGATGCAGACGGTCGATCGCACACGTCCGGCCAAGCTGTCGTCGTTCTTCCTGCGCAATATTGGCTCCGAGACCCGTAAGCTGCGAGTTTACGGTTATGCGGAATGGCTGCTCGGCAGTAATCCGGCGCGATCGATTCCGTTCATCCTGTCGAGCCGCGACGAGGAAACAGGAGCGCTCTTCGCGACCAATCCCTACAGCATCGATTATCGCCGTTTTGCTTTCATGGCGATGAAGGAGATGCCGTCCGGCTTCACGGCCAGCCGCCGTGAATTCATCGGCAGGTTCGGTTCGGTGCAGTTGCCGGCGGCGGTTACGTCCGCTTCAGCGCTCAACGGCTCGCTTGATCTAGACGGCGATCCGTGCGCGGCGCTTTGCTGCGATATAGAGCTCGCGCCGGGCGAGGAAAAGAAGCTCACCTTCTTCCTCGGGGACGCGGATACGAAAGAGGATGCACAGGCGCTTGTCGCTGAACTGCGCAACGAAGAGTTCGATGCGGCTCTCAAGACAAATCGCGACTTCTGGAAGGGGTTCACCGGGCGTCTCAAGATATCGACGCCGGATAAGTCGCTCGACAACATGGTCAATCACTGGCTGCCCTATCAGGCATTCGGTTGCCGCATCCTGGCTCGTACGGCCTTCTATCAGGCATCTGGAGCCTTCGGTTTCCGTGATCAATTGCAGGATACGCTGGCCTTCTTGGTGCATGAGCCGTCGCTTGCCCGCCGCCAGATCGTCAATGCGGCCTCGCGGCAGTTCAAGGAAGGCGATGTGCAGCACTGGTGGCTGCCAAATTCCGGCGCCGGTGTCCGCACGATGATTTCCGACGACGTGGTCTGGCTGGCTTATGCGGCGCATCAGTATGTCGCGGCGACGGGCGACAAGTCGCTGCTGGAGGAAGAACTGGCTTATCTTGAAGGTCCGCTTCTGGAAAAGCACAAGCATGATGCTTTCTTCAAACCGGAGATTTCGTCCGAGACGGCGAGCCTCTACGAACATGCAGCGAGAGGGCTTGACCTTGCGATCGCCCGCACTGGCGACAACGGCCTGCCTCTGATCCTCGGAGGCGACTGGAACGACGGTATGAACAGAGTTGGGGTCGGCGGCCGTGGCGTGAGTGTCTGGCTTGGCTGGTTCCTTGCAAGTGCTCTGCGGAACTTCCTGCCCTACGCGCAGGAGCGGAACGACCGTCAGCGTGTCGAGCGATGGACGGCCCATCTTGGAGGCCTGAGGCAAGCTCTGGAGAAGGCCGGCTGGGACGGTAGCTATTATCGTCGCGGCTATTTCGACGATGGGTCTCCGCTCGGTTCCGGCTCCAGCGATGAATGCCGTATCGATTCACTCGCCCAGTCCTGGAGTGTCCTTTCCGGCGAGGGCGATCCGGATCGTGCCCGCCAAGCCATGAATGCGGTGCTCGACAAGCTGGTCGACGAGGAAGCGGGCATCATCCGCCTCTTCACGCCGCCGTTTCAGGATACCCGCAAGGATCCAGGCTATATCCGCGCATATCCGCCGGGCGTCCGGGAGAATGGCGGCCAGTATACCCATGCGGCAATCTGGGTTGTGCTTGCTCTGGCGGCGCAGAAGCGTGGCGACGATGCCTGGAAGTGCTTCCAGATCCTCAATCCGATCAACCATGCGCTCGACCGCTCCGCAGCAGAGACCTACCGCGTGGAGCCTTATGTGATATCGGCCGATGTCTATGGTCATGGGCCGTACACCGGGCGAGGCGGCTGGAGCTGGTACACAGGCTCGGCCGGCTGGCTCTATCGCGCGGCGGTTGAAGGTATTCTTGGCCTTCGGCGCCAAGGAGATAGGCTCTTTGTCGACCCGGTCCTGCCGACCGGCTGGAACGGCTTTACCGCCGAACTTACGATCGACGACGTGGTTCACAAGATTGAGGTCGAAAACGGCAAGGTGACTGTCGACGGCAAGGCGGTGAACGAAACGGAAGGTTTTCTCTTGGGCACATCCGCTGCCAGGAAATTGTCAGAGCCGGCTCATAGCTAATACCTGCCGGTAAGAATCAACCAAAGAAAACCCGCCGCCAAACAAATGGCGGCGGGTTTTCTCTTGGTAGTCGGGAAGATCAGATCAGGCGGGTTGCGCGACTGCTCCGGCCTCATTCCTGGTATCGTCGTCAGTCAGGATGCCGCTGGCTTTGAGCAGCGAAGCGAAACGCCCGCCACTCTGGCTGAGCTCATCGTAGCTGCCCATCTCGATGATGCGACCATTGTCGAGGAAGATCACCTTGTTGGCATCCCGGATGGTCGACAGCCTGTGGGCAATGATAAAGGTCGTCCGGTCCTTGCGCAGCCGATCGATCGCTGCCTTTACACGGGCCTCGGTTTCCACATCGAGCGCGCTGGTCGCTTCGTCAAGGACCAGGATCGGTGCGTTCTTGAGGATGGCACGTGCAATAGCGATGCGCTGACGCTCGCCACCGGAGAGACGGTTGCCGCGCTCGCCGACCGATGTGTCGTAACCGCTGAGCCGGCTTTCGATGAAGTCGGTTGCGGCTGCTGCCTCGGCCGCCTTGGCAATTTCCTCCTCGGTCGCACCCTCGCGGCCGAGACGGATATTCTCACTGATCGAACGGTTCAGGAGGCCGGCATCCTGAAAGACGGTAGCGATCGATTGACGCAGCGATTTGCGCGTCACGGTGCCGATATCCGTGCTGTCGATGAGGATCTTGCCCTCCTGAGGATCGTAGACCCGTTGCAGGAGATTGATGAGAGTCGTTTTGCCGGCGCCGGTTGGGCCGACAATCGCAACTGTTTCTCCGGCCTTGGCAATAAAGGAGATATCATGCACCCCCTGCTTCGTGTTTGAAAAGCCGAAGGAGACATTGCGGAATTCCACTTCGCCCCGCACCGCGTCGAGTTCGCGGGCATCGGCCGGCTCGGCGCGTTCTTCGACCGAATCTTCAAGGGCGAAGAAGTCTTCGAGCTTGGCACGCGCCTCGAAAATCTGGGTGGCAAACTGGCGCAGCAGATCGAGGCGACCGATCAGGAGGTTCGCAAAACCGATAAAGGCCACGACATCGCCAACCCGCAATTCGCCCCGCTGTACCAGGAGAGTCCCTATGACGAGGATAACGCCCATGGATACGGTCGAAGCCGTGCGGTTCAGCGCGCTCGCAAGCGCCCACCAATCGAGCACCGGATATTGGGCGGCGAGCAGATCCTTGGTGTAGCCTCTGAGAGCCTTGGTCTCAGCCTCGATGCGATTGTAGCTATGCAGTACCGAAACATTGCTGATCGAATCGCTCACATGCGAAAAGACTGTGTGATAATGGTTTTCGACGGAAGCTTGTCCTTCCTTGGTGCGGTTCATCACCGTCACGCCGATGATCCAGTAGAGCACGCTCAGGACCAGCAATACGATGCTGAGCCGCCAATCCATCGAGATCGCCGTAGGGACGAGGAGGATAAGTGCTACCGCCGTCGCGAGATGGGTGCGCATGAATTCGAGCCAGAGGCCGAACAGGCTCTCTGCTGCCCGAAGAAGAGTGTGTAGTGCGTTGGATGTACCGCGCTGATGATGCCAGGAAAGCGGCATGGATATGATTCGCCCGAAGGCTTCCGTCAGCAGTGACGCCCTGCGGCCATGGGCAAGCCTGTCCGCCTCCCGGGCGACCAAGACGTAGGCAACGGTGTTGAAGACGCCGAATCCCGCCCAAAGCGTGAGCACCGGCGCCACCGGACCGCCGGATGAAATGGCATCGATGATCCGGCCGAAGAGAATTGGTTCGGCAATGGTGATGACGGCAAGCACGATGTTTGCGATGACGACCGCGGTTACCCGCCACCGGTTCTTCGCCAGATATTTGAGAGCTCGTGCATAAACCTGGAACAGCGTCAAATGGCGAAACCTCTTGATATGAAGCCGCCATCGCGGCCGGCACTTGAAACTTAAAGATCGGAAAAGGCAATTCCGCGACGGAGATAATGTCCTTCTGCCAGAAATGTTTCATAAAGAGCAAGGCTTCGCGTCATCGACGGCCCCGTCGGGTTGCCGGCTTCCCTCACGAAACCGTCAAGGGCTAGATTTCGCGGTGTACCTTCAATGAATGATAACTATGCTAATCGATTATGTACGAGGGAATTTATAGAAATTTAACGTGAACCAAAAGACGCCAAGAATGGGCATATCAGGGGGCGGTTTTGAATATTCAACTGATTGTGCAACTCTTGGTACTTGTTGGGGAAGTCAAGACAGAGGCGGAATTAACGGCTGAACTCGAATCCCTGCTGAAGGCTTATGGCTTTGAATATTACAGCGTGCTCGTCCAGCCTCGACCCAATCAGGACCCTGCGCGTGTGGCGCTGGCCAGCCGCTGGCCAGCGGGCTGGCCGGAAATCTATGCTGGTCGCAAATACGTTCTCGTGGATCCGGCGATCCGAATGCTCAGCATCGCGCAGAGGTCCATCCGCTGGCGTGACGCCGTCTTCGCGCTCAGGAACGACCCCCATAAGCAGCGCATGCAGCGGATGATGCAGGAAGGGATCCGTTACGGTCTGCAGGATGGCTACATCTTTCCCGTATATGGCCGCAATGGATTGCTTGGCTATATGACGGTCGGAGGTCGGCCCGTCGATCTTTCGCCGGCCGAAATGGCACTTTTTGATGCGGCCGCCAAAAAGGTGTTCTGGCGTTTTATGGAGCTGCGCGGCCAGGCCGAAGAACTGGAAACCGTTGCAAATGTGGATACGCAGCTCACGCGACGCGAAATGGAAGTCATCGGTCTGCTTGCAGATGGCCTGACTTCCAACGAGATTGCTAGGTCGCTCGATATTTCAAGCCATACGGTAGACTGGTACATCAACGGTCTGCAGGAGAAATTGAGGGCGAAGAATCGGCAGCATGTGGTCGCTTCCGCCTTTCGTTTGGGCCTTGTCATCTGAGCGCACCAGCGCCTTGAAACCATCTGGCACAAATTTGACATCCGGCATCCGTTCAAATTGCGCTTGCCTGATTAAGGCGATATGACTTTCTTTGCAGTGCAGCATTTTTCTCGATGGCACGTGGGAGGTCCGTTTTGCCGATTTCGAAAATTCTCGTTGCCAACCGCTCTGAAATTGCCATCCGCGTCTTCCGGGCCGCTAATGAGTTGGGCATCAAAACGGTTGCGATCTGGGCGGAGGAGGACAAGCTCTCGCTGCATCGCTTCAAGGCTGATGAAAGTTACCAGGTCGGCCGCGGCCCACATCTTGACCGCGATCTGGGGCCAATCGAGAGCTACCTATCGATTCCTGAGATTATCCGCGTCGCGAAGCTTTCCGGTGCCGATGCCATTCACCCAGGTTATGGCCTGCTGTCCGAAAGCCCTGAATTCGTCGAGGCCTGCAATGCTGCGGGCATCACGTTCATAGGGCCAACCGCCGAGACGATGCGGCAGCTCGGCAACAAGGTTGCCGCCCGCAATCTTGCGATTTCCGTTGGCGTGCCGGTGGTTCCGGCAACCGAGCCGCTGCCCGACGACATGGCCGAAGTGGCGAAGATGGCCGCGCAGATCGGCTATCCGGTGATGCTGAAGGCGTCCTGGGGTGGTGGCGGGCGCGGCATGCGCGTCATCCGCTCCGAAGCGGATCTCGCCAAAGAAGTAACGGAAGCCAAGCGCGAGGCCAAGGCTGCCTTCGGCAAGGACGAGGTCTATCTCGAAAAACTCGTCGAACATGCCCGCCATGTCGAGAGCCAGATACTCGGCGATACACATGGCAATGCCGTGCATCTCTTCGAGCGTGACTGTTCGATCCAGCGCCGTAATCAGAAGGTCGTGGAGCGGGCTCCGGCGCCTTATCTCACGGATGCCCAGCGCCGGGAGCTGGCGGACTATTCACTGAAGATTGCCAGGGCGACGAATTATATCGGCGCCGGCACGGTCGAGTATCTGATGGATGCCGATACCGGCAAATTCTACTTCATCGAAGTGAATCCCCGCATCCAGGTGGAACATACGGTGACTGAGGTCGTCACCGGCATAGATATCGTCAAGGCCCAGATCCACATCCTCGAAGGGGCGGCGATCGGCACGCCTGAATCGGGTGTCCCGTCACAAGAAAACATCCGTCTCAATGGCCATGCGCTGCAATGCCGTATCACCACGGAGGATCCGGAGCACAACTTCATTCCGGATTACGGCCGCATCACCGCCTATCGCTCGGCAGCCGGCTTCGGCATTCGCCTCGATGGCGGGACGGCCTATTCCGGCGCGATCATCACCCGCTACTATGATCCGCTGCTCGTCAAGGTGACGGCATGGGGCGCTTCGCCCGGAGAGGCGATCAGCCGTATGGATCGGGCGCTGCGCGAATTCCGTATCCGCGGGGTTGCGACCAATCTGACCTTCCTCGAAGCGATCATCGGCCATCCGAAGTTCCGCGACAATTCCTATACGACACGCTTCATCGACACGACGCCGGAGCTCTTTGAGCAGGTGAGGCGGGCCGATCGCGCCACCAAACTGCTCACCTATCTTGCCGACGTCACCGTCAACGGCCACCCCGAGACCAAGGGTCGGCCCATGCCTTCTGAGCAGGCCGCAAAGCCGATCGTGCCTTACATTAACGGGCCTGTTCCCGACGGAACCAAGCAGCTTCTCGACAATCTCGGTCCAAAGAAATTCGCCGAATGGATGCGCAATGAAAAGCGCGCCCTTGTGACGGACACAACCATGCGCGACGGACACCAGTCGCTGCTTGCCACCCGCATGCGGACCTATGACATCGCGCATATTGCCGGTGTCTATGCACGCGCGCTGCCGAACCTCTTTTCGCTGGAATGCTGGGGTGGTGCGACCTTCGATGTTTCCATGCGCTTCCTGACGGAAGATCCATGGGAGCGCCTGGCGCTCATACGTGAGGGAGCGCCGAACCTGTTGCTGCAGATGCTGCTGCGTGGGGCCAACGGCGTCGGCTACAAGAACTATCCGGACAATGTCGTGAAATATTTCGTCCGGCAGGCCGCGAAGGGCGGAATCGATCTCTTCCGCGTCTTCGACTGCCTGAATTGGGTCGAGAACATGCGCGTTTCCATGGACGCGGTCCAGGAAGAGAACAAGCTGTGCGAGGCGGCGATCTGCTATACCGGGGACCTCCTGAACTCTGCACGCCCGAAATACGATCTCAAGTATTATGTCGCGTTGGCTGAGGAACTGGAGAAGGCCGGTGCCCATATCATCGCGCTCAAGGACATGGCTGGTCTCCTGAAACCCGCTGCGGCACGTGTGCTCTTCAAGGCGCTGCGCGAGGCGACTTCTCTGCCGATCCATTTCCATACGCATGACACGTCCGGCATATCGGCGGCGACGGTTCTTGCCGCAGTGGAGGCAGGCGTCGATGCGGTCGATGCGGCCATGGATGCCTTGTCCGGAAACACGTCGCAGCCCTGCCTCGGCTCGATCGTCGAGGCGCTTGCCGGGTCCGAGCGCGATCCGGGTCTTGATCCGGAATGGATCCGCCGCATCTCCTTCTATTGGGAGGCGGTGCGGGCCCAGTATGCCGCCTTCGAGAGCGACCTCAAGGGGCCGGCTTCCGAAGTCTATCTGCACGAGATGCCGGGTGGCCAGTTCACCAATCTCAAGGAACAGGCCCGTTCGCTCGGCCTCGACACCAAGTGGCACAGGGTGGCGCAGGCATACGCGGACGCCAACCGGATGTTCGGCGATATTGTCAAGGTAACACCGTCTTCCAAGGTGGTGGGCGACATGGCGCTGATGATGGTCAGCCAGGACCTCACTGTTGCAGATGTCGAGAACCCGGACAGGGACATAGCCTTCCCGGACTCGGTCGTTTCGATGCTGAAGGGTGACCTCGGTCAGCCGCCGGGCGGTTGGCCGAAGGCATTGCAGAAGAAGGCGCTCAAGGGAGAGAAGCCCTATACGGTGCGGCCGGGCTCTCTGCTGCCGGACGCCGATCTTGATGCCGAGCGCAAGACGATCGAGGATAAGCTCGGACGCGAAATTGATGATTTCGAGTTCTCATCCTATCTCATGTATCCCAAGGTCTTCACCGACTTCGCCATGGCGGTTGAGACATACGGCCCCGTCTCGGTTCTGCCGACGCCCGCCTACTTTTATGGTCTGAAGGACGGAGAGGAACTGTTCGCGGATATTGAAAGGGGCAAGACACTGGTCGTCGTCAATCAGGCAATCAGCCAGACCGACGCACAGGGCATGGTGACGGTGTTCTTCGAACTCAACGGGCAACCGCGCCGCATCAAGGTGCCGGACCGGGCGCATGGTGCTTCAGGGGCCGCGGTTCGTCGCAAGGCCGAGGTCGGCAATGCCACCCATCTCGGTGCGCCCATGCCGGGTGTACTCTCCCGCGTCTTCGTGTCGGCCGGTCAGGCTGTGAAGGCGGGCGATGTTTTGCTTTCCATCGAAGCAATGAAGATGGAAACCGCCTTGCATGCGGAAAAGGACGGCACAATCGCCGAGGTGCTGGTAAAGGCCGGCGACCAGATCGACGCCAAGGACCTCCTGATCGTCTACGGCGGCTGATCTCCAGTCGTCTCCGTGGCTTCTTAGTCAAGGCCACGAACCGCTCGCGCAATCAACCGTGGGGGGCGACGAGTTGCGGGTTTCTTTCCGATACAATTTGTGAGAGGGAAGTGGCCGCTGCAATATTGCAAGTCTAATCGATTTAAATATGGTCGCGGCAGCTGCAAGGAATGATCTCATGGATAGCCGCGCTCCCCTGACCAAGTCCGTTCACCATCGTGCCTTCATCACTCGGGAAAGAGCTGGCGTTTCGCTGCTCTTCCTGATGAATGGCTTCATGATTGGTGCGTGGGCGCCGAAGATTCCGGAGTTTGCAGGCCGGTTGGGCCTCAGCGAGAGTATGCTCGGGGTGATGATCCTGATCTTCGGCCTCGGTTCGCTGGTGATGATGCCGCTTGCCGGAAGCCAGATTGCCCGGTTCGGCTCGAGCCAGGTTGCGAAATGGACGTCGGTGCTGCTTACGCCGACGCTGCTGCTTCTCACCTGGGTTGGCAACATCTGGACCGGTGCGGTAGCGATCTTTCTGTTCGGGGGACTGATCGGTGCGATGGACGTAGCGATGAACGCCAACGCGGTCTCGGTCGAGAAACACATGCGTAGGGCCATCATGTCCTCCTGCCATGCGTTCTGGAGCCTCGGCGGCCTTATCGGTTCGTCGACTGGCGGCTTCCTCATCGAGCATATCGGCGTCTCCGCGCATGCGATCCTCGTTACCGTGCTGGCCGCGGTGATGATCGGCGCCGCCTGGCCGACCGTGCTCCACGACGCGCCGCATCCGGAAGAAGGCAGGCATGGAAGTCGCCTTCCGCTTTCGCCGCTTCCCTGGCTGATTGGCATCATGGCACTTTTCTGCATGATCCCCGAAGGGGCGATCCTCGACTGGGGGGCCCTCTATCTTCGCAACGAACTTGCGGCTTCCGTGTCGCTGTCGGGCTTCGCCTTCGCCGCCTTTTCGCTCACCATGGCGGTGATGCGATTTGCAGGAGATTTGATCCGCGACCGCTTCGGCGCGGTCACGACGTTGCGCGTCTGCGCCGTTATCTCCATCCTCGGTCTGCTGGTGATCGGCTTTGCACAAAGCACTCCGATGGCGATCGCCGGCTTTGCGCTGACTGGCATCGGGATCTCCAACATCGTGCCCATCGCCTTTTCCGCTGCCGGCAACCTGCCGGGCATGGCCGCTGGCGTTGGCCTCTCGGTCGTGACGACCATGGGGTATTCAGGAATCCTTGTGGCGCCGTCGGCGATCGGATTCATCGCCGAGCATACCGGTCTAGCCGTAATCTTCGTTGGTCTCTCTGCGTTGATCGTCGTGGTCCTCCTGCTGTCGCCGCTTGCCCGGCATGCGGACAACGCGCATCACTGAAGGCAGGATGCCGGGAGGTTGGCCAAGCCGAGCTGCACGAGATAAAGTGAGCGCTGTGCCGGTTGACAAGCCGCAAGCCATACGCCACCTGAAAGGCGCTCCAACTGCTGAAGGCGACGAGAAGCTCCATGTCCTCACCCGTCGATTATGATCCGAAGCCGCGCCGCGCCACCGTTGCCGTCGATGTCGGCGGCGTCATCGTCGGCGGCGGTGCGCCGGTCGTAGTCCAATCCATGACCAATACGGATACGGCGGATGTGGATGCGACGGTAGCGCAGGTTGCCGCGCTTTACAGAGCGGGTTCCGAAATTGTCCGCATCACCGTTGACCGTGACGAAAGCGCCGCTGCCGTGCCAAAGATCCGCGAGCGCCTGTTGCGTCTCGGGATGGATGTGCCGCTGGTCGGCGACTTCCACTATATCGGCCACAAGCTGCTTGCCGATCATCCGGCCTGCGCCGAGGCGCTTGCGAAATACCGCATCAATCCGGGCAATGTCGGCTTCAAGGATAAGAAGGACAAGCAGTTCGGCGACATTGTCGAGATGGCGATCCGCCATGACAAGCCGGTGCGGATCGGCGTCAATTGGGGTTCGCTCGATCAGGATCTCCTGACCACGCTGATGGACCGCAATGCGGCTGAAGGTTCACCGCTCTCGGCCCGCCAGGTCATGCATGAGGCGATCGTCCAATCGGCGCTGATCTCCGCCGAACTTGCCGAACAGATCGGCCTGCCGCGTAACCGGATCATCCTGTCGGCCAAGGTCAGTCAGGTGCAGGATCTGATCGCTGTCTATTCCATGCTTGCCGAGCGCTCCAATCACGCGCTTCATCTCGGCCTTACCGAAGCCGGCATGGGCTCGAAGGGCATCGTCGCATCGTCTGCTGCCATGGGTTATGTCCTGCAACAGGGGATTGGCGACACGATCCGCGTCTCGCTGACGCCGGAGCCAAACGGCGACCGCACTCGCGAAGTGCAGGTGGCGCAGGAGCTTCTGCAGGTCATGGGTTTCCGGCAGTTCGTGCCGGTCGTCGCGGCCTGTCCGGGCTGCGGCCGCACCACGTCGACGGTCTTCCAGGAACTCGCCCAGAACATCCAGAACGACATCCGCAAGAACATGCCGGTCTGGCGTGAGAAATATCCGGGTGTCGAGGCGCTCAATGTCGCTGTCATGGGATGCATCGTCAATGGTCCCGGCGAGAGCAAGCACGCGGATATCGGCATTTCGCTGCCGGGCACGGGGGAAACGCCGGCCGCGCCCGTCTTCATCGACGGAAAGAAGGCGATGACGTTGCGCGGGCCGAACATCGCGGCCGATTTCGAAAAGCTCGTCATCGACTATATCGAGAACCGTTTCGGCCAGAAGACGGCCGCTGAATAAAGCATGAGCCGGTACTGGTCTCCGATCGTCGATACACTGAAGCCCTACGTCGCCGGCGAACAGCCGCGCATCCGGAATCTCGTCAAGCTCAACACCAACGAAAACCCCTACGGCCCTTCGCCGAAGGTGCTTGCCGCCATCCGTGCGGCTGCCGACGACGGTCTGCGGCTTTATCCCGATCCCTCGGCGACGGTGCTTCGCGAGGCGATCGCCGCGCGTTTCGGCGTGCAACCGGACGAGGTTTTCGCAGGCAATGGTTCCGATGAGGTGCTGGCTCATACGTTCCAGGCGCTGCTGAAGCACGACAAGCCGCTGCTCTATCCGGATATAACCTATAGCTTCTATCCGACCTATAGCCGGCTCTACGATATCGAGGCGGTCGAGATCCCGCTCGACGAGGCCTTCCGCATCCGGCTTGCAGACTACGATCGATCCTGCGGCGCGATCATCATTCCCAACCCCAATGCGCCGACTGGGGTCGGTCTGTCGCTTGCGGAAATCGAGACGCTGGTGGCCGGGCATGCGGATGCGCCGGTGGTGATTGATGAGGCCTATATCGACTTCGGCGGCGAGACCGCAGTGGGTCTGATCTCCCGCTATCCAAATCTGCTGGTCGTTCAGACGCTGTCGAAATCCCGATCGCTGGCTGGTATGCGTGTCGGTTTCGCGCTCGGTCAGCGGCCGCTGATCGACGCTCTCGAGCGGGTGAAGGACAGTTTCAACTCCTACCCGCTCGATCGGCTTGCGCAGGTCGCCGCCACCGCGGCCGTCGAAGATGTGGATTGGTTCGAGACCTGCCGGCAGAAGATTATCGCCACGCGCGAGCGGCTGACCGGCGAACTTGAAAGGCTTGGCTTCGAGGTGCTGCCATCGCAGGCGAATTTCGTCTTTGCCAGACATCCAGACCTGCCGGGTGTGGAAGTCTATGCCGGGCTGCGTGCCGAAGGCGTGCTGGTGCGGCACTGGAACAAGCCGCGAATCGCCGACCATCTGCGCATCAGCATCGGCACGGATGCTGAATGCGAGCGGCTGATCGAAGTCCTGAAAAGCCTTCCGCCGGCTGCGAAATGATGCAGCAAAACGTCAGGCTTTTTCCCAGTCGATCATGAGCGGCGAGGACATGTGGTCTCTCCTCGCTATTGCCGCAATTCATGGTAAATCAGGTGTCTTCACAGACGACGGGGACTTCGATTTACAATGCTCAAGAAAATTGCAATCGTCGCGCTTTCCGCGACCTATCTTTCTGCCTGCACCACGACCGATCCATATACGGGTGAACAGAAGGTTTCCAACACCGCTGGCGGCGCGGCGATCGGCGCCGGCGTCGGTGCTCTCGCAGGCCTTGCCATTGGCGGCACAGGCAAGAACGGTGCCCGCAACGCGCTGATCGGCGCCGGCATCGGCGCGCTCGCAGGCGGCGGGATCGGCGCCTATATGGACAATCAGGAAGCGGAACTGCGTGCCCAGCTTCAAGGCACCGGCGTTTCGGTGACCCGCATGGGCGATCGCATCATCCTCAACATGCCGTCCAATATCACTTTCGCCACGGACCAGGATCAGGTGATTCCGCCCTTCTACCGGACGCTCGATTCAGTCGCGATCGTGTTGAACAAGTTCAACAAGACCTTCATCGACGTGAACGGCCATACGGATTCGACCGGCAGCCTGCAGCATAACCAGGGCCTGTCCGAACGCCGTGCTGCCTCCGTGGCGAATTATCTGGCAGGCCGCGGCGTCGACCAACGCCGTATGTCGACCATGGGCTTCGGCCCATCGCAGCCGGTTGCTTCCAATGCGACGCCGGACGGACGCGCGCAGAATCGGCGCGTCGAAGTGCAGATCGCGCCGATCACGCAGGGCTGACAAAAACCGTTTTCAGATGCGGCTTGTCCGAAGGTTCAAAGCCGGCAACGTATCGAACCAGCGTTGCCGGCTTTTTATTTTTCCCGACTGGCAATGAAGCGGGCCGTTTCCTGCAGGACTACAGCCTTCTCACCAAAAGGCACCAGTAGATCAATGGCTTCCTTGGTCAAAGCGCCAAGCCGGTCTTCTGCCCAGGCCATGCCATGCAGCGCCACGAGCGTGCCCTTTCCGCGTGCGGCGTCCTTACCCGTTGCCTTACCCATGGTGACGGCGTCCGAGGTCAGATCGAGCAGATCGTCAGCAAGCTGGAAAGCCAGCCCTATCTTGCGACCAAATGCACGCATTCTTTCGCGATGTCCCGGCTCCGAACCCGCGACGATAGCGCCCGCTTCGCAAGCAAAACGCAGAAGTGCGCCCGTTTTCATCGACTGGAGCGTCGTGATGCCCACCTCGTCCGGAGGAGACTTCTCTGCCGCGAGGTCGAGCGCCTGACCGCCGACCATCCCACCAAGTCCGGCGGCGCGAGCAAGCGCCAGCACAAGTTCTGTCTTCAATCGGTCGGCAAGTATAGTCTCCGGAGCGGCGATGATATCGAAAGCATAGGTAAGCAGGCTATCTCCGGCCAGGATTGCCGTTGCTTCGTCAAAGGCCTTGTGCACCGTCGGCCGGCCGCGACGCAGGTCGTCGTTATCCATGGCTGGCAGATCGTCGTGGATCAGCGAATAGCAGTGCAGGCACTCCAGCGCCACGCCTACCCGAAGCGCAGCATCCGGCGGTCCGCCGAGCAGGATCGCGCTTTCGCGGACCAGGAAGGGCCGGAGCCTTTTTCCACCATTCAGCGATCCATGCCGCATGGCTGCCATGAGATGCGGGGGGCGGACAATCTCTTCGGGAAGAGTGGCATCGGACAGCAGCGACGCAAGCAGAGCTTCCGTCTCGGCGGCGCTCTGCCGCAAGCGCTCTTCGAATACCGTCTTCGTGTCCGTCATGGCCGCTGTTTGGCATGCCGATGGCTGACTGGCAACGGCGATTTACCGGGTTATGGGAAGTTTTCGGCATCAGACTCGCCTTGGCTCCATTCAGAGTCTATGAAATCCAAAACAAGGAATGAGCGGGACATTGGACATCACGCCGGAACAGCACGTGCAGGAGGAAGAGCCCGTGAGGGATAGACGGCGCTCGTTTTTCCCTAAACTTGTCCGGCGGCTCGTACTGATCGGGATCACTCTCGTGGTGCTGCCTTATCTTCTTATCTTTGTTTATGCCCTGCCTTTCATTCATCCCGTCTCGACCCTGATGCTGTCGGAACTGGTGCTGTTGCGCGGTTACGACAGGCGCTGGGTGGATCTCGATGATATCTCGCCCAATCTCGTCCGTGCAGTCATGATGTCGGAAGACGGCCAGTTCTGTTTCCATGGTGGGGTTGACTGGACGCAGATGCGCGACGTGGTCGAGGATGCGCTGGACGGCGAGGCGACGCGTGGCGCCAGCACCATTTCCATGCAGACGGTCAAGAACCTGTTTCTCTGGAACGGCCGCTCCTTCATTCGCAAGGGGCTCGAATTGCCGCTTGCCATTGGGGCAGATTTCGTCTGGTCGAAGCGGAGGATGATGGAAATCTACCTTAACGTCGCCGAATGGGGGCCTGGCATTTATGGAGCGGAAGCCGCAGCCCGGCATCATTTCAAGATTCCGGCCTCGAAGCTCAGCTCCCGGCAGGCGGCGCTTCTCGCCGTCTCGTTACCCAACCCGATCACGCGGGTCGCCGGCAAGCCCGGTCGCGGCATGCAGCGGCTGGCCGGCATTGTTGAGCGCCGCGCGCGCAACTCCGGCGACTATATCAAATGCATTTATGATTGAGTTCTAGCGATTTCATTGGTCGCGCTCGGCTGTTGCGATTATAGGCTGAATGAACCAACCGGAGGCGTGGCCCATGGGAAAACTCACCCTTTACATCGGCAACAAGAACTATTCCTCGTGGTCCTTGCGTCCCTGGATTGCGATGACTGCGGCGGGCATTGATTTCCAGGAAGTGTTGATCCCCTTCGATTTTCCGGCCGGCAATCCGAAGTTCAAGCCTATTTCGCCGACAGGCAGGGTGCCCGTCCTGCACCACGGCAATATCCGCGTTTGGGAATCGCTGTCGATCATCGAATACGTAGCCGAGCTTTTTCCAGAGAAAGGCATTTGGCCGAAGGCGGCTGCGGACCGGGCCGTTGCCCGCTCGATCTCCATGGAAATGCTCTCCGGCTTCCGGGCGCTCAGAAATGCCTGCCCGATGAATATGCGGCGCCCGAAGCGCAAGCTCGATCTGCCGGAAGGCGTGATGGACGATGTGACGCGGATTGAGACGATCTGGCGTGAACTGCGGGCAAAGTCCGGCGGGCCGTTCCTGTTCGGCGCCTTTACCGGGGCGGACGCCATGTTTGCGCCCGTCGTCAACCGTTTCGACGTTTATGACCTCGTGACCGATGCCGGTACGCTTGCCTATATGGCGGCGATGAAATCCCATCCGGCCTGGGTCAAATGGCAGGAGGCGGCGCTTGCCGAGCCCTGGATAGTGCCGGAAGACGAAGCCTAACACGGCAATGTCGAAAAAATCCCGGCGGGGACTGGTCAAAGCCCTGCCGGACATGTATAAGCCCGGCAAATTTCCGAGATCGAGACGTGATGAGTTCGGCCTCAGTTCCGGCCGGGGATCATGTTTTGCACGAAGTGGAGTAACGAAATGGCTGTACCGAAGAGAAAAACGAGCCCGTCGAAGCGCGGTATGCGCCGCTCCGCCGACGCACTCAAGGCTCCGACCTATATCGAAGACAAGAACTCCGGCGAACTGCGCCGCCCGCATCACATCGACCTGAAGACCGGCATGTATCGCGGCCGTCAGGTTCTGACGCCGAAGGAAAACGCATAAGCGTTGCCACGGAAGTTCGCTTGAAGGGCCGGCCTTGCCGGCCTTTTTTGTTTCTGCCAAGCCTTGCGCAAAATGCAGGCCGGCATCACAGTTCGGCCCGTCCATTTCTCGTGCTCCGGAGCCGCTCATGCTCGCTGCATTGCCGCTGATGATCTTCCCGTTTGTTCTCTACAACCTTGCCATGTTCGGCATTCTGGGTGGCGGCGGAGTTGTTGCGCTTGGCAATATCGTCAGTTCTCTCCAGATGCTTTCCGGTGCCGTCTGGACGATGACGGTGGGCGACGCACTGATTGTCGTCGCACTCGTTTTTCTCTTTGTCGAAATCCTCAAGGCGAGCCGCAACGGTCGTGGCTCGCTTCTCAATCACATGCTGTCGATGCTGGTCTTCGTGGCCTACCTGGTTGAATTCCTGCTGGTCAGGGATGCCGCAACGCAGATTTTCTTCATCCTGATGACGATCACTTTCGTCGATGTCATCGGTGGTTTTGCCGTCGCAATCCGTTCGGCTGGTCGCGACGTTTCGATCGGACTCTGATCCAGGTTCTATAGATCAGAGATTATCGAGACGGTTCTGAAGATTGCGAAGCTGTTCCTTCAATTCGTCGATATCCTTCGAATCGGTCTTCTTGGCAGCCGAGGTAGGCGGCTGTGCCGTAAAAGGCGAAAACATCTGCAGAGCCTGGCGAAACATTTCCGTGTTGCGGCGCACCTGCTCTTCCATCATCTGCATGGGCGCCTGCAGGTTCTTGCTAAGCGGTGTATCGCCAAAAGCACGGGTCATCTGTTCGCGCATCTGCACCTGTTGATCGGTAAACGCCTTCATCGAATGTTCCAGGAAGGTCGGTACGACCATCTGCATCTGGTCGCCGTAATAGGAAATCAACTGCCGCAGGAAGGAAATCGGCAGCAGCGTATTGCCGGTCTTGGTTCCTGTTCAAAGATGATCTGCGTCAGCACCGAGTGGGTGATGTCCTCGCCGGTCTTGGCATCCTGGACGAGGAATTCTTCGCCTTTCTTTACCATCTTCGCAAGGTCTTCCAGCGTCACGTAAGTGCTGGTGCCTGTATTGTAGAGGCGCCGGTTGGCATATTTTTTGATTATGATTTCGCCTTCGGTCTTTGCCATGATTGCCTCCTGCTCCCGTCAATATGGTTTGGTTATATCGATTGGCTGCTTCTCCCGACAGGAATGTAAGCCTAAATGAAGCGGACTTACAATCGATTTGTGCGATGCGGCGGTTGACTTGTTGCGCAGCAAACCCGCGAAAACTGAGGAGCATTTTTAGGGAAGGATCGTCGGCCTGCAGGATGTTTGACTCTGCGGTCAAGCTTTGTCAGTCTCGGAAATAAATATCTTAATAAGAGGAGACGTCCCATGACCAATCCATCCATCGTGATCGCGTCCGCCGCCCGTACGGCGGTCGGCTCATTCAACGGTGCTTTTGCCAATGTCCCGGCCCATGAACTGGGTGCTGCGGTGATCAAGGGCGCGCTTGCGCGTGCCGGTGTCGATGCGTCCGAGGTGGATGAGGTCATCCTCGGTCAGGTTCTGCCAGCGGGCGAGGGGCAGAATCCTGCCCGGCAGGCGGCGATGAAAGCCGGAGTGCCCAAGGAGAAGACCGCCTGGGGCGTCAACCAACTCTGCGGTTCAGGCCTTCGCGCCGTCGCGCTCGGCATGCAGCAGATTGCGCTGGGCGATGCGAAGATCATCGTGGCCGGCGGCCAGGAGTCCATGTCCATGGCGCCCCATTGCGCGCATCTGCGCGGCGGCGTGAAGATGGGTGATTTCAAGATGATCGATACCATGATCAAGGACGGCCTGACGGACGCCTTCTATGGGTACCACATGGGGATCACGGCAGAGAATGTCGCTCGTCAGTGGCAACTCTCCCGCGATGAGCAGGACCAGTTCGCCGTGTCCTCCCAGAACAAGGCGGAGGCCGCGCAGCTCGCCGGCCGCTTCAAGGATGAGGTTATCCCGTATGTCATCCAGACGAGGAAGGGTGACGTGATCGTGGAAAACGACGAATTTATCCGCCCCGGCACGACGCTCGATGCGCTGGCGAAGCTTCGCCCTGCCTTCGACAAAGAAGGGTCGGTGACGGCCGGCAACGCTTCCGGTCTGAATGACGGAGCGGCGGCGGCTGTTCTGATGACGGAGGAGGAAGCTGTCCGCCGAGGTATCACGCCGATGGTTCGCATCGTTTCCTGGGCAACGGCGGGCGTCGATCCGCAGATCATGGGCACCGGCCCGATCCCTGCCTCCCGCAAGGCGCTGGAAAAGGCCGGCTGGAAAATCGGCGACCTCGACCTCGTCGAAGCCAACGAAGCCTTCGCGGCCCAGTCCTGCGCCGTCACCAAGGATCTCGGTCTCGACCCGTCGATCGTCAACGTCAACGGCGGCGCAATTGCCATCGGTCACCCGATTGGCGCTTCCGGTGCGCGCATCCTCAATACGCTCCTCTTCGAGATGAAGCGCCGCGGCGCGAAGAAGGGTCTCGCGACGCTGTGCATCGGCGGCGGCATGGGCGTCGCCATGTGCCTCGAAGCCATGTGATGGTCGTGGATGGCCCGCCAGCGTTGAAAAAATGCGTGGCGGGCTGTCGCCCTGACGAAAGCCTGTCAAAATAAGTAAGTATCCGGTCACGCAGAAGGGCAGGATCAATCCGAGAAGGGGAAGGCAAAATGGACAGAGTGGCGTTGGTTTCGGGAGGGACGCGGGGAATCGGTGCTGCGATCTCTGTGGCGTTGAAGGCTGCAGGTTATCGGGTGGCTGCCAATTTTGCCGGCAATGAGGAAAAGGCGAAAGCCTTTCATGACGAAACCGGAATTCCCGTCTTCAAATGGGATGTGTCCGATTATCATGCCTGTGTTGAAGGTATAGCCGAGATCGAGACAGCGCTTGGTCCGGTCGAGATCCTTGTCAACAATGCGGGTATCACCCGCGACGGCATGTTTCACAAGTTGACACCGGAACAATGGAACGAGGTGATCGGCACAAACCTCACCGGTCTCTTCAACATGACACATCCCGTCTGGAGCGGCATGCGGGACCGCAGTTTTGGCCGCGTCATCAACATTTCCTCCATCAATGGCCAGAAGGGCCAGATGGGGCAGGTGAACTATTCCGCAGCCAAGGCTGGTGATCTCGGCTTCACCAAGGCCCTTGCTCAGGAGGGGGCGGCGAAGAACATCACCGTCAATGCGATCTGCCCCGGTTACATTGCCACGGAAATGGTTCGGGCCGTACCGGAGAAAGTGCTGAATGAGCGGATCATTCCGCAAATCCCGGTTGGTCGCCTGGGTGAGCCGGAAGAGATAGCCCGATGTGTTGTTTTCCTCGCTTCGGATGAAGCGGGCTTCATCACTGGCTCGACGCTCACGGCAAATGGCGGCCAGTTCATGGCCGGTTGAACTTTTCGCGCGTTAACCTTTACGTGGATTCTGTCGCGGAAATGTGCGTGAAACCATCTGTGACTATGGCTAACGCGCTGTTTTTCCACCAAATGTTGCGGTGAACAAACCGGGAAAAGGACAATGTCGCCGATTCGTCAGCGTTTCGTTCCGGCTTTGGTCAGAAGTTAACATAGGGCCGGTCAGGCAAAATAAAGCCGGCGTTGATTGCAACGCCGGCTTTCGAGAAATCCAGAATATACCAGCGCTAGCGGCAGCGCGCTTCGTAGGTGCGGCCGTACCGATCCCGATAGACACAGTAGCCGCGACGCTTCTCGGATTCGCCAATTGCAGCACCGACAAGACCGCCGGCCACAGCGCCTACCGCTGCACCACCCCAGCTATTGGTGACGGCACCGCCGATGACTGCACCGGTGCCCGCGCCGATCGCGGTGCCCTTCTCCGTAGAGGTGCACGAGGCGAGCGCGCCGATCATGCAGCCCACAATCAGAATCTTTTTCATGTTTATTCCCTTCCCTTGGTGACATACGGCTGCGCCGCTCTTAAATCCTGCCCATCAGCAACAGGATAATGATAATCAGGACGACGAGGCCCAATCCGCCCGACGGACCGTAACCCCAACCTCGGCTATAGCCCCAATTCGGCAGCGCGCCAATCAGGAGCAGGATGAGGATGATGAGCAATACCGTTCCGAGCATGATTTTCCACTCCGCTAGATAATCCGGTATGGATTTGGCGAGGAAACGCGCCTTCGCAAATTTTGTTCCAGGGGATCGACGCGGTGTCCATGTCACATGTGGTTAAAGACCGTTAGTCAACGTTAACGAGGGGCATTCGTGATTCGTGTCCGAGCCCTCCGAGGGTCGTTCTTATTGAGCTTCCAATCGGCAGATACCCACAACATCTTGTACGAACGAAACGAGAATATGGAAATGTCGGCGATTCGTCGATGATTCGTTCCGCCTTTGACCTGAATCTTAACATGGGCGGTTCAAACGGCTGAAGCCTTTGAACTCGTTGAAGAAAGGTTAACCATATCAAGGGATTGACTCCGTCGTCTCTCTGTGGGTGCGCAGCTTCCGGGTGAATCTCCAGGTTGTAGACACCCAAATTGAATGCAGATTCAGGATGTCGTGGCGGGAAATGGAGTCTTGTCAACATATAGCCGTGAACAAAGGCTGAATCCCCTCGAGTCTTCGATTCGTCTCCGATTCGTTCGCATCTGTTCCCGCAAGGGTGAAATCTGAACGGCTGAATGTTGGTTTGAGCGGGCCAAACCGAGATTCTGCGGCTGCAAAACCATTCTTCAGGCTTGCGTTTGTCGGCTGGGATCGCCATGTGTGGCATGGCTTCAGGTTTTCGCAAAGGCGAAGCCGAAGCCGTAAGTGATGCGCGGAACTTGGCTTTGAATTTCCAGCCCATGATGCCCACGGGGCGCGGCGTCACCGCCGTCCTCGGCCCCACCAATACAGGCAAGACGCATTATGCCATCGAGCGCATGGTTGCGCATGGCACCGGCGTGATCGGCCTGCCGCTTCGGCTGCTGGCGCGCGAGGTCTATACGCGCCTTGTCGAAAAGGTCGGGGTTTCCTGGGTGGCGCTCATCACCGGCGAAGAAAAGATCACTCCGCCGAACGCCCGCTTTTCAGTTTGCACCGTCGAGGCCATGCCGCGGGAGACGAGAGCCTCCTTCGTCGCGATCGATGAAGTGCAGCTTGCCGGAGACCTGGAACGCGGCCATATCTTCACGGATAGAATTCTGCATCTGCGCGGCCGCGACGAGACCCTGCTTCTGGGAGCCGCCACGATGCGGCCGATCCTTGAAAAGCTGCTGCCGGGTATTACCGTTGTCGAACGTCCGCGTTTGTCCCAGCTGTTCTACGCAGGTCAAAAGAAGATCACCCGACTGCCGCAACGGTCGGCGATCGTGGCGTTTTCCGCTGATGAGGTTTATGCGATTGCGGAGCTGATCCGTCGCCAGCGGGGCGGGGCTGCGGTTGTTCTTGGTGCGCTCAGTCCGCGGACGCGCAATGCACAGGTCGGGCTCTACCAATCGGGCGACGTCGAATATCTGGTTGCTACAGATGCAATCGGCATGGGTCTTAATCTTGATGTCGATCACGTTGCTTTTGCACAGGACCGGAAGTTTGACGGTTATCAGTTCCGCAATCTCAATCCCGCCGAACTCGGCCAGATCGCCGGTCGTGCGGGCCGGCATCTGAGAGACGGGACGTTTGGTGTCACCGGACAGGTCGCGCCGTTCGATGACGAGCTGGTGGAGCGAATCGAAAGCCATCAGTTCGATCAGGTGAAAGTGCTGCAATGGCGCTCGAAGAATCTCGATTTTTCCACACTGCGTGCGCTACGCGAAAGCCTGGATGTTTCGCCGACGATTACGGGACTCACTCGGGCGCTGCCTGCGACCGATAGCCAAGCCCTTGATCATCTTTCGCGTTATCCCGAAATCCAGGATGCCGCGACGACACCGGAACGGGTCGAAAAGCTCTGGGAGGCCTGTGCGCTGCCGGATTACCGCCGGATTGCGCCTGCACAGCACGCGGACCTTATTTCGACTCTTTTTTCCGATCTTGTGCGCTACGGAACAGTAAACGAGGATTTCATGGCGGAGCAGGTCCGCCGCGCGGACCGGACGGATGGCGAGATCGACACGCTGTCTGCCCGCATCGCGCAGATCAGGACCTGGACCTACGTCTCCAACCGTCCCGGCTGGCTTGCCGATCCGACACACTGGCAAGAAAAGACACGGGAAATAGAGGATAGGTTGTCGGACGCGCTACATGAAAGGTTGACGAAACGCTTCGTTGATCGCAGGACATCTGTGCTCATGAAGCGCCTGAGAGAGAATGCGATGCTGGAAGCTGAAATCAGTGTGAATGGCGATGTCTTCGTGGAGGGACATCACGTCGGGCAATTGGCCGGATTCCGGTTCACGCCCGTCACGGGGACCGAAGGACCTGACGCCAAGGCGGTGCAGGCGGCCGCCCAAAAGGCGTTGGCGCTGGAATTCGAGGCGCGAGCGGCGAGACTTTATGCATCCGGCAACAGCGATTTTGCTGTCGGCTCCGATGGTTTCGTGCGCTGGCTCGGCGAACCTATCGCCCGTCTTTCGGCAAGCGACCATGTGATGCGTCCGCGTGTCATCCTGTTGTCCGATGAGCAGCTCACCGGCAACGCCCGCGAACACGTGCTCGCTCGCATCGAGCGCTTCGTGAACCATCATATCGCGACGGTTCTAAAGCCGCTTGACGACCTATCGCGTGCCGAGGATCTGCAGGGTCTTGCCAAGGGGCTTGCCTTTCAGCTCGTCGAAAATCTTGGCGTACTCTTCCGTCGCGACGTCGCCGAAGAGGTGAAGTCGCTCGATCAGGATGCGCGTGCCTCGATGCGGCGCTATGGTATTCGGTTCGGCGCCTATCACGTCTTCATGCCGGCGCTTCTGAAGCCGGCCCCGGCCGAACTCATCACGCTTCTCTGGGCGTTGAAGAACGACGGCCTCGACAAGCCCGGTTACGGCGATCTCATCCCGGCGCTTGCTGCTGGCCGCACCTCGGTCGTTGCGGATCCGAGCTTCGAGCGAATGTTCTACAAGCTCGCGGGCTTCCGCTTCCTCGGCAAGCGCGCAGTGCGTATCGACATTCTCGAGCGCCTGGCGGATATCATCCGTCCGCTCCTTCAGTGGAAGCCCGGCACGACGCCGCGTCCGGAAGGCGCCTATGACGGTCGTCGTTTCACGACCACGACTGCGATGCTCTCCATTCTCGGCGCGACGCCGGATGACATGGAGGAGATTCTGAAAGGGCTTGGCTATCGTGCTGATGCCGTGATGGCGGAAGAAGCGCAGGCCTTCCTTGAGACTCAGAATGTGGGCGCTGCCGGTGCTGCGACTCCCGCTGCAGCCGAAGAGGTCGCGGTGAGCGATGGTGCTGACCCAACCGACGCCTCGGGTGGCGAAGCCTCGGGGGGAGTGATTGAGGGAAGTGTTGAACTTGCCCCTGTGGAGGCTGTAGCGGAAGCCGCAACCGAACGGGCGTCTGCCGCTGTTTCGACAGATGGAGATGAAGCAAAACCTGCCGAAGCCGAGGAGCCGAAGCCGGTCCTGCTCTGGCGTCCAGGTGGTGGCCGAGACAACCAGCGGAGCGGGCGTCAGCAAAATGGAGATCGCCGGGGTCACGGCGGACAGCGGAATGCCGGCGGGGAACGGCCCCAGGGATCCCAAGGTCATCGTGATGATCGTCGTGATGCACGTCAGAACGGCGATCGAGACCGACGGGACGGCGGAAGGCCGAATCGCGACAAAAACCGGGGGGATCGCCCGAATCGTGGGGAACGCCCCGAAGGCGGCCAGCGGCCTGAGCGAAACGACCGCGGCAAAGGGCCGCAGCCGGCCCGTTTCGAAGCTAAGCCGCCACGCAAAGAGAAACCGATCGATCCGGATTCGCCCTTTGCAAAACTTGCAGCTCTCAAGGAGCAGATGAAGAAGTGAGGCCATGACGGAAAAAGAGCTACCGGACGGTTCGCGACAGCGCATCGACAAGTGGCTTTTTTTCGCCCGCATCGTGAAATCGCGTTCGCTTGCCCAATCGCTGGTCGCCGCGGGTGCAGTGACGGTGAATGGAGAGATCTGCAGTCAGTCCAGCCGTACGATAAAACCTGGAGACCGCATTGAGCTTGTCCTGGAGCGGCGGGATGTCATCCTTGTCGTTCGTGCCGACGGCCATCGCCGAGGTCCGTTTGAGGAGGCTAAGCTTCTCTATGACGACCTGACGCCGTCTCCGGACAAGCAGACGCGGCTCACGCCTTTCGAGCGGGCGCAACGTGGCCTTGGCGCGGGCAGATTCGGTGGCCCCGATCGCTGAAAGAACCGGAAACCGATAAAGGGTCATGCTGAGGAATAAAGCTTCTCCAATTTGGCCTCGGCAGGATTGTTTAACCTTGCTAAGCAAGGCCAAAGGCTTTACCTGACAGTCGAAAAGCCGGATTGCCTGCCTCCTGTCCTCTTTTGCAGTAAGGGTTTCGCCTCTCCCGGCTTTCCGGTGTGCCGGCGCTTTCCTGCCGTCGACACGACCGTTGTCCGCGATAGTCTTGGAGTGCCGCATGACGTATGTCGTGACCGACAATTGTATCCGCTGCAAGTACACCGACTGTGTTGAGGTTTGCCCGGTCGATTGTTTCTATGAAGGCGAAAATTTCCTGGTCATCCATCCGGATGAATGTATCGACTGCGGCGTCTGCGAACCGGAATGTCCCGCCGAAGCGATCAAGCCGGATACCGAGCCGGGTCTCGACAAGTGGCTGAAGCTGAATGCCGAGTTCGCCCAGGTCTGGCCGAACATCACTGTCAAGCGCGACCCCTTGCCGAATGCCAAGGAGATGGACGGCGTCGAAAACAAGTACGATCAGTTCTTCTCTACGGAACCCGGAAAAGGGGATTGAGCTTTGCCGAAATGGCATGGCTCGACAGAGGCCTCGAATCACTCTGCCTTTTTGATGGGCAGAGGGTTGGCCGTGCCCTCTGAGCACATGCGAAAGCAAATTATTGATTTCCGCACTTTTTTGTGGTACACATGGCGAACTGTTCCACAAGGTGGCACTGGCGTGCCCAAAAAACATCACGAAAGCAACAGATCATCCAAAACGCGGTATCCGTGACATTGCAACGCTCGAATGTTGTCGATCGCAATTCGCGGTGGGATCTGTTTTTCGCGCGCGTTGGTCGGACCAGTATGGAGTGACCCGACGGTATCCCCCGTCTCATCCGGGCCTGACCGACCCGGTTTCCCCGACCCGAAAAACGGGTGAGTAACAGGGAGTTTGTGAAACGAATGACGACCCAGCAGAAGAAGAATTCTCCCGCCCGCCAAGGCTTCAAGACCGGCGAATCGATTGTCTATCCTGCTCATGGTGTAGGTATGATCACTGCCATTGAAGAGCAAGAAGTCGCGGGCATGAAGCTCGAACTTTTCGTTATCGATTTCGAAAAGGACAAGATGCGCCTCAAGGTGCCGGTCGCAAAGGCCGTGAGCATCGGCATGCGCAAGCTGTCCGAAACGGATTTTGTCGAACGCGCCCTCAAAGTTGTTCAGGGCAAGGCACGTGTGAAGCGCACCATGTGGTCGCGCCGTGCCCAGGAATATGACGCCAAGATCAATTCCGGCGATCTGATCTCGATTGCTGAAGTGGTCCGCGACCTTTATCGCGCAGAGAACCAGCCGGAGCAGTCCTATTCGGAACGGCAGCTCTATGAAGCTGCCCTCGATCGCATGGCTCGTGAAATTGCTGCGGTGAACAAGATGTCCGAAACGGAGGCCGTTCGCCTCGTCGAGGTCAATCTTGCCAAGGGGCCGAAACGCGGCAAGACCATCGAAGAGGATGAGGCTCAGGAAGAGGCAGCCTGATCTTTTTCATCATCGCATTCTCTAAAAAACCCGGCCTTGGAGCCGGGTTTTTTATTGGAACTTTTTCCACTGCCACGCGTTAACCCGCCGGTACGGCGAACTGACACTGCATCGATGCAGTTTTGTTTCGCCCCCGGAATACGTATCGCGGGCGGATATTCAGGCTCTCGGGCCGATGTGAACTCCCGCGAAGCTCAAACGAGGGGAGCAAAGGCAGCAGGTCTCCAGATACGCATCACGGGTCCCGTGAATCGTGTCGGAATTCCCCCTTGCTGTTTTTGTCGGATCAGACCGTTCACGGAGAACACGATGACAGCCATGTCCGCAGACCGAACCATGATCAAGATAGCGATGTCCGCTCCCTATCTCGCCCGAGAGGAAGAGCGCGATCTGGCGGTCCGCTGGAAGGACGATCGCGATCAGGAGGCACGCAACCAGATCGCCCTTGCGCATATGCGTCTCGTGATCGCCATGGCTTCCAAGTTCCGCGGGTTCGGATTGCCGATGAGCGACCTTGTTCAGGAGGGCTATGTAGGGCTGCTGGAGGCGGCGGCAAGGTTTGAACCGGCACGGGAGTTCGTTTTTCCACTTATGCCAGCTGGTGGATCCGTGCTTCCATGCAGGATTATATTCTTCGTAACTGGTCGATCGTTCGTGGCGGCACCAGTTCTGCCCAAAAGGCGCTGTTCTTCAATCTCCGCCGGCTACGCGCCAAGCTTGCCCGCGGTGACAGCAATCTGACTGCCCGCGCCATCCATGAGGAGATCGCTGTCGCTCTTGGCGTCAGCGTAGCCGACGTCCAGACGATGGATGCACGTCTTTCCGGCAATGACGCTTCCCTGCAGGCTCCGTCGATAGCCGGCGATGCGGATAGCGGCGAGCGATTGGACCTGCTTGCGAGCGCCGAGCCACTGCCGGATGAACAGGTTTCCGGCATGATAGATGGCGAACGGCGCCTGAAATGGCTGCAAGGCGCCCTGACCAAGCTCAATGACCGGGAAAAGAAGATCATCCGTGCACGCCGCCTGACAGACGAAGGGGCGACGCTCGAAGCTCTCGGCGCTGAGCTGGGCATCTCGAAGGAGCGTGTCCGACAGATCGAGAGCCGCGCCATCGAGAAACTCAAGCTGGCATTGGTTTCCGCCAATCCGCAGATGGCTGCCGTCTGCTAAGCGAGTTTCGGCTATTCCGAAATGATCTTGACCTTCTGGCCGGGCGACACAACGGCACCGGCCGGGAGTGCATTGATCAGTTTGAAGAGATCGAGTTTTCGATCCGTGCCCATCATGCGGACGGCGAGCGAGGCGACGGTGTCACCCTGGGCGACCGTGACGATGCGTACCCGCAGCGGCTTCAAGGAGGCAATCTCTTCCCTCGTCATGCGCCGGAAGCTTGCCCGCAAGACGTCGGCCGTCGTCTGCAGGGTGGCACTTCCCTTGGGTACGGCGGTAAGGAACCGGAAAATCTTGTTGTCGACGCGGATGACCGTTACGTCGAAATCCCAGCGGTCGGCGGAAGCGCGCGCGTTTGCGCCAGGCAATCCATTCACTTCGATCTGACGTACCGTATCGGGTTGCAGGCCAGCCACCCAGCCGCTTGTCAGGTAATTGGTCAAGCTGTTGTTGTCGTCGGCGGCAACACCATCGAAACGGATGGCCGTTTCACCCGGGCCTGTTGCCAGAACAGCTTCCACCTTGTTGTCGATGCGGAAATCCCGTGGAACGTCGAAGCGGATGCCGAGCCCGCCATGGAGGAAAGTCTCGCCGCGGACATAGCCCTCCTGAGGGCTATCGCCGTAAAGCAGCCCGTCGATGCCCGCAAGATAATAGTCGCGCCCCTTGTCGCCGACTGTCCCCTCCTGGCCGAAATTGCGGGCATGGCGGCGTGCCAGATCGACGCGCTGAGTGGAATTCGGGTGGCTCGAGAGGAAGTCGAGGCTCTGGTCGCTGTCCGGATCCACAGCCGAATAACGGGCATAGGCGGCCATGGAATCGAGAAAACGGGCAGCAGCGTAAGGATCGTAGCCGGCTTCTCCGAGCATCCGCACGCCGATTACGTCGGCTTGCAGTTCCTGCTGGCGCGAGAAGGCTGCAAGTCTAAGCTTGCCGCGGGCGAGCGCCTGTTTGCCGGCGAGGTCGCTGGAAAGCACTTCCGTCACGACGCGGCTTGCAATGACCTCCGCTTCCTCCCGGCGCTGGCGTTCGATACCGTGGTTGGCGGTTACGTGGCCCATTTCATGGGAAAGGACCGCTGCAACTTCTGAGGCATCGTTGGCGAGCGCCAGCAGGCCGCGCGTTACGTAAAGATAGCCGCCCGGCAATGCGAAGGCATTGATTGCCGGCGAATTCAGAATGGTGATCCGGAAAGACTGGTTCGGGTTCTCGGAGACTGCCGTCAGCGCGCCGGCAATGCGGGCGACCAGTCGCTCCGTCTTGGCGTCGCGATATTCTCCGCCATAGCTTGCGACGATACGGGGATGCTCCCTTGCACCCATCTGCGCCCGGGGATCGTTCTTTTGTACTTCATCGACGATCTGCGGTGAATTCGAGGGCGAAACGTTTGGTGTATAGGCCTGTTCGAAGAGCGACTGGCAGCCGGCCAGCACGACGCCGCTCAGCAGGAGGGCGCCCAGAACTCGAAGGCCCGCCATGAAGCGGGCTCTCTGCAAGATAGCCGGGCCCGCCGTATCGCGCCTCATCGTCCTCGTGTTTTGCACCATCATTCCCACGGCCCGCCTTCCGGCTTCGAAAGGTTCCCTTCAACCCAAACCGGTTCATTCTCCATCTCCGCTTAGCGATTTTCGCGTCGCATGCACAGATAGTTATTGAGATATGTCTTACCGGCGCGTTTGCAAAGAAAAACCCCCGTCGCTTTGTGGCGATGCCATTGCGTCACGTCCAAATTGTGGCGAGCCGGATAACGGACGGTTCGTCACGGTTTCGAAACGTGATCCGGAAAAAGGGCGACCAGACGACCTGATCAGCCGGAGAGGAATTCAGCGAGTGCCGGGATATCACGCCTGGCAAGGAATTCCGTTGTGGGTGCCTGGAGTAAAATTTGCCCGTGATCGATGAAGATGGCATGGTCGGCAAGCCGCCCGACCTCGTCCGGATCATGAGTGACGATCAACACGGTATTGCCTACCTCGCGGTGCAGTTCGAGCAGCAGCTTCGCCATCGAAAGGCGAAGACCCGGGTCGAGCGCCGCAAAGGGCTCGTCCATCAGCAGAACAGGCTTTTTGCGCACCAGTGCCCGGGCGAAGGCGGCCCTCTGCCTCTCGCCACCCGAAAGCGTGCCCGGCATGCGCTTCTCGAAGCCATCGAGGCCAACCCGTTGCAGCGCCTTGGAGATCGCTCTTCGATCGTCTGCGGAAAGCCGCAGCGATGGGTTGATGCCGAGGCCGATATTGGTGAACAGATCGAGGTGCGTGAAAAGATTGTTGTCCTGGAAGATCAGCGAAACCGGGCGTCCGGAAGGATGCTCGTGCGTCACGTCCTCGCCGCCGACCAGTACATGGCCCCGATCCGGCGTTTCAAAGCCGGCCACAAGGTTCAGCAAAGTCGATTTGCCGGAGCCCGACGGGCCGGTCACTGCCGTCACAGCGCCGGCAGGCAGGCTACAATTGAAACGAAAGTCCTTTGTGCCAAGCCGGAGTTCGACCTTGTCCAGCACGACGCCATCAGTCATGTCTCGCCTCCTTTTGGCCGACCGTGCCGAGCATGGTCAGCAACAGGCAGATGATGCCGAGGAGGAGTGCCAGCCCGTCAGCGTCGTTGGTGCGATAGCTGGATAGCCGGCTGTAGACAAGCCAGGGAAGCGTCGTGAGATCGTTGGAGCCGAATAGTGCTACCGCGCCGAGATCGCCGAGCGACAGGGCCATCGCAAAGGAGAGGGCCGTCAAAAGGGGTCTTATCAGGACGGGCAGGTCGATTCGTTGAAGCTTTGCCAAGCCGGAAATCCCGAGACTTGCCGATAGCCTGCCCGATTGCTGACGATGGGTCTCGATTGCCGGCGCGAGCACGCGCATGACGAAGGGTAACGCCATCAGCATGTTGATCAACGCCAGCAAAGCCGGCGCAAAACGGGTCACATCGCCGATCGGGCGCAGCGTGAGGAACCAGCCGGTCCCAAGCACGACAGGCGGGACCAGGAGTACCAGGGAGGACATGCCGCCAAGCAGGGCGGAGAATCCTCCGGCGACTTTTCCAGGTCGCTTCATATCGGCCACAGACCCTCGAGCGGCAATGATTGCCAGCGATGTAAGGACGGCGAGCAAGCCGGCGGTAAGTGCGATGGCAAAACTCGTCCATGCGGCGCGAAGGAAGGCGATGCTGGTCGCAAGGTTCCAGAGATTGGCCTTCAGCCCGGCAGAGACAATCGATGCCAACGGCAGAACCAGAAAGGCGGTGGCGACCGAAATGGCGAACGCATCCCAAAGTCGCGCGGGCACGGTCCGACCGTCGAAACGACGGGTCGCCTGACCTGCTGTCATGCCCGCATCGTCCGGTATGGGAAACCGCGCCATGGCGATCAGGATCAGCGCGGTAACGCCGATCTGCAGGAGCGCGAGCACGACGGCGCGCGGCGGGTCGAAATCGAAACGCAGCGATTGATAGATCGCAACTTCGAGCGTCGTTGCCGAAGGTCCGCCGCCGAGCACGAGCACGAGCGTGAAACTGGTGGCGCAGAGCATGAAGATCAGGCCGGCAATGCCGGGAATGACGCGTTGCACAGCCGGCCACTCGATGAACCGAAAGACCGAAAATGGTCGCATGCCGAGGCTGGAGGCGAGCTGCCAGTATTCCGCCGGAAGCCGCTCCAGCGCGGCGAGCAGCAGCCGGGCGGCGAGCGGCAGGTTGAAGAAGACATGGGCCAGCAGAATGCCGGTAAGTCCGTAGATGCTGACTGGCTGGTCGAGGCCGAGTTTCAACAGCAGGCTGTTGATCACACCTTGCCGGCCCCAGATGCCGATAAGACCCAATGCGCCGATCAGCACCGGCAGGCCCATGGGAACCGCCATCAACCGGATAATCCAGACACGTCCTGGAAAACGGGGGCGGCGCGCAAGCGCCAGCGTAACGGGTATGGCAAAGGCGATGGAGAGCAGTGTCGAAAGCACAGCCTGCCATAGGGTGAAGCGCAGGATCCGCCAGGTATAGGCCGTGAAGAGCCGGGCTCCTGTGTCCCCAGCATCCCATGAAAGCAGCGCGGTGACAGCAATGCCGACGAAGAGGGTGATGCCAAGGAGGCTCAGCAGGCCCCAGGCAATCCCCCGTCGTCGTTGGGCGCGGGTCAGCAAGGCGGAGGTCTTAGTTCATGCTCATGGCGGTCAGCCATTCGTCGATCCAGGCCTGCCGGTTCTTCGCCACCTCGTCCGAGCCCATCAGGAAGGTCGTTTTCGGCTGCACGAGCTTGTCGAAGGCGTCCGGCAACGGCTCGGATGTCTTCGAAATCGGCATCATCCAGTTGGTGGTGGGGATAATGTCCTGAAAGGCTGGCGAGACCATGAACCTGAGGAACTGTTTGGCCAGATCCTTGTCGGACGCGTTTGTCAACATGCCGGCCACCTCGATCTGGATGTAGTGGCCTTCCGAGAAGGATGCGGCCTGGTAGCGTTCGGTCTTTTCCTCAACCATGTGATAGGCGGGCGAAGTGGTGTAGGAGAAGACCATCGGCACCTCGCCCTTTGTGAGAAGACCATAGGCTTCCGACCAGCCGGGGGTGACTGTCAGCACACGCTTCCTGAGTTTCGCCCAGGCTTCCGGCGCCTTGTCGCCGTAGACCGACCTCACCCAGAGCAGCAGGCCTAGTCCCGGCGTCGAGGTGCGCGGATCTTCGATCGCGATTTTCTGCGAAGGGTCGCCTTCCACCAGTTCCTTCAGGCTCTTGGGCGGATTCTTCATCACCTGCGTATCGTAGACGACGGCAAAATGACCGTAGTCATAGGGGATGAAAGTATCGTCGGTATAATTTCCGGGCACACTGACAGCGGATGTATCGAGGCCGTGCGGTTCGAAAAGGCCGGTTGCCTTGGCTTCCGAAATCAGGTTGGTGTCCAGGCCGAGCGCGATATCGGCATCCGTCTTCTCGCCTTCGAGCTTGAGGCGGGTGAGGAGCGCCACACCATCGGCAACGCCGACGAAGTTGAGCCTGCAGGTGCAGCTCTTTTCGAAGGCTTCCTTGACCTTCGGGCCGGGCCCCCAGTCGGAGACGAAGCTTTCATACGTATAGACAGTCAGTGTCTTTTCCTGCGCCTGAGCGGACAGTGAAAAGGAAAGGGCGGCTGCGGCCGCGAACATCGAAAGAACGATCTTGCGCATCAGCGCCTCCTCTTTTGATTGTGGGAATAGGCGCTGATGGGAAGCCGTCTAATCCCTCCGCCGGTCTTAACCGGATCAGGTTCCGCGGGTTGGCAAAGCCTCTCAGCCACACTGGCGTGGCACCCCGTTAGAGCGAATCAGGTGTAGCGGCGGTGGGATCGGCTGGCAAGAGGCTGCGCCGCGATCAGGCAGCGCTCATATCCATCTACATGATTTCCCAGACGTGGCCGTCCGGATCCCGGAAGCTGCAGCCGTACATGTTTTTTCCTCTTTGTCCCCATCCAACGCACATGGGCGCGTTCGCCCCAAGGATGAGTAAGAGAATGTAAAACCGACATCGCAGCCAGGGTTTTTCTCTAGTGGTGCGGGTTCCGGCGGAACACCTTGAGTTCGCGCGGAACGACTGCCATGCCGTGAAGCCGGTTGGCAATGGCATAATCGATCGTCCTTTCCATGACTTCCGGCATGACGGGCTTCGTGAGAACACCGAGAGAACCTTCCACGCCATCTTCGAGATCATCAGGGGTCGCGGTCATGAAGATGACCGTCACGCCATATCGTTCGGCAAGCCGCCGTCCAATCTCGGGACCGGTCCTTCCATCGGTCAGATTGACGTCCACGATCGCGATATCGGCGCGCGGCGCCAGTTCCAGGGCATGTTTTCGGGCATTGGCAAAGCCCGCCACCTTCAGTCCCATATTTTCGACAGTTTCGGCGATATCGAGAGCGATCAGGAACTCATCCTCCACGATCAGCACCCGTTGACTCGTCACCTCACTGGGTGGCCGACGACGCGTTACATTTGTCAGCATTGGACGTCCCCGCACGGTTTCCGGTCCTTAATTCGGATCGAGGGCGACGACCGGCGCCTCGACCATGAACGCAGGCAGAACGAGCAGGATGGTGGATTGTTCCGTTTTGCGACAGACGCCCCTGCCGAAACGGTTATTAGAGTTAATAATTCGTTAGTTCAGCTCTCCAGCTCTTCCCGCAGCATCTCGAGCTCGAGCCATTCTTCTTCCATTTTCGTCAGTCTTTCGCGCAGGCTTTCCATTTCCGCCGCAAGCTTGTGGAAGGCGGCAGGGTCTTTGGAAAAGAGGTTCGGGTCCGCCATCTTCTTCTCGCGGACTGCAATTTCTTCCTCCGCCTTGGCAATTTCCTTCGGCAGGTTTTCGAGTGCGAATTTTTGCTTATAGGAGAGCTTTCCCTTGGCCTTGGAGGCTTCAGCCACCGGCGCGGCGGCCTCTGTCTTCTGCCGTTCCGTTCGCTCTGTCTTGCGCTTCTCCTCGATCGCGCCTCTCCGTTGGGCCAGCATGTCCGTATAGCCGCCGGCATATTCGATCCAGCGTCCGTCCGGCGCCTCCGGATTGGCCGGGGCGATCGTCGAGGTCACGGTGCGGTCCAGGAAATCGCGATCGTGGCTGACGAGGATCACCGTGCCGTTGTAGCCGGCGACAATTTCCTGCAGCAGATCCAGCGTTTCGATGTCGAGGTCGTTGGTGGGTTCGTCGAGAATCAAGAGGTTCGAGGGCTTCGCCATGATGCGGGCGAGCATCAGGCGGGCACGTTCACCACCGGAAAGGCTCCTGATCGGTGTCCTGATCTGTTCCGGCTGGAACAGGAAGTCCTTCATGTAGCCTGCGACATGCCGCTGCTCGCCATTGACCAGCAACGTCTCCCCGCGGCCGTCTGTCAGGTAGTGGGAGAGCGTCTCCTCCGGATTCAGGTTCTCGCGCTTCTGGTCGAGCGTTGCGATCTCAAGATTGGTGCCGAGCTTGACGGTACCGCTATCTGGTGCGAGCTGCCCGGTCAGCATCTTGAGCAATGTCGTCTTGCCCGCGCCGTTAGGCCCTACGAGGCCGATCCGGTCGCCGCGATGAACCCGGATCGAAAAAGGTGCGACGATCTGCCGGTCATAGGCTTTGGTGATGTTCTCCGCCTCGATCACAAGCTTGCCCGATTCACGACCTTCGGTGACCTGCGCCTGGACGGTCCCTTGGGGCCCTTTGTGGCCGCGATAGGCTGCTCGCATGGATTGCAGATCGCCGAGGCGCCGCATGTTGCGCTTGCGGCGCGCGGTCACGCCATAACGCAGCCAATGCTCCTCGCGCTCGATCGCCTTGCCGAGCTTGTGCTGTTCCAGCTCCTCAGCCTCCAGCACTTCGTCACGCCATGCTTCAAAATGAGCGAACCCCTTGTCGAGACGGCGGGAGATGCCGCGGTCGAGCCAGACGGTCGCGGTCGAAACCCGTTCGAGGAAGCGCCTATCGTGGGAAATCAGTACCAGTGCGCTCCTTGTTTTCCGCAACTCGTCTTCCAGCCATTCGATGGTCGGCAGGTCGAGATGGTTGGTCGGCTCATCCAGCATCAGGATGTCCGGCTCGGGTGCCATCACACGGGCGAGCGCGGCGCGGCGGGATTCGCCGCCCGAAAGCGTCTTTGGGTCTTCCTGGCCGGTGAGGCCGAGATGTTCGAGCAGGTAGGTAACGCGATAGGGATCATCGCCCGGGCCGAGGCCCGTTTCTGCATAGGCTTGCACGGTTGCATAGTCGGCAAAATCCGGCGCCTGTTCGAGGTAGCGGATCGTCGAGGCCGGATGGCGGAAGACTTCGCCTGACTGCGGCTCGACCATGCCGGCGGCGATCTTCATCAGCGTCGACTTGCCGGAACCGTTGCGACCGACGAGGCAGATGCGGTCGCCTGGCTCCACCTGCAGGCCCGCCCCAGCGAGCAGCGGCGCGCCGCCAAAGCTCAGGAAGATATCGTCCAGTTTCAAGATGGGGGGTGCCAAAAGTCAGGCTCCTGTCATGTCGTAGGGGCGAGCAAGGATCATCGCTCTGCCGGCCTTCAGATGGAATTCCACCGGTCCTTCTGCAATGTTCGAGACCGTACGAGAAGAGCCGAAGGGAAGCCCAAAATTGTGGAGCGGATAACGCGCACCAATGATGTCCAGGCCTTCCAGTGCCGAAAAACCGATGATCGAAAAGAGCGAGCCTTTCGGCAAGTCGAGCTTTTTATCCCCCGGCAGCAGCGGCACCGCCTCCTCCTCGCCGGACGTGAGCAAAATGTCGAAGCCGCGTTCGGCAAGGCTCATGGCATGGAAGAGATGCTGGAGCGCGTGATCGCTCCGTTCCCCGCCGAGTGCACCGACGAAAATCAGCCGTGCGGCGCCGCGGTCGATCGCTTCCGTAGTGGCGATCTCACCGTCTGTCTCGGTCTTGGCGGGCGGATAGGTTTGCTGTTTCACGCCCGGCCATTGTCTTGCAAGTTCGGCATCGGTGGAATCGAAATCGCCGACCCACAGTTCGGGCTCGACGCCGAGTGTCGCTGCATGTCGCATGCCGCTGTCAGCCGCGATGAAGCGGCTGGTACTGGTCGCTTCCAGCAGTCGGTCGGTGACGGTGAGATCGCCGCCAAGCAGGATGGTAAAGGTCGAATGGCTCATGGTCACTGCCCTTAGCGTAAAGGGACCTCATTGGGAAAGCTGTTGCACCGCCGAAGCCAAGCTTTTAGTTTGCGGCTCGCTTTTCAATCGGGATATCAGGATGCAGTTTCAGGGTACAGCGGACTATATCGCGGACAAGGATCTGATGGTGGCGGTGAATGCCGCGATCCGGCTCGAGCGCCCGCTGCTGGTGAAAGGCGAGCCGGGTACCGGCAAGACTGAACTTGCCCGGCAGGTGGCAGCAGCCCTTGGTCTCGATCTCATCGAGTGGAACATCAAGTCCACCACAAAGGCACAGCAGGGCCTCTACGAATATGATGCGGTCTCGCGCCTGCGCGACAGCCAGCTCGGCGACGAGCGGGTCCACGATGTCGCGAATTATATCCGACGCGGCAAGCTTTGGCAGGCCTTTGCGGCGGACAGGAAGGTCGTCCTGCTGATCGACGAGATCGACAAGGCGGATATCGAATTCCCGAACGACCTTCTGCAGGAACTCGATCGGATGGAATTTCACGTCTACGAGACCGGCAAAACGGTCAAGGCTAGAGTCCGGCCCATCGTCATCATCACTTCGAACAATGAGAAGGAGCTTCCAGACGCTTTCCTGCGCCGCTGCTTCTTCCACTACATTCGTTTCCCGAATGTCGAGACGCTGTCACGCATCGTCGAGGTGCATTATCCGGGTATCAAGCAGACCCTCGTGCGCAACGCATTGATGCAGTTCTATGAAATCCGCGAGATGCCGGGGCTCAAGAAGAAGCCGTCGACGTCAGAGGCGCTCGACTGGATACGTCTCCTCGTTGCAGACGATGTCGACCCGGCCGATTTGCGCGGGGACGTGAAGAACGCGCTGCCGAAGCTGCATGGTGCGTTGCTCAAGAACGAGCAGGATGTCCATCTTTTCGAGCGGATCGCCTTCATGGCGCGGCGCGAGCGGTAAGCGGAAGATTTTGCTCCCATTGACGACAGGCATAGCAAGGCGTATTTGAAAGTCCGTAGTTTCGTGGTGATTTGGCCGGCCGGCTTGCAGCCACGTAAAAAAAGTCGCTAAAGGGCCGCGAGAAGATGACTTCCCCAGATCATGCTTCCCCGGGCCGGCTGCGATTTTTCGTCGCCGGTTTTTTATTTCGTGGGTTTAGACATGCCGATCAAGATTCCCGATACGCTGCCTGCCTTCAGCACCCTCGTTTCCGAGGGCGTGCGGGTGATGACCGAAACTGCGGCGGTGCGGCAGGACATTCGTCCGCTCCAGATCGGACTTCTCAATCTCATGCCCAACAAGATCAAGACAGAGCTGCAGATGGCGCGTCTCGTCGGCGCGACGCCGCTGCAGGTGGAGCTGTCGCTGGTGCGAATCGGCAACCACAGGGCCAAGAACACGCCGGAAGAGCATCTGCTGGCTTTCTACGAAACATGGGAAGAGGTGAAGCACCGCAAGTTCGATGGCTTCATCATCACCGGTGCACCGATCGAGACACTGCCTTACGAAGAGGTCACCTACTGGGACGAGATGGAGAAGATTCTCGACTGGACAACCACCAATGTCCATTCGACCATGAATGTCTGCTGGGGTGCGATGGCGGCCATCTACCATTTTCACGGCGTGCCGAAATACGAGTTGAAGGAGAAGGCCTTCGGTGTCTACCGGCACCGCAATCTTGCTTCCTCCTCCGTTTATCTCAACGGCTTCTCGGATGACTTCCAGGTGCCGGTATCGCGCTGGACGGAGGTGCGCCGCGCGGATATCGAAAAGGTACCAAGCCTTGAAATCCTGATGGAATCAGACGATATGGGCATCTGCCTCGTGCATGAGAAAAGGGGAAAGCGTCTCTACATGTTCAATCATGTGGAATACGACTCCACCTCGCTGGCGGATGAGTATTTCCGGGATGTGAATGCCGGTGTCCCCATCAAGTTGCCGCATGACTATTTCCCGCACAACGACGATACTCTGACGCCCCTGAACCGCTGGCGCAGCCATGCGCATCTTCTCTTCGGCAACTGGATCAACGAGATCTACCAGACGACGCCCTACGATCTGGAGAAAATCGGCGAGCCGGAGAAGACCGGCGCGGAATAGGTCAGCATGTTCATTCCCTTCTTCCTGCACCTAAAGGAGGCGAAGGTCCCGGTAACGCTCCGGGAATTCCTGGCGCTTCTCGAAGGCATGGAAGAGGGGCTGGCCGATTTCGACGTCGAGGCTTTCTACTTCCTCGCCCGCACGGCGTTGGTGAAGGATGAACGCCACATCGATAAATTCGACCAGGTCTTTTCCTCCTATTTTCGCGGCCTGGAGATGGTCTCCGGCAAGCCGGGCCTCGATACCCAGAACATTCCCGAAGAATGGCTGCGCAAGCTCATCGAAAAACACCTGACCGAGGAAGAGAAGAAACTCGTCCAGTCGCTCGGCGGTTTCGAAAAGCTGATGGAGACGCTGCGACAGCGGCTCGAAGAGCAGAAAGGGCGCCATCAGGGCGGGTCGAAATGGATCGGCACCGGCGGCACTTCGCCCTTCGGCGCCTATGGCTATAACCCGGAAGGCGTGCGCATCGGGCAGGACGAATCCCGCCATCGCAGTGCAGTGAAGGTCTGGGACAGGCGCGAATTCAGGGATTTCGACGACAAGGTCGAACTCGGCACGCGCAATATCAAGCTGGCACTGAAACGGCTTCGGCGCTGGGTGCGGGAGGGCGCGGCCGAGGAATTCGACCTGCCCGGCACGATCCGTTCCACCGCCGAGCACGGCTACCTCGACGTGCAGACAAGGCCGGAGCGGCATAATGCCGTGAAGCTTTTGATGTTCTTCGATGTGGGCGGGTCGATGGATGACCATATCCGCATCGTTGAGGAACTGTTTTCCGCCGCGCGGGCAGAGTTCAAGCATATGGAGCATTTCTACTTCCACAATTGCCTCTACGAAGGCGTTTGGAAGGAGAACCTCCGTCGCGCCGAGCGAATGGCAACGCTGGATCTCATCCGCAGCTATGGTTCGGACTACAAGGTGATCTTTGTCGGTGACGCTTCGATGAGCCCCTATGAGATCACCCATGCGGGCGGTTCCGTCGAGCACTGGAACCAGGAGCCCGGCGAGGCCTGGATCAGGCGTATCACCGATCATTTCCACCGCTGCGTCTGGCTCAATCCGGTGCCCGAAAATCAGTGGCGCTACACGGCCTCGATCGGGTTGATGCGGCAGTTCATGACCGAACGGATGTTTCCAATGACGCTCGGCGGGCTTGAACAGGCGACGCGCACACTCGCCCGCTGACGGATTTTGCTTCCCGTGACATTGCAGCTTGCCGCCAAATCACGCAGGTTGCCGCCAAATGTCCGGTGGAGGAAAAGGTCATGACGGATCAGAATTTCGAAGTCTTCGGCACGACGGAAAATGGCGAGCCCGTTTATCGCGTGAGAATTGCCGGCGGCGGATTGACCGCGAGTATCATTACATGGGGCGCCGTGATCCAGGATCTCAGGCTGGAGGGCCATCGGCCGCCACTCGTGCTGGGGTTCGAGGCTTTCGATCCATATCCGATCCATTCGCCGTATTTCGGGGCAACGCCCGGCCGTTGCGCAAACCGCATCTCCGCCGGCCGTTTCACGCTCGACGGAAGACAATACCAGCTTGAAATGAACCAACCGGGGATCGGCCACCTTCACGGGGGTACGGATGGTCTTGGCCGCAGCAACTGGTCGATCGTCGATCACGCGGCTGACAAGGTCGTACTTCAGATCACCGATCCCGATGGCCGCGCGGGCTATCCCGGCAATTGCACCGTGACCGCCACCTATCAGCTCAAGGACCACGGCGTGCTGTCGGTGATCTACGAATCCACGACTGACCAGCCGACACTCGCCAACATCTGCCAGCATTCCTATTTCAATCTTGACGGCCGTGAAGACGCCCTTGGTCACGACATTATGATCGCCGCCGATCAGTTGGTCGAAGTGGATGAGAAGCAGTTGCCGACCGGCAGACTGACGTCAGTCGCCGATACGCCTTTCGACCTGCGGGAGATGGGGCCGATGAAGCGGTTCGACGACGGCAAACAGGTCCTGTTCGATCACAACTTCTGTCTGTCGCCGGAAAGGACACGGAAACGTTCCGTGGCGCTGGCGCGCAGCGTTTATTCCGGCGTTTCGATGGAAGTGCGTACCACCGAGCCCGGTGTGCAATTTTATGCCGCCTTCAAGCTTCAGGAAATCCCGGTGCCGGGCCTCGAAGGTCGCCGTTACGGCCCCTTTGCCGGGTTTTGCCTGGAAACGCAGGTATGGCCGGATGCCATCAATCATCCGGATTTCCCCAACGTCGTGCTGCGGCCGGGCGAAGTGCTGCGGCAGGAGACAGACTATGTCTTTTCGAAGCAGTGAGCGGGGATAAGCTTGCGTCAACTATGTTGCAGGCGGAGCGCGAAATAGATTCGATAATGGGAAGTCGAACCGCCTCGACATAAGACTTTGTCCGTCGACAGGAAAGTCGGCGGCAAAACCCGGGTTTGCACTATATAATTCAAACAGCGACGCTTCCGGCTTCATGCACTATGATCTGGGATATATCGACTTGGAGCAGCGAACTTTGCAAACCATCGACAATCCGTTCGGCACGAGATTGTCACCCATGTCTTAGGGACGATCTGTTACCTATGTCTCCGGTATGGACAGAGAAAAACTGGAGCGGGCGAAGGGATTCGAACCCTCGACCCCAACCTTGGCAAGGTTGTGCTCTACCCCTGAGCTACACCCGCTCATCAAGCCACCGGTCCGGGGTAGATCGCTTGGACCGTGGGTCGCGGCTGTTGCCGACGACGGGCGCTATATGGCCCAGACTTTTTTCAAATGCAACAGGGAAATGACGATTGGCGGCAAGAAAAATTACGATCCGCCCAAACTCCTGACAAACCGCCGGTTCCGCACGTGAACCGGCGGCCGCTTTGTGCCTCAGGAGGCGGGACAGGCCGCGCCGGTTTTCACCCAGGCATCGATGAGCTCGCCGAATTCAGCCTGCGTGCCCGGCACCGGTTCGCGGCCGGCGCCGGGTGCCCAGCCCCAGCCGACGAGTTCGTCATGCGCCATGTGCTCGACCAGTTCGTCCATGGTCATCTCGCCATTGCGTGCCGGATCCTTGATCTGCTGACAGATCTGGCCCAGCGTCTTGCCTTCCCAGGCCATCTCGATCGGCGCAAGGTGCCAGGCAGGATTGCCCGGGATGCTCTTGATCGTGTCTGCCTGGCCCACGACCGGAATATTCTCGGCGCCGTGGCAGGTCGTGCACTGCATGCCGGGCAGACCCATCCCGCCGTCGCCGCGTAAGACCGGCGGTTGATGCGGGCGCATCGACGCGCCCTGCAGCGGCCGGTCGGTGGCAGGATGACAGTTTACGCAGCGCGGGTGCTGGATGACCTTGCCCGCTTCCTGGAAGAGCGCCACCGAGCGTTCCTGCTCGTTGGCGATCGACTGGAAGGAGGCGGCTGGCTTCAGCGTCCTGGCATCGGCCTGGGCGTCCTGCGCCACCGAGACGGGTGACAGCACCGTGCCGACACCCACGAAAAGACAGGCGGCGGCAACGCCGGTGAATGCGAGTTTCCAATTCATCGGGCGTTGATCCTCAAGCCGAAACGATATTGACGATCGGGAGCTTTCTGACAGGTGCTCCCGTGAGGCGCCGCCAGGCATTGGCAACCGCCGGGCCGACGGGCGGCACGCCGGGTTCGCCGACGCCGCTCGGCTTCTCGGTCGACTTGATGATCTCCACCTCCACGTCCGGCATCTCGTTGATCCGGATGGACCGGTAGTCGTGGAAGTTCGACTGGATAATCTTGCCGCCCTTGCCGAGGGTCACCGCATCGAAGAGGACTGCCCCGAGGCCGTAGCCGATGCCACCCTCCATCTGTGCCTTGATGACGTTCGGGTTGACGGCCACTCCGCAATCGACCGCACACCAGACCTTATGGACATGCGGAGCGCCATCGGTCCCGACCGAGACTTCGACGACCTGACCCACATAGGTGCTGAAGCTTTCGACCACCGCGACGCCGCGAGCGCGGCCTTTCGGCACTTGTCCGCCCCAGTTCGCCATCTCGGCAGCCTTCCGGAGCACACCCGCGTGGCGAGGTTCCTCTTTCAGGAGGGCAAGTCGCCCTTCGACGGGATCCCTGCCGATCTTCTCGAAGAGTTCGTCCACGAAAGTCTCGACCGCAAAGCCCGTATGCGTGTGGCCGACCGAACGCCACCAGAGCGGCGGCACGGCGAGCGGAACGTTGTGCGAGGTTACCTTCAGGTTGGGGATCGCATAGGGCAGGTTCGAAGCGCCTTCGACCGATGTCTGATCGAGATCGGCCTTGCCCATGATCGACTGACCGACGATCACCTGTTCCCAGGCCATGATCTCGCCATCGGCATTGATCGCGCCGCGCATCCTGTGAGCATACATCGGGCGATAGAAGCCGCCGCGAATGTCGTCCTCGCGGGTCCACATATGCTTCAAGGAACGACTGCGGTCGCTGGCGGCGTAAACCGACGCTGCTTCCTGCATATAGGGCGAGCCAAACTGCGCCCTGCGGCCGAAGCTGCCGCCGGCGAGCTGGGTGTTGACCCGCACTTTCGATTCGTCGAGTCCGAGAATTTGGGCGGCCGTCGCCTGGTCCATGCCCGGGAACTGCGCGCCGTTGTAGATATCCACCGAGCCGTCATCCGCCTTGATGAAGACCGCGTCCAGCGGTTCCATCGGTGCGTGCGCCAGGAAGGGGAAGACGATCTCGGCTTCCACCGTCTGCAGACCCGATGCGTTGAAGGCTTCCTCCACATTGCCTTTGCCGGCTGCTTCAAGCCCCTTCTCGCCGAAGAGCTTGACATAGTCGGCGGACAGTTCCTCCGAGGAGCGGGTCTCGGCCTTGGAGAGATCCCATTCGATGCTCAGCGCATCGCGGCCCTTCAAGGCGGCGAAGGTGTTTTCCGCATAGACAGCGACGCCTTGAGGCACCTGCTTCACGTCGACGACGCCCTGCACCTTGCGGGCTTCGGTATCGTCGAAGCTCTTCACCGTCGCACCGAAATGCTCCGGATGGGCGACCACCGCGATCAGAAGGTTGTCCGGGGTGATATCGAGCGTGAAGATCGCCGAACCATTCGTCTTGCCATGCGTGTCGAGCTTCGGCAGATCGGTGCCGATCAGCACGAAATCCTTCGGGTCCTTGAGCTTCGGCTCCGCAGGGGGAGTTTGTAGGGCCGCCTTTTCGGCGAATGCCCCGAAACCGCTCTCCCTGTTGGATGCGGCATGTCTGATGCGGCCCTTTTCGACAGTGATCTCGGAAGCGGGGACCTTCCAGTCTTCGGCCGCGGCGGCAATCAGCATGGCACGCGCGGTCGCGCCGGCTTTTCGCATCTGCTCATAGGCATTGGCGATCGAACTCGAGCCGCCGGTGCCCTGCAGGCCGAAGAGCAGGTTTGCATAGATCTTGTTGTCCGTCGGCGAGTGAACGGCGCGCATCTGGCCCCAGTCGGCGTCGAGCTCTTCGGCAACCAGCGTTGCGAGGCCGGTGAATGGGCCCTGGCCGAATTCGATATGCTTCGACAGGACCGTCACCGTGTCGTCGGTGCCGATTTTAACGAAGGCGTTCATCGGGGTCAGTGCGGAACCTCCGCCCGCCTGCACGCCGGTCGGGGCCGCGGCAAGAAACTTGGGCGCGATCGCCACGCCGATGAGAAGGCCCGAGCCGGCCAGGAAGCCGCGGCGGGTGGCAGCGATATCATGCAGTGTCATGGCTCAGCCCTCCATCGAATTGGCGGCATTGTGGATCGCCGCCCGGATGCGATGATAGGTGGCGCATCGACAGATGTTGCCGGTCATCGCCCCGTCGATATCCGCATCCGTCGGCTTCGGCACCATCTGGAGCAGGGCGACCGCCGACATGATCTGCCCGGATTGACAGTAACCGCATTGGGGCACGTCCAGGCCAGCCCAGGCGGTCTTGATGGCTTCGGCTTCTTTTCCGGAAACGCCTTCGATCGTGATGACCTCGGAGCCTTCGACCACCGAGATCGGCAAGATGCAGGAGCGATGCGGCATGCCGTCGAGATGCACGGTGCAGGCGCCGCATTGGGCTATTCCGCAGCCATACTTCGTTCCGGTGAGTTTTTCGAAATCACGAATAACCCAGAGGAGGGGCGTGTCGGGGTCGCCGTCGAACGTTCGTTCCTGTCCGTTGAGCGTGAAGGTGACCATGAGCGGACCTTTCTTGTGAGAAGCCGGCATACTGCGCCGGGCGATGGATGAAAGCGGCTGCTATCGGCCGAAAGCCGATATTCGGGACGCGGAAAACGATGCGCCGGAATCAAATGAAAAATTGAGGCTTCTTATTTTTATGATGTTTGCGGGGGGCCGCTCCAATCGGATGACCCTCCGGTTAGATTAGGTTGGTCGACCAGCTTGGCAAGATCAAGCGTCTCACGAAATCGTGTGCACTTGCTTGGCCGGCGGCAACATTGGGGTTATAGTTCGCCTGCCCACCAACAGAGCCCATCCCTCAAGAATGACCGACACTGCTCCGAAAACCGCCGAGGACCTGTTCCGTTTCCTCGGCAGCCTCAACATTCCCCATTCCACCAAGACCCACCCGCCGGTCTTTACCGTGGCGGAATCGGAAAGCCTGCGTGACGAGATTCCCGGTGGCCATACCAAGAACCTCTTCATAAAAGACAAGAAGGACCGGTATTTTGTCCTGACGGTGGAGGAGAACGCCACGGTCGATCTGAAGACGGTTCACAAGGTGATCGGCGCCGCAGGCCGCGTCTCTTTCGGCAGGCCGGAAAAGCTGATGGAATATCTCGGCGTCATTCCGGGTTCGGTGACGATATTCGGTGCCTTCAACGATACCGGACGACATGTTACCTTCGTGCTGGATGAAGATCTTATGAGGCACGACATCATCAATGGTCATCCGCTATCGAATGACGCCACGACATCGATCGGCCGCGACGATCTCATCCGCTTTCTGGAGGCAACCGGCCACACGCCGCTTGTCTTGAAAGTGACAGACTGACATACGATCTTTGTGGCCAAGATAGAACCATAAAGCGTTCCCTGGAGAGCATTCATGAGCGGCACAGACAACCCCTATGGCGGTTCCTTCGGCGCCAGCGGCTATGGCGGGCAGATGACCGCTTCGGCGAAGTACGGCGCGGAGCCTGCCGTGACCTCAGCTGGCGGTTCCCCTATCAAAGATACGACGACGGCCGGCTTCGCCAAGGATGTCATCGAGGAATCGCGCGGTCAGCCGGTCCTTGTGGATTTTTGGGCGCCCTGGTGCGGCCCCTGCAAGCAGCTCACGCCCATTCTCGAAAAGGTGGTCAATGAAGGCAAGGGTCGGGTCAAGCTCGTCAAGATGAACATCGACGACCATCCGTCGATCCCTGGCCAGCTCGGCATCCAGTCGATTCCGGCTGTCATCGCTTTTGTCGATGGCCGTCCCGTCGATGGGTTCATGGGTGCAGTTCCGGAAAGCCAGGTACGCCAGTTCATCGACCGGATTGCGGGGCCTGCCGGCGCCGATCAGGCGGCCGAGATTGACGCGGCGCTTGCCGAAGCCGAAACGATGCTCGCCGGCGGTGACGTCCAGGGGGCAGCCCAGCTCTATGGAGCGGTACTCCAGGCCGATCCGGAAAATGCAAAGGCCGCGGCGGGCATGATGCAGTGCCTGATCGCCATGGGCGATACGGCCCGCGCAAGCCAGATGCTCGCATCGCTTCCGGAGACCCTTTCCAAGGACCCGGCAATCCAGGCGGTCGCCAGGAAGCTCGAACAGATCGAGGAGGCTCGCAAGCTCGGCGATCCGGCCTCGCTGGAGCATCGGCTCTCGCTGAACCCGGACGATCACGAGGCACGTTTGATGCTTTCGAAGATCCTGAATGTTCAAGGCAAGCGCGAGGAGGCTGCCGAGCACCTGCTGATGATCATGCGCAAGGATCGCAGCTTCGATGACGACGGTGCGCGCCGCCAGCTTCTGGAGTTCTTCGAAGTCTGGGGACCGAAGGATCCGGCCACGATTTCCGCCCGCCGCCGCCTGTCTTCGATCCTCTTTTCGTAAGCGGGGATCGATTCGGCCAGGGAACGGTCTTGCGTTCTTCTGCCGGTGCCCCACATTATTTCGAGGGGCGACGGATTTGGACCTGTCGTCTGGGAGGTGTCGGTCCCATGCATGTGGGAAATGCGCGATATGTAAAGCGAGAGGATCTGCCGGGAACGGTTCCTGTTTTTCCGTTGACGGGTGCTCTGCTTTTGCCTGGCGGCCAGCTGCCCCTCAACATCTTCGAGCCGCGCTATCTTGCAATGTTCGATGCGGCGCTTGCATCCGACCGGCTGGTCGGTATTGTCCAGCCGTCACTTCTGGAGACCGGCGATCCTGCGGAAAGCCCTCGGCCCGCACTGTCGAGCGTCGGCTGCATCGGTCGCATCACGTCTTTTGCAGAGACAGGTGATGGCCGCTATATTACCTCGATCAGCGGTGTGTGCCGTTTCCGGCTGCTTGAGGAAGTGGGGGAGGGTCATCCCTATCGCACCTTCAAGATCGCGCCGTTCATGACCGATCTTTCGGCAGAAGATGATGAGAGCACCGTCGACCGCGGCGAACTTCTGCGCGTCTTCCGGGCCTATCTCGATGCCAATAAGCTGGAAGCGGACTGGGAAAGCGTCGAGCGCGCCGGCAACCGCACGCTCGTCAATTCGCTTTCCATGATGTCGCCTTTCGGTCCGGCCGAGAAGCAAGCCCTGCTCGAAGCCCCCGACCTCAAGACCCGCGCCGAAACCCTGATCGCCATCACGGAAATCTTCCTGGCGCGGGAGTTGAGCGATACCGACACGATACTCCAGTAAGGCTGTCATGGACGAGAAGCTCAGCAAGGTTGATCCCAAACTCCTCGACCTGCTCGTCTGTCCGCTGACCAAGGGGCGGCTGTCCTTCAACCGCGAAACCAATGAACTGATCTCGCAGGCGGCGCAGTTGGCCTATCCGATCCGCGACGGCATCCCGATCATGCTGGTTTCCGAGGCTCGCCGGATCGAGGACTGACGCCTGTCCTTATCCCCTAAATGCCCCTAACCTCTCCCCGCAGGCGGGAGGGGGGCTGGGGAACCGGATAAGGGGCAATGCTTTGAACGGCGCCTCAGATCGCCTGCCCGGCAAGCAACTTCGGTCCGCCCTCGCCGGTTTTACCCGCTGCCTGATCGACAAAGTAGCCCTTGAGCCTTGGCAGGCGGTCGACGATGCCGAGACCGAAGTCGCGGGCGATGCGGATCGGGGTTATATCGTTCGAGAACAGGCGGTTCAGGACGTCGGTCGTGACCCCCATGCGGAACGTGTCGAAGCGCCGCCAGGACTGGTAGCGCTCCAGCACATTCAGCGCTCCGATATCGAGGCCGAGCCGGTCGGCTTCCACGACCGTTTCGGCGAGTGCCGCGACATCCTTGAAGCCAAGATTGAGGCCCTGGCCGGAGATCGGGTGGATTCCATGTGCAGCATCGCCGGCAAGAGCGAAGCGCGGCGCGACAAAGGCGCGTGCCAGCGTCAGGCCGAGCGGGAAGGCGCGCCGTCCGCCGACCAGCCGCAATTCGCCGAGCTTATGCCCGAAGCGTCGTTGCAGTTCCTCCTCGAACACCAGGTCGTCGGAGGCAACCAGGCGTTCTGCTTCCGGCGTCCGCTCGGTCCAGACGAGAGACGAACGGTTGTCGGTGAGCGGCAGGATGGCGAAGGGGCCGGAGGGCAGGAAATGCTCTTCCGCCACGCCCTCGTGCGGCCGTTCATGGGCAACCGTCGCAACGATACCGGATTGGCCGTAGTCCCAGGTGACGGTCCTGATGCCGGCCATGTCCCGGAGTTTGGAGCGCACGCCGTCGCAGGCGACGAGCAGGCGGGTTTCAATGACGGAGCCATCCGAAAGGGAAACGGTGCAACGGGTGCTTTCCGTCACAAAGCCGGTGACGGAAAAGCCATGCCGGATGGATATGCCGAGCCTTTCTGCCACTCCGCGCAGCGCCCTGACGATCGTGACATTCGGGATCATGTGGGCGAAGGGCCGGCCTTCGTCGGCTTCTCCCTCAAATGTCAGGAAGACCGGTCTCACGGGGTCGGACGTGCGGCTGTCGGTCACGATCATCCTGTTGATCGGCTGGGCGTCGGGCGCGATTTCGTCCCAGACGCCGAATACTTCGAGCATGCGTGTCGCCGCGGCGATGATGGCGGAAGCACGCTCGTCTTTCTCCCAGGCGCCCGCCGGAGCGGCCTCGACCACTTCGACCTTCAGATGCGGGGCCGCCTGCTTGACTGCGACCGCGACCGCGAGGCCCACATAACCACCGCCTGCAACCAGCATATCCAGCATTGGCTTAAGCTCCCGTGAGACTTGAGAATATCATGCCATCCATATAGACCATCGGTCAGCCGCTTCCTATCGCCGGAGTTCGTCATAATGTCGCGTCAGGCCGAATCTTCGTCCCCCATGGAGCAGTTGATCGCGACGCTCGACCTCGAGAAGCTCGAGGAGAATCTCTATCGCGGCCTCAGCCCGGACGTCGGCTGGCAAAGGGTCTTTGGCGGCCAGGTCATCGCCCAGGCATTGATGGCCGCCCAGCGCACTGTGCAAGTTGATCGTTTCGTTCACTCACTGCATGCCTATTTCATGCGCCCGGGCGATCCTTCCGTGCCGATCCTCTATCAGGTGGAGCGCATCCGGGACGGATCAAGCTTTACGACGAGGCGGGTGGTGGCCATACAGCATGGCAAGGCGATCTTCTCCATGTCAGCGTCCTTTCAGATCGAGGAGGGAGGGTACGAGCACCAGATCGACATGCCTTCCGTCACTCAGCCGGAGGATCTGATGGGGGAGAAAGAGTTCAAGGCGCTTTTCCTCGAGCACGCTCCGGAAGCAGTTCGGCGGTATTGGAACCGGGAACGACCGATCGAAGTGCGGCCGACCTCGCTTCTCCACTATCTGACCAGGGACAAGCTCGAACCACGTCAGGACATCTGGGTGCGAACGGTCGGCGAGGTGCCGGCCGACCGCCACTATCAGGCTGCCGTGCTTGCCTACCTTTCCGATATGACGCTGCTCGATGCCTCCCTCTATCCGCACGGCACGTCGATCTTCGATCCGGCGCTTCAGGCCGCGAGCCTTGACCATGCCATGTGGTTTCATCGGCCTGTCACATTCGACGACTGGCTGCTCTATACGCAGGATAGCCCGAGTGCGTCTGGTGCCCGCGGCATGACCCGCGGCAGCCTCTACACGCGTTCCGGCGCGCTGATCGCTTCCGTGGCGCAGGAAGGATTGATTCGGAAAAAGGCAAATGAATAATAATTGTGCAAATTTTGAAATTTGCACAAGTTTTGGCCGCCTTTGCGCCATCCAGATGCCCGTTTCTTGGAACTGTTTCCAGAAATCTTTACTTTTCAATAAGTTATAGCTGCATTCGAATCTGGCACGCCCTTTGAATGTATCCTCCCAGTCGCTGTCATGATCTGCCGGCGATGAGGAGAGTCGGCCTGCATGCCGAGGACAAACAAAGGATGGGAAGCCAGATGAAAATCGTGATGGCCATAATCAAGCCGTTCAAGCTGGATGAGGTGCGCGAAGCCCTCACGGCTGTCGGTATCCAGGGCCTGACCGTCACCGAAGTCAAAGGTTACGGACGCCAGAAGGGACATACCGAAATCTATCGCGGCACCGAATATGCCGTAAGTTTTCTGCCGAAACTGAAGATCGAAATCGCCGTCCCCTCCGACCTCGTCGACAAGGCCGTGGAAGCGATCGCCTCGGCCGCCAAGACCGGCCAGATCGGTGATGGCAAGATCTTCGTTTATTCGATCGAGCAGGCCGTGCGCATCCGTACCGGCGAAACCAACACAGAAGCGCTTTGAAGCACGGGCTGACAGGGGAGTTCTCAAGCTATGCAATTTAACAAGATTTCTATGATCGGGCGCATGGGTGCGGCCGTTGGCGCTCTGTTTGCGCCGGTGGTTGCCTTCGCACAGGAAGCTGCGCCGGCGGCTGCCGAGGCTGCCGCGGCCGCTCCGGTTCCGGACAAGGGCGACACCGCCTTCATGTTCATCTCCACCCTTCTCGTGTTGTTCATGCTGATGCCGGGCATTGCGCTTTTCTACGGCGGCCTGGTGCGTGCCAAGAACATGTTGTCCGTGCTCATGCAATGCACGGTCGCCGGTTCGGCCATCATGCTGGCCTGGGTCATCTACGGCTATTCCTTCGCCTTCGGCGGCGGGACCTCCCCCTTCTGGGGCGGCACGGCCAAGATGTTCCTTTCCGGCGTGACCATGGACTCCACGGCTGCGACCTTCTCCGATGGCGTCGTCATTCCGGAGTTCATTTTCGTGATGTTCCAGATGACCTTCGCAGCGCTGACGCCTGCCCTGATCGTCGGCGCTTTCGCAGAGCGCATCAAGTTCTCCGCCTCCATTCTGTTCTGCCTGCTTTGGGTCACCTTCGTTTATTTCCCGATCGCCCATATGGTCTGGGATGCAAACGGCCTTCTGTTCGGCTGGGGCGCGCTTGACTTCGCCGGCGGCACGGTCGTCCACATCAACGCCGGTCTTGCCGGTTTGATCGGCGCGATCATGATCGGCAAGCGTACCGGTTACGGCAAGGACATGATGGCACCGCACTCCATGACGCTTACGCTTGTGGGCGCTGCAATGCTTTGGGTCGGCTGGTTCGGTTTCAATGCCGGTTCCAACCTCGAAGCTTCCGGTGGCGCTATGCTGGCAACCGTAAACACCTTCATTGCCACAGCTGCGGCCGTCATCTCCTGGTGCATCGTTGAAACCTTCACTCGCGGCAAGGCTTCCCTCCTGGGTGCTGTCTCCGGCATGATCGCCGGTCTGGTTGCCATTACCCCGGCAGCCGGCATTGCCGGTCCGATGGGGGCGATCATCATGGGTCTGATCGTATCGCCGCTTTGCTATTTCTTCGTTTCGGTCATCAAGAACAAGTTCGGTTATGACGACACGGCAGACGTGTTCGGCATCCATGGCGTGGGCGGTTTCTTTGGCGCGCTTGCCACCGGCATCTTCGCTTCGTCGTCGCTGGGCGGCATCGGTTACGCCGACGGCGTGACCATGGGCGGCCAGTTCATGACGCAGCTCTATGCCGTCATCATCACCATCGCCTGGTGCGGTGTCGGTTCGGTCATCCTTTACAAGATCACCGATGTCATCGTCGGCCTGCGCGTCACCGTGGAAGCCGAGCGCGAAGGCCTCGACCTCGCCACCCACGGCGAAGCCGCCTACCACTCCTGATCCGGAACTGGCGGTGGCGGTTATCGCCGCCGCTCTTGGTCCCGTCGCAGCTTCCCCCCGAAGCTGCATTCGCCCGGACTTCGGTCCGGGCCTTTTTATTCGTATTTTCAGGTCTTCCGCCGCTCATCTTGGTTAAAGCCGCATTAACTATCGCTGCGCTAATCTTCGACGGAACTGTGTGAATTGGCCGGCGTCTGCCGATTCGCGCGAAGGGTTGCGTTCCAAGGATAGCGGACAGACACGATGGGCAGAAGCAGTTCGGCGGCTATGGCAAACCGGTCTACCCGCTTGGCGCTCACCGCCTTCGTCTGGAGGCAGGCGCTTGCGCTCGCCGGTTTCGGCATCTTCATTGCGCTGGCGCTTGCGGTCGCGGCTTTGGCCACCTGGAATGTCGCAGATCCGAGCTTTTCCTACGCGACCGATAACGACCCCACCAATATCCTCGGCTTTCCCGGCGCTGCCTTTGCCGACCTGATGATGCAGTTCCTGGGGCTTGCCAGCCTTGTGTCGCTTTTGCCGGTGCTTGCCTTCGCGCTGGCGTTGATATCCGGCCGCACCTATCATCGCATCCCGGCCCGGCTTGCGGCGTGGGGGGGCGGCACATTGCTCGCGTCGGCCACGCTCGGATGTTTTCCCGCCCCGCCCACCTGGCCGATCCCGAATGGCATCGGCGGCGTCATCGGCGACATGATCTTGCGGTTTCCCGCGCTTTTCGTCGGTGCCTATCCGACCGGCATGGTCGCAATCGTGCTCGGCTGCATCTTCACGATTCCCTGCGTCTGGCTGATGCTCTTTGCGGCCGGCCTGGTAGGCACAGCTTTCGATGAAAACGCCGAAGACGACGATCAGCCGGTGGCAGCCGCAAAGGCCCGTTCGAAGCGCGAGGAAATGGATGATGAGGACGATGAAGAGGGCGGCTTTGCCGGTTTCCTGGCATTCGGCGCGCTCACTCATTACTGGTACATAGCCCAGGCGCGGCTCCGTCGCCTTGCCGGCATCAAGCCGCGGGCCCGCACGGGTTTCGACCAGCCCTACGATTTCAACGAGGATGAGTTCGGCACGTTGAACGAGCCGGTCCGCGCCAAGACGTCTGCCGTGGCTGGCGGACGCCGTCTGGAACCCTCTCTTGACGGTCCTGCGGAGCGGGTCGCCGGTTCGCGCCGGATCGTGGCGTCGCCGCCGATTGCCGCTCATGATGACGATGACTACGATGACGATCCGCCATTCGACATGGATGACATGCCGACGCGTCCAGCCGGCATCCTGTCGGACGACGACGATGACGCGCCATTCGTCTCCTCCCGCGCACCTCTGGCCGGTCGCGTGCAACCGCGTATAGCGCCGGCTGCCGCGCCGCCGAAGCCCAGCGCTCGCGTCGCCCGTGAAGCTCAAGCCTCGTTCATTTCCCCGGATGGCTTCCAGCTTCCTTCCGTTCATCTTCTCAATGAGCCGAAGGCCGTTGCCCGCGATGCATCACTCTCGGCAGACGCACTGGAGCAGAATGCCCGCCTGCTGGAAGGCGTGCTTGAAGATTTCGGCGTCAAGGGCGAGATCATCCACGTGCGCCCCGGTCCGGTCGTCACGCTCTACGAACTTGAACCCGCCCCGGGCATCAAATCCTCGCGCGTGATCGGTCTGGCGGATGATATCGCCCGTTCGATGAGCGCGATCGCCGCCCGCGTCGCGGTCGTTCCCGGCCGCAATGCGATCGGCATCGAATTGCCGAACCGCACCCGCGAGACGGTCTATCTCAGGGAGATGATCGGCAGCAAGGATTTCGAGGGCAGCAAGGCGAAGCTTGCCATGGCGCTCGGCAAGACGATCGGTGGCGAACCGGTCGTGGCCGATCTTGCCAAGATGCCGCATCTTCTCGTCGCCGGCACGACCGGTTCGGGTAAGTCGGTCGCCATTAACACCATGATCCTTTCGCTTCTCTACCGTTACACGCCGGAGAAGTGCCGCCTGATCATGATCGACCCGAAGATGCTCGAACTTTCCGTCTATGACGGCATTCCGCATCTGCTTTCGCCGGTTGTCACTGACCCGAAGAAGGCGGTCGTTGCGCTCAAATGGACCGTCCGCGAGATGGAAGAGCGCTACAAGAAGATGTCGAAGATCGGCGTGCGCAATATCGACGGTTTCAACAGCCGCGTCGAGCAGGCGATGGAAAAGGGCGAGATCCTGACCCGTACCGTGCAGACCGGCTTCGACCGGCAGACGGGCGAGGCGGTCTACGAGACGGAGGAATTCGATCTCGAGCCGATGCCTTATATCGTCGTGATTATCGATGAGATGGCCGACCTGATGATGGTCGCGGGCAAGGATATCGAAGGGGCCGTGCAGCGTCTGGCGCAAATGGCGCGTGCGGCCGGCATCCACGTCATCATGGCGACGCAGCGTCCCTCGGTCGACGTCATCACCGGTACGATCAAGGCGAACTTCCCGACCCGCATCTCCTTCCAGGTGACGTCAAAGATCGACAGCCGCACCATTCTCGGTGAACAGGGCGCCGAACAGCTTCTCGGCATGGGCGACATGCTCTACATGGCCGGTGGCGGCCGTATCCAGCGCGTCCATGGTCCTTTCGTTTCCGATACGGAAGTGGAGGACATCGTCGCCTACTTGAAAACCCAGGGCGCGCCCCAATATCTTGACGCGATCACGGCCGACGACGACGAGGACGAAGATGGCGGAGGCCCCGCAGGCACTTCCAACCTGTCCGATTCGGATGATCCGTACGATCAGGCGGTGGCGATCGTGCTGCGCGACGGCAAGGCTTCCACCTCTTATATCCAGCGCCGTCTCGGCATCGGCTACAATCGGGCGGCTTCGCTCATCGAGCGGATGGAGCAGGAGGGGCTTATCGGGCCGGCCAACCATGCCGGCAAGCGCGAAATCCTCGTGCCGACCGAAGGCGATATTCTCGACCGGTAAGGCTTTCGTGATAAAGGAAAGTTGGCCATCAAGCCGCCGCCTTTCGCACGGAGGAATATACGGAAGGAGACCTGAATGAAGAACGAAAAAACCATCCTTTCAAATTTCCGTTCAAATGCGATCGGCCGCAGGCAGTTTTCTCTCGGGCTTGCGGGATTGGCGGCGGCGGCATTTGCGCCGGGCCTGGGCTTTGCCCAGGGCGCTCCCGGCTCAGTTGCGGCGCAGAAGATCGCCGATCATTTCTCGTCAGTCAAAACCATGATGGGCGAATTCGTCCAGTTCGGTCCGCGCGGCGAGCAAACCGGCGGTAAGTTCTATATCGAGCGGCCGGGCAAGCTGCGCTTCAATTTTGAAGATCCCTCACCGATCCGGGTGATCGCCGATGGCAAGAACGTCGTGATCGGCAACCTCAAGCTCAAGACGTGGGACATCTACCCGCTCTCCAAGACGCCGCTGAGCCTGCTGCTTGCCAGCCGCATCGATCTCGGCAACCAGATGGTCCGCGATGTGCAAGAAGAGTCCGATCTCACCACCATCGTTCTCGGCAACAAGACAGTCTTCGGCGATTCGACCATTACCATGATGTTCGATTCGAAGACTTATGACCTGCGCCAGTGGACGATCACCGACGCGCAGAACAAGGACACATCGGTGATGATCTACAATGTCCAGAACGGCGTGAAATTCGACGATAAGGTCTTCACCATTCCCTATGCGGAAGTCAGGAAGATGTAGCGCCGAGCGCTGCTCGAAACGAAGGGCCATGTGGAAAGCGTTGCCCTTTTCGCTTCTCACGGCATGAAAAATTTCCTAAACCTCGGCAATACGTCGGGGTTCAATCATGACATTTTCCATCACCACCTGGAACATCAATTCCGTTCGGCTGCGCATGCCGATCGTCGAGCAGTTCCTCGTCCGTCATAAGCCGGATATCCTCTGCCTGCAGGAAATCAAATGCCGGGAGGCGGAATTTCCGCTGCAGCCGCTCAAGGATCTGGGCTACCGGCACATCATTATTCACGGCCAGAAGGGATATCACGGCGTCGCCATCGCCTCGAAAGTGCCGCTCCTTGAAGATCACCGGCAGGATTATTGCGGCGTCGGCGACGCCCGGCATATTTCGGCGATCTTCGAGCGCGGTTCGCGGCGAATCCGGCTCCATAATTTCTATGTGCCGGCCGGCGGCGATGAGCCCGATCGGTCGATCAACCCGAAGTTCGGCCACAAGCTCGACTTCGTCGAGGAGATGAAGGCGCTGAAGGCGGGTGCGGTGCCCGGCATTTCCTCCATCCTCGTCGGCGATCTCAACATCGCGCCGCTGGAACACGACGTCTGGTCGCACAAGCAGCTCCTGAAGATCGTCAGCCATACGCCGGTCGAAACCGAGGGTATGAAGGAGGTCATCCGGCAGGGCGGCTGGCTCGATCTCATGCGCCATCACACACCGGAACCGACAAAGATCTACACGTGGTGGAGTTATCGTGCCAAGGACTGGGAGGCGGCCGACAAGGGCCGCCGGCTCGACCACATCTGGTCATCGCCCGACCTCGGACCGTTCCTCGATCGCATCGAGGTGCTGAAGGAAGCGCGCGGCTGGAACCAGCCTTCCGACCACGTTCCGGTGACGGCGGTGTTCAAGTTCTGAAATTCAAGGTGATGCCCGCCACTTATCCGCCTGCTGGCATCTTCTCCCCGCTTGCGGGTAGAGGGTCGGGGGGAGGGGCACTCGGTTGCAGGCTCAAGCGAACCTGTGTCCCATCGCCGCCGCTGCCTTGGCGAGGCTGGCGATATTGTCGCGAATGCGGCTCTCGATCACCCTGCCGACTTCAGGATATTCTTCCAGAAGACGGTGGAACAGCGTCCGGCTGATTTTCAGCGCTTCGGACTCCGTGATCGCCAGGGCTGTGAACTTCCGCTCCACCATGGTGACGAGCGCGAGTTCTGACAATAGCGTGCCGGGACCGACCGTCGCCTCCACCTTCATCTCGCCGTTGCGGTCCGACATCAGCAGTTCGAAGCGTCCCTTTGCTACGATGAACGCTGATTCCGCCGGTGACTTCTCCCGGAAGAGTTCCTGGCCGGGCGCCACCTGCCGTCGCTCCGCACCGAATGCGACAAGGCGAAGCTGGTCGTTGTTCATGTCCTTGAACAGCGGAACCTGGGACAACAGGCGGATATCTTCGGCGAGAGACATGGTCAGGTCCTGCCTGTCAGGGGACGATCTTGTAGCCGCCGTTTTCGGTAACCAGGATTTCGGCGCTGGAGGGGTCGCGCTCGATCTTCTGGCGCAGGCGATAGACATGGGTTTCCAGCGTGTGGGTGGTGACGCCGGAATTGTAGCCCCAGACTTCCTCGAGCAGCACGTCGCGGGTCACGACCTTCTGGCCGGCGCGGTAGAGATAGCGGATGATTGCCGCTTCCTTTTCGGTGAGCCGGATCTTCTTGCCGTCCTCGGTGGTGAGCAGTTTCTGGCTCGGCTTGAAGAGATAGGGGCCGACCGTGAACGTTGCGTCCTCGCTCTGCTCGTACTGCCGAAGCTGAGCGCGGATACGCGCCAACAGGACCGCGAAGCGGAAGGGCTTGGTGACATAGTCGTTGGCGCCGGCTTCGAGCCCGAGGATCGTATCGGAATCGGTATCATGGCCGGTCAGCATAATGATCGGCGCCTTGAAACCGTTCTTGCGCAGGAGTTTTACCGCCTCGCGCCCGTCCATGTCCGGCAGGCCGACATCCATGATCAGGAGATCGATCTGGGCGCTCTTGGCCGTTTGCAGCGCCTTGGCGGCATTCGGCTCCTGAAGGATCGAGAATTCATCGTAAAACGACAGTTGCTCGACCAGGGTCTCGCGCAGATCGTCGTCGTCATCCACCAGGAGTATCGTGCGGGCTGCCATGCTTCCTGCCTTTCGTCTTGTTCGCCTCGGCGCCTGCAATTTCCGCGTGCCGAACGCGATCAGAGTCCTCGATCTAAATCCCTACAGCATCGACCTGAAAATCGAAATCGATTTTCGGAAGGCAAGATGCCTGGAGTCAAATATGTTGGAGCGTCCCTTGTGCGTCCATAAGGACGCGCGACGCTCTCATGTGCTATGAATTCAAACGAAATCATATTCAAAGCAAAAACTTGTGAGAAAAATACAGCGTTTTCGCGGCCCGGGCCGCAAGCCGAATGTGATCGCCGTCAGGACGGCGCCGCGCGATCGCCGGCGAGCGATCGTATCCTTCGGCGGTATCGCATTGCCGGCAGCGATCGGCCGCTCCGGCACGAGCGCCTTCAAGCGGGAAGGAGACGGTGCGACGCCGATTGCCGCGATGCCTCTTCTTTATGGTTTCGTGCGTGGCGAGCGGGTGCGTCTGTCGCCGACGGCCTTGCCAATCAAGCGCATTCGAAAGGACATGCTTTGGTGCGACCTGCCGTATCATCCTTCCTACAATCGCCTCGTCAAGGCGCCCTTCAGGCCGAGCCATGAAGAGATGATGCGTGCCGACGGGCTTTACGATATTTGTCTCGTGCTCGACTGGAACATCACTTCGCGACGCCGCCATCGCGGTTCGGCGATCTTCTTCCACCTGATCAAGCCCGGCTACCAGCCGACCGCCGGCTGCATTGCCGTCAGCTTCCGGGACATGCAGCGGCTCATCCGGTTCATGAGGAAGGGAACGGTCGTGCAGGTGATCGGCTGATTCCGGGGCTCCGTCGCTCACTCAAGGGAACGTGGCGTGACAAAGCGCTCCAGGCGGCCGGACCCCTTGCCGATGCTTTGCCAGTCTGCCGCGTCGAAATCGATCACGGCAAGGCCGGCGGTCGGATATTTCTCCGCCATCGCCTGTCGGGCGTCTGCGTTGCCCGTCCCGACCAGGGTGAGCGCAAGTTGCTCGATGCCGGGATTGTGCCCGATGATCAGAACGCTGCGGCAACCGGGTTCGACTTGCGCCAGGATATCCAGAATCGTCGTTGCAGGTGCGGCATAGAGTCCGGCGAAATTGCGCGCTTCCACGTCCCTGGGCAACTTCTCGCGAACCAGCGCCCACGTCTCCTCTGTCCGCCGCGCCGTGGATATGAGGGCAAGATCAGGGACGAGTCCCTCGCGGGCCATATAGTCGCCCATCAGCGAAGCCGCTTTGCTGCCGCGCGTCGCGAGAGGCCGTTCCTTGTCCGTCACGCCTTCCGGCCATGCCGATTTCGCATGCCGCAGGAAGATCAGCCTGCGGTCCGTTTCATTCGACTGTTTTTGCGGTCGCTTGGACATGGTGGCCATTATGAGGGCAAAGCGGGCGCTTGTCTGCCTTTCAGGCCAGCATCAACAAAAATGCCGCCCGCGGAACGGGCGGCATGCGTCTGACCTCATGCGGCGAATGATTACTTCCACTCGCGGATATCGACGAAGTGGCCGGCGATCGCGGCTGCGGCGGCCATGGCCGGCGAGACGAGATGGGTGCGGCCCTTGTAGCCCTGGCGGCCCTCGAAATTGCGGTTCGAGGTGGAGGCGCAGCGTTCGCCTGGCTTCAGACGGTCGTCGTTCATGGCAAGGCACATGGAGCAGCCCGGCTCACGCCATTCGAAACCGGCTTCCTTGAAGATCTTGTCGAGGCCTTCGGCTTCCGCCTGTTCCTTGACGATGCCCGAGCCCGGGACGATCATGGCATTGACCGTGGAGGCCACCTTCCTGCCTTCGACGACCTTCGCCGCGGCGCGCAGGTCCTCGATGCGGCCGTTGGTGCAGGAGCCGATGAAGACGCGATCGACCGCGATATCGGTGATCTTGGTACCGGGCTTCAGGCCCATGTAGTCGAGCGCACGCCACTTGGAGGTACGCTTCGTCTCGTCCCGGATGTCGTCCGGGTTCGGCACCACGCCTTGAACCGAGACGACGTCTTCGGGGGAGGAGCCCCAGGAGACGATTGGCGGCAGGTTGGCGGCATCGAGAACGACGACCTTGTCGAAATGCGCGCCTTCATCCGTCTTCAGCGTCTTCCAGTAGTCGAGGGCCATGTCCCAGGCCTTTCCCTTCGGGGCGCGGGGCTTGTCCTTGATATAGGCGAAGGTCGTTTCATCCGGCGCGATCAGGCCGGCACGGGCGCCGCCTTCGATCGTCATGTTGCAGACCGTCATGCGGCCTTCCATGGAGAGCGAGCGGATCGCTTCGCCGGCGAATTCGATGACGTGGCCGGTGCCGCCGGCAGTGCCGATCTCGCCGATGATGGCGAGGATGACGTCCTTGGCGGTGACGCCCGGCGGAAGCTGGCCGTCGACGCGCACCAGCATGTTCTTCGCCTTCTTCTGCACCAGCGTCTGGGTAGCGAGCACATGCTCGACTTCGGAGGTGCCGATACCGTGCGCCAGCGCGCCGAAAGCACCATGCGTCGAAGTGTGGCTGTCACCGCAGACGATCGTCATGCCGGGCAAGGTGAAACCCTGTTCAGGGCCGACGATATGGACGATGCCCTGGCGGACGTCCTTTTCGGAATAATACTCGACGCCGAAATCCTTGGCGTTCTGGGCGAGCGCCTCCACCTGGATGCGGCTTTCTTCATTCTTGATGCCTTCGTGGCGGTCCGCGGTGGTCGGCACGTTGTGGTCGACGACCGCGAGGGTCTTTTCAGGCGCGCGGACCTTGCGGCCGGCCATGCGCAGGCCTTCGAAAGCCTGCGGCGACGTCACTTCGTGCACGAGGTGACGGTCGATGTAGAGAAGACAGGTGCCGTTTTCGTCTTCGGAGACGACGTGGTCGTCCCAGATCTTGTCGTAAAGGGTGCGGGGTGCGCTCATGGCTGTGCTGTCCGTAAAGCTGAATGGAACGAGGGATGTGGGTGTGGCAGCCGCAGGCTGCCTTCAAGCTGAGAAAGATCAGCTAAGTCGGTCGCAAAGCGCCCCGGAAACGCGCGCGAAGAAGCGTGCCGGCAGGCGTTTGTGGTCCTGCAGCACGATGAACTGGTTCGCGAGGCATCCGAATTTCGATCCCATAGCGGCTTCCATATCAGTTTCCAACGAAATCGGCAACGGGATTGCGTTGCGGACGACCTGTCGCATCGCTGTCATAAAGTTTTCGCCGAAACGTGCTTGATCTGGGCTTCCAAAACAGAGGGATGCTCAATGTCCGAACCCATTCACGAACAGCTCAGCCGCATCAAGGAAGAGATTGCCGACAGCTTCGATGAAGAGCTGGAAATGCAGATGGAGGAAGATCAGCTTGATGAGCTGGTCGTCGAGGGCATGTCAGGCCCCGCCGAGCAGACGCTGGACCGCAGGATCTATTTCCGCGAGCTCTTCCGTCTCCAGCATGAGCTTGTCCGCCTGCAGGATTGGGTCCAGTACAAGAAGCTGAAGATGGTGGTGATCTTCGAGGGCCGCGATTCCGCCGGCAAGGGCGGGGCGATCAAACGCGTCACCCAGCGCCTCAATCCGCGCGTCTGCCGCGTCGTAGCGCTCCCGGCCCCGACCGAGCGCGAGCAGAACCAGTGGTATTTCCAGCGCTATGTGCCGCACCTGCCGACGGCCGGCGAAATGGTGATGTTCGACCGCTCCTGGTATAACCGCGCCGGCGTCGAGCGGGTCATGGGCTTCTGCACGCCGGACGAGCTGGAGGAATTCTTCCGCTCTGTGCCGGAATTCGAGCGCATGCTTGTCCGCTCCGGCATCATTCTCGTGAAATACTGGTTCTCGATCACCGATGAGGAGCAGGAATTCCGCTTCAAGATGCGCATCCACGATCCGCTGAAGCAGTGGAAGCTCTCCCCGATGGACCTCGAAAGCCGCGTTCACTGGGAGGAATATACCAAGGCCAAGGAGGAGATGATGGAGCGCACCCACATTCCGGAAGCGCCATGGTGGGTCGTGCAGGCCGTCGACAAGAAGAGGGCGCGGCTCAACATGATTGCCCACCTTCTTGCGCAGGTTCCTTACGAGACGGCGCCGAAAGAGACGGTCATGCTTCCCGAACGCGTCCGCCATCCGGACTATATCCGCCATCCGGTGCCGCCGGACATGTACGTTCCGGAAGTCTATTGATGTAGATCGCGCCTCGCGGCCGTTGACGCTGCGGAGCGCGGACTTTACCTTGGTCCGATCATGATGATGAACACTCGCCATATCGCTTCGGTCTTCTTCATAGCCGCCTGAGCTGCAGGCCATGAAGAACACGAGCCAAGCCGCGACCCTTCGGGCCGGCGATGGTTCATGACCGAAACGCTCCGTCCCGAGCATCGTGCGTGCCGATGAAGCGGAGCATCAGCTGAGAGTTTTTAACATGACCGATCATCATCCTGCCCAGGCGCGGGCGCTGTCTGCTGCCGAGATCACTGCCTTCATCCGTGACGGCTTCGTGCGGATCGACGATGCCTTTTCCAAAGAGATCGCTGCGGAAGCTCGCAACATCATGTGGCGCGACATTCCTTTCGATCGTGACGATCCGAAAACCTGGACGCTGCCCGTCGTCCGGCTACCCGGCTATGGCGGCGGACCGTTCGAGATCGCTGCCAGCACAGCGGTTCTCCATCAGGCTTTCGACCAGCTCGTCGGCAAGGGCCGCTGGCTGGCGCGCAAAGGGCTCGGCAGTTTCCCGGTGCGCTTTCCGCATCCGGACAGTGCCGGCGACGACGGATGGCATATCGACCTCAGCTTCCCCGGGCTCCTGTCGAACCCGAGCGAACAGCATGACTTTTCCAACTGGCGGGCGAACTATACCTCGCGCGATCGGGCGCTGCTGATGCTCTTCCTGTTCTCCGATGTCGGGGAGAACGATGCACCGACCCGCATCCGGCCGGGTTCGCACATGGACATGGCGCGGCTGCTCGAACCGGCTGGCGAAGCGGGCATGCCGCCGATGAGGCTGGAGCATGTCGGCACCGGCCGCCCGGAGGTGCTGGCGACCGGGGAGGCCGGTACCGTCTATCTTTGCCACCCCTTGCTCATCCATGCGGCGCAGAAGCATCGCGGCACGGAGCCGCGTTTCATGGCGCAACCGCCGCTCGGTCTTGCGGAGCAATATCGATTGGAGCGTGAGAATGGCGGCTACTCGCCCGTCGAAATCTCGCTGCGTTTGGCGCTCGGAAGAGCTTGAGATGGAACGTGAGGCGGCCTCCGGGCCGCCGCCTAGGCTTTGTTTGACAAACGCTGCTCCGCCCTCGACGTCATCCTCGGCCTCGTGCCGAGGATCTGCTGCACCTCACGGGATAAAATGGTTGCAGATGCTCGGGACGGGCCCGGGCATGACGGAATATAGTTTGCAGTCTTCGCGCCTTCACCGCTCTGTCCGTCTGCGCATCCGACCCTCGATGCTGCGCAGCATGAGCGACAGGCCGATCGTCAGGATGAGGTAGATATAGGTGACGATGGAATAGGTCTCGAAGAAGCGGAAGGAACCGGCCGCATAAACCTTGGCCATCTGGGTGATGTCGGCGACGCCAAGCACCGAGACGAGCGATGAATCCTTGACCATCGAGACGAAATCGTTGGAAAGCGGAGGGAAGATCACCCGCATCGCCTGCGGAAAGACAATCAAGCGGAAGCGCTGGAAGCGCGTGAGACCAAGCGCCTTGGCCGCCTCGATCTGCCCTTCATTCACCGATTGAAAGCCGGCGCGAAAAATCTCGGCAATGAAGGCGGCATAGCCGATCGTCAGGGCAATCACCGCCCGCCACAGCAGCGAAACGTCGCGCACGAGAAGCGCTTCCGCCCATCCCCGCGCGATCAGCGGCGCCAGCGCCCAGTTATAGAGCGCCACGAAACCCGGTGCGCCGACGAAGGCAATATAGAAGAGCAGGACGAGGATCGGGATGCCGCGGATCAGTTCGACATAGAAGCGAGCGATCTGCCTCAGCACGACGTTGCCGGAAAGTCCGGCTAGCGCGATCGCCAGACCCAATGCCGTCGCAAGCGCGAAGGCGGCCAGCGTCACGCCGATCGTGATGCCGATGCCTTTGACGACGACACCGAAGACCTGCGCGTAGAGATCGCTGGCGGCTATGACAATTGCGAGGCCGAGGCAGAGAGCTCCGAATGCCACCAGCCACCAGGGGAAATCCTCAGGCCCGGCTTTCCAGCGCGGAGGCGCCATGCCCTTATTCGCCCATCTTGTAGTCGAGGAACCATTTCCTGTTGAGCATATCCAGCGTGCCGTCGGCCTTCAGCGCTGCGATCGCCGCGTTGACCGGCGCGACGAGGTCGGACCCCTTGTTGAAGATGAAGCCAAAATCCTCCGTGCCGAGCGGTTCACCGATGATCTTCAAGGAGCCGCCGGAGGCCTTGACATAACCTTCGCCGGCAGTGCTGTCCGTCAGCACCAGGTCAACGTCGCCCGCCTTCAGGGCCTGTACGGTCGCGCCGAAAGTCTCGAAGAGCTTGATCCGCGGGTTTTGCTCATTACCATCCAGAATCTCATAGACCGCAGTGTAGAATGGACTCGTTCCCGGCTGCGCGCCGATCAGTCCGTTGTCCAGGGCGGCAAAGCTCTTGGCATCGGTAAACCGCTTCTCGTCGCCGCGCACCAGCATGAGCTGCTGCGAGCGCATGTAGGGATCGGAGAAATCGACCTTCTCCTTGCGGTCGTCCTTGATCGTGATGCCGGTCATGCCGATGTCGTATTGGCCGTCGGAAACCGCCTGGATCATCGCGTCCCAACTGGTGTTCTGGTACTCGACCTTGAAATTCAACCGTTTGGCGATTTCGTTCATAGCGTCATATTCCCAGCCGATCGCCTGGCCGTTCTTGGGATCCACGAACTGCAGCGGCGGATAGGCGTTTTCGGTCACGATGACGACGGTCCGACCCTTCAGGTCCGGCAATTCGGCGGCAATACTCAGGGCCGGGGCGAGAGCGAGTGCAACAAAGCCGGCGAGAACGGTGCGTCGGGCGAGCATCGAAAAACTCCTAGAAGATCAGTCGTCCGAAATTCTCACATTTCAAAAGCGGATGGCAAGGCGCGTCATTGCGTCGACTGCGCCACAAACAAAAAAGGCGGCACGCCGGCCGCCTTTTCCGAAATGATTGTCCGAAGCTTATTCGGCAGAAGCTTCCGCAGCCTTGGCTGCTTCGGCAGCTTCTGCTGCGGCCTTTGCTTCTGCGGCTTCGGCTGCTGCCTTTTCCGCGGCAAGCGCCTGGGCGGCTGCGACCTTCTCGGCCTCGATACGTGCACGCTCCTCGGCGGCTGCGGCGCGCTCTGCTTCGTTCAGCTTGCGGGCGCGGGTATTGGTGTTCTCGACGATACGGGCCGACTTGCCGCGACGATCGCGCAGGTAGTAGAGCTTGGCGCGGCGGACCTTACCGCGGCGGACCACTTCCACGCTCTCGACCATCGGCGAGCAGATCGGGAAGACGCGCTCGACGCCTTCGCCGTAGGAGATCTTGCGGACGGTGAAGCTTTCGTTGAGGCCACCGCCGGAGCGGGCGATGCAGACGCCTTCATAGGCCTGCACGCGGGTACGGTTGCCTTCCGTGACGCGCACGTTGACGCGGACGGTATCGCCGGGGGAGAATTCGGGAAGCGTGCGCTTGGCTTCGATCTTGGCGACCTGTTCGGCCTCAAGCTGCTGAATGATGTTCATCGTTTCAAACCTTTGGTTCTTCTGAAACAGCCAGAGCGCTCGATGATCCCTGGGTCAAAGCCTCGGGATTTGCCTTGTCGGCAGAGCGGGTTCGCCATTCTTTGTTGCCGGTCGATGGGACAGATCCCATTTCCGCGTGGGCCAATACACGAAACGAACCCGCTTGTCATCCCTTGCATCGCGATTTTGTGACGAATGTGCCGGCCGTTGCCGCCTGGTTCCGAAGCAGCTATGTCACGCGTAAGGGATGAGGAAACACCATGACAATCACGATGATAGCGTTGCTCGCCGCCGCGGGCTTTCTGTCCGGTGCTGTGAATGCGATCGCGGGCGGAGGCACGTTCCTGACATTCGGAGCCATGACGCTTGCGGGCGTTCCGCCGATTTCCGCCAACGCCACGTCATCAATCGTACAGTTTCCTGGTTATATCACCTCGACGATCGCCTATCGGGATGAGATCGCCCACCGCTGGCGCAGTGCCCTCCTCCTGGCCATCGTCTCGGTCGTCGGCGCGTTTGCCGGCGCTTTTCTGCTCCTGTCGCTCGACAATCCTTCCTTCCGCCAGATCGTTCCCTGGCTGCTCGCTGCCGCGACGGCTGTATTTGCCGCCGGCCCCTGGCTGAAGCCGAAATCCTCCGCCGAACGGTCGGCGAATTCGCCTGCCTGCATCATCGGCCAGTTTCTGACATCCATCTATGGCGGCTTCTTCGGCGCCGGCATGGGCATCATGATGCTCGCGGTGCTGGGCATCACCACCGGCGGGACGTATCATCATCTCAACGCGCTGAAGAACCTGCTGGCGGTGCTGATCGCGGCAGTCGCCATCGTGGTTTTCGTGGGCGGCGGGGTGATCGCCTGGGCCGAGGCCATTGTCATGATTCCGGCCGGCGCACTCGGCGGATATGCGGGTGTGTGGATGGCGCGGCGCGTGCCGCAGGCCGTCATGCGCTGGTGCGTCGTTGCCGTCGGGATCGGCCTCACGGTCTACTATTTCGTGACCGGGTGATCGGAAAGAAGGTCCGGCCTGCGTTCGGCCGTCAGCTTCCTCGCTTCTTCGAGCCGCCATTTCTCGATCGCCGCGTGGTTGCCGGAGGTAAGCACCGCCGGAATTTCCTGCCCCTCGAAGACCTGTGGCCGCGTGTATTGCGGATATTCGAGGAGGCCGTCCTCGAAGCTCTCGTGGGTGCCGGAAAGCGCATTGCCCATGACGCCCGGCAGGATGCGGATAACGGCGTCGAGCAGCGTCAGTGCAGCCGGCTCGCCGCCCGAGAGGATGTAGTCGCCGATCGACACCTCTTCGAGGTTGCGCGCATCGATCACCCGCTGGTCGATCCCTTCGAACCGGCCGCAGACGATCACCACGCCATCGCTTGCGGCGAGCTCACGCACTCGTGCCTGCGTCAGCGGTCGCCCGCGCGGGCTCATCAGCAGGCGAGGCCGGCCGTCATCTTCGGAAACACGGTCGATCGCCTTCGCCAGAATATCCGGCTTCAGCACCATGCCGGCGCCGCCGCCGGCCGGCGTATCGTCCACCGTGCGGTGCCTGTCCTCCGCGAAATCGCGGATCTGCACCGTATCGAGCGACCACTGGCCACGCTCCAGCGCCTTGCCGGCGAGCGAAAAGGCCAGATGCCCCGGGAACATTTCCGGGTAGAGCGTCAGGATTGTCGCGCGGAAGGTCATCACTTGCCTTTGCGGGGAGGGGTCGTCCGACCGTCATCCGGATTCTCGATCAGCCCCGCTGCCTGCGGGTCGATGAGGATCTTGCCGTTTTCGAGGTCGATCTCCAGCACAGCCGCTTCCGAAAAGGGGATCAGCGCCGGTCGGCGGCCGGGACCCTTGAGCTCCAGCAGGTCGCCGGCGCCGAAATCATAGACGGCACTCACGGTGCCGTAGCTCTTGCCTGCCTCGTCGACGGCTTCGAGGCCTTCGAGATCAGCATAATAGAATTCGTCTTCTTCCAATTCCTCGTCCGGGAGGTTGTCCCGTTCGATGAAGAGTTCGAGACCGTTCAGAGCTTCGGCAGCGTTGCGGTCGTTGATGCCTCGGAAGCGGACGATCGCCATATTCTTCGCCTCGCGGATTTCGAGGATCTCGAAAACCCGCCCGTCCTCGCTGTGCAGGTGACCGTAATCGCCGAGCGCCGTCGGGTCGGCCGTATAGGAACGCACGCGTACCTCGCCCCTCAGGCCCTGAGCAGCGCCGATCGTTGCCATCAAAACGGGGTTTTCAAGCTTCGCCATGCGGGTCGTTCCGGTTGTATTGCGCCTCATTTAAGCTTTGTGCAATCAAAAGCAAACAGCAAAACGGGCAGCACAAAGATGTGCCACCCGTCAAAAGCGATCCGAACGGAGAGAGAATTATTCCGCTGCGGCTTCGGTGGCTGCGGCTGCTGCGTCGGCAACCTTCTGAGCCTTCTCGGCTGCACGCTCCTGGGCCTTCTTGCCCGGCTTTGCCTTTTCCGGGTTGCTGCGGGCTTCGCGCTGGGCAACGCCGGCTTCGGCGAGGAAACGCAGGACGCGGTCGGTCGGCTGGGCGCCGTTGTCGATCCAGTGCTTGATGCGCTCGGCATTCAGTTCGATGCGCTTGGCGTCATCCTTGGCGAGCATCGGGTTCCAGGCGCCGAGCTTTTCGAGGAAACGGCCGTCGCGGGGCGAGCGGGCGTCGGCAACGACGATATGATAGTACGGACGCTTCTTGGAACCGCCGCGGGCGAGACGAATTTTCAGGGACATTGATTTACTCCTTGGGTTTTTCTTGAGGCCGCCATCAGGCGGGCTGGTCTTCGATATGTTCTAAGCGGTTTCTTTCGTGCCGCCATGTTCGGCGGCGATGGCTTCATGATGCCGGATGACTTCCTTGATGACGAAGTTCAGAAACTTCTCGGCGAAATCCGGGTCCAGATGTGCTTCCTTCGCCAGACGGCGAAGGCGTTGGATCTGGTATTCCTCGCGCGCCGGGTCAGCCGGCGGCAGATCGTACTGGGCTTTCAGGACGCCCACTTCCTTGGTGCAGCGGAAACGTTCCGCCAGCATATGCACGAGCGCCGCGTCGATGTTGTCGATCGACTGGCGGTAGCTTGAAAGTCTTGCTTTGACTTCGGGGTCAACCACGAACGTCCTCCCTCATCACTTCTTCTTGGGCAGGCCGGGAAGCCCCGGGAAGCCGCCGCCCAAACCCGGCAAACCACCGGGCAGCTTGCCAGCGCCAAGGCCGGGAAGTCCGCCCATGCCGCCGCCGGGCAGGCCCGGCATCGAGCCCGGCTTCAAGCCTGCGGCCTCGGCCTGCTTCTGCAGCGCTTCGATCTGCTTCGGGTCGAGCTTGGAAAGGTCGGGCATGCCGTCCATCCCGCCCATTCCGCCGAGACCCATCTTCGAGGCAAGGCCGCCCATCATCTGCTTCATCATGCCGCCCTTGCCCTTGCCGCCCATCATTTTCATCATGTCGGCCATCTGGCGGTGCATTTTCAGAAGCTTGTTGATGTCGGAGGCATCGGTGCCGGAACCGGCAGCGATGCGCTTCTTGCGGGAATGCTTCAGGATATCGGGATTGGCGCGCTCAGCCTTGGTCATCGACTGGATAATGGCGATCTGGCGGTCGAACATCTTGTCGTTCATGCCTGAGGCGGCGAGCTTGTCCTTCATGCCGGCCATGCCCGGCATCATGCCCATGATGCCGCCCATGCCGCCGAGCGACTTCATCTGTTTCAGCTGTTCGGCGAGGTCGTTCAGGTCGAACTTGCCCGATTGCATCTTCTTCGCCATCGCCGCGGCTTTTTCCGCATCGATGTTTTCCGCAGCCTTCTCGACCAGCGAGACGATGTCGCCCATGCCCAAGATGCGGTCGGCGATGCGGCGGGGATGGAATTCCTCCATCTCCGTCATCTTCTCGCCGGTGCCGATCAGCTTGATCGGCTTGCCGGTGACGGCGCGCATCGAAAGAGCAGCACCGCCGCGGCCGTCGCCGTCCATGCGGGTCAGGACGAGGCCTGTGATGCCGACGCGTTCATCGAAATTGCGGGCCAGGTTGACGGCATCCTGACCGGTCAGGCTATCGGCGACGAGCAGGATCTCATGCGGATTGGACTTCCGCTTGATCTCCGCCATTTCCTGCATCAACGGTTCGTCGATATGGGTGCGGCCGGCAGTGTCGAGGATGACCACGTCATGGCCGCCGAGTTTTGCCGCCTGCACGGCGCGCGCAGCGATATCGGTCGGCGACTGGCCGGCGATGATCGGCAGCGTGTCGACGCCGGTCTGGACGCCGAGCTGACGGAGCTGCTCCTGGGCTGCCGGGCGGCGCGTGTCAAGCGACGCCATCAGCACTTTCTTCTTTTCGCGATCGGTCAGCCGCTTGGCGATCTTTCCGGTCGTGGTCGTCTTGCCCGAGCCCTGAAGGCCGACCATCATGATGACGACGGGAGCCACAGCATGCAGGTCGATGCCCACACCCTCCGAGCCCAGCATCTCGACGAGCTCGTCATGGACGATCTTGACGACCATCTGGCCGGGCTTGATCGATTTGAGGACTTCCGCGCCGACGGCCTTTTCACGAACCTTGTCGGTGAAGGACCGGACGACTTCCAGCGCCACGTCCGCTTCCAGAAGCGCACGGCGAACCTCGCGCAGGGCGGCGGAAACATCCGCTTCGCTCAATGCGCCACGGCCGGTCAGTCCACTCAAGATGGAGCCAAGACGGTCCTGGAGGCTTTCGAACATCGTTTCTTCCTTCTCGCGTTTCGGGGATTTCCAGAAACGTCGGGTCTCTCCGCGACAAAAACAAGACACAAAGCCAAAAAGCACCCGAGGGCGCAACGCGCTGTCGGGTGTTGACCTCCGGGCTCAGTCTATCGGCCCCGGTCGGCGGCTCCAAGTTCTCGACTTGTCAGCAGATCGCCGGGCTTAAACAGGAAAGGGGCGGGAAAGTCAAGGCTTGCCAGTGCACGTCCCTAAACGTCCCGCCCGAAGTAAACCTCGATCGAAGCGATCCGGTCACCCTGGAAGGTCATCAGTTCGAGATTGCGGAAAGCGCCGCCGGCGACCTTTTCTCCCTTGTATCCGACGACAACCTCATCGCCACTGACGAACAGCCGTTCCACGACGATATGGCTGAAGATCGGCGGTTGCGGCCAGCAGCGCTCGAAATACATGGCCTTGTCAATATGGTCGTCGCGTGGGCTCGAAAAAGTAAAATCATCCGTCAGCAGCGGATCGGTCAGGTCTTTTCGGTTGGCCAGGTAATTGGCGAAGAGCTTCCGAACGGTTTCCGCCTTATCCATATCCGTCTCCTTATCTGATTGCATTATGCAATCAGTTTGAGGCAAAGATATGGCGGCGTTGGTTGTTTGAGGAGGTCAGTGCGCCGATCCGATCTCCCCTTGAGGGGGAGATGCCCGGCAGGGCAGAGGGGGGTATGGTGAGGTAAATCAAAGCCTTGGCAAAAATCGACAGGAAAAACGTCTCTGTTCATCCCCGCCCTCTCACCTTGTACCTACAATCTCCCCGTCCCGCATCGGATACACCGGAAGGCGTTCCGGCGAGGCGGGGCTGGCGCGGGCGGTGAGGGTAAGACGCAGAACCTCATCGTCCGGGTCCGCGGAAAATGGTCTCCCTCCGGCGACACGGGGGAAGCGAAAAGGTTGCGGACCGGCCTTTCGCTTCTGATGCCCGAACAGCGCGCCGGGCGTGGCGAGCATGTCCCGCCCGGCTTTGCCGGGCGAAAGGTACATGCTCCACTTAAAGAGCCAAAGCCGGCTATCCGCGATCTCTGATCGCGGGCGGCTTTGGGGCGGCACACATGGTGGCCCGACGGATGGTTTCGCCGGATTTCTTGTCCGTCGATCCAATCGAAAGCCCGGCGGCAGAAAACCGTCCGGAAGGGCCAAGGCAGAGGGATCGGAGTCGCGGGCATAAACCGCCGAACGGGGCGCTGAGAGGTGCTACCCAAAACTAAAACTCAAGAGGCAGCTTTCAGCGCCCCGTCCGAAACGAAGTACCGACCATCACCAAGGGGTGAGTCTATCCATCTGCGCCCACTGGTAATTTCCCCGCATTTCCGCCATATACGCCCCAAGAGACCGGCATTTTGCCCGGAATGGATTGAGCGTCATGGCAGATATGGTCGAATTCGCGAAGATGAACGGGCTTGGAAACGAGATCCTGGTCATCGACATGCGCGGCCGCACCGACAAGGTGACGCCGGAGGCCGCCATTGCTCTGAACGCCGATCCTGCCTCCCGGTTCGATCAGATCATGGCGATCCACGATCCGAAGGCGGAAGGCACCGATGCCTTTATCGACATCCTCAACTCCGACGGTTCCAAGGCGCAGGCCTGTGGCAACGGTACGCGCTGCGTCGTCCAGGCGCTTGCCGCCGAGACCGGCCGCAAGGCCTTCACCTTCCAGACGGTCGCGGGCATTTTGAACGCTCGGGAGCACGAAGACGGCACGATCTCGGTCGACATGGGCAAGCCGGTGTTCGAATGGAACCGCATTCCACTCGCGGAAGAATTCTTCGATACGAGCCGTATCGAACTGCAGATCGGGCCGATCGATCGGCCGGTGCTGCATTCGCCGTCGGTCATGTCGATGGGCAATCCGCATGCGATCTTCTGGGTCGATCGCGACCCGATGAGCTTCGATCTCGAACGTTTCGGCCCGCTCCTCGAAAACCACCCGATGTTTCCGGAAAAGGCCAATATCACGCTGGCGCAGGTCTCATCCCCCTCGTCGCTCCGCACCCGCACCTGGGAGCGCGCTGCCGGGCTGACGCTCGCCTGTGGTTCGGCGGCTTGCGCCTCTGCTGTGTCCGCCGCGCGCACCGGCCGCACGGGCCGCAAGGTGACGATCGATGTCGCTTCCAGCCCGGTCCGCCAGCCGCTCGTCATCGAATGGCGGGAAGACGACCATGTCGTGATGACCGGCCCGGCCGAATGGGAATGGTCCGGCAAGGTCGATCCGCAAACAGGCCGCTTCACGCGAGACCAGGAGCGGGAGGCCGGGGTCAATTGAGCGGCGTCGATGTCATCACCTTCGGCTGTCGGCTCAACACCTATGAATCGGAAGTGATGCGGGCCGAAGCCGAAAAGGCGGGGCTCAACAATGCGATCCTCGTCAATACCTGCGCCGTCACCGGCGAAGCCGTCCGCCAGGCCCGCCAGGCGATCCGCCGCGCCCGGCGTGAAAATCCGCATGCCCGCATCATCGTCACCGGCTGCGCCGCCCAGACGGAAAAGCAGACCTTTGCCGACATGGCGGAAGTCGATGCCGTGCTCGGCAACGAGGAGAAGCTGAAAAGCGTGTCCTACCGTGCGCTTCCGGATTTCGGCGTCTCGGCGGAAGAGAAGCTGCGCGTCAACGACATCATGAGCGTCAGGGCCACGGCGCCGCAGATGGTCAGACATATCGACGGGCATGTGCGCGCCTTCATCCAGGTGCAGAACGGCTGCGACCACCGCTGCACTTTCTGCATCATCCCCTATGGCCGCGGCAATTCCCGGTCCGTGCCGATGGGCGCCGTGGTCGATCAGGCCCGCAAACTCACCGAAAGCGGCTATCGCGAGATCGTTTTGACCGGCGTCGATGCCACCAGCTACGGCGCCGATCTTCCCGGTCAGCCGTCACTTGGCTACCTGGCGAAGACATTGCTGAAACAGGTGCCGGAGATTCTTCGCCTGCGTCTCTCCTCTATCGACAGCATCGAGGCGGACAAGCACCTCTGGGACCTGATCGCCGACGAGCCGCGTTTCATGCCGCATCTGCATCTTTCCCTGCAGCACGGCGACGACCTGATCCTGAAGCGGATGAAGCGCCGCCATTCGCGCGCCGATGCACTCGCCTTCACCGAACAGGCGCGGCGGCTCCGACCCGATATTGCTTTCGGGGCCGACATGATCGCGGGTTTCCCGACCGAAACGGAAGAAATGTTCGGGAATGCCGCGACGCTTGCGGAAGAGGCCGGTATCTCCTTCCTGCACGTCTTCCCCTACAGCCCGCGGCCCGGCACGCCGGCGGCACGCATGCCGCAGCTCGACCGGGCGCTGGTCAAGGATCGCGCAGCAAGGCTGCGTGCCCGTGGCGAGGTGCTGCATCGGGCACACCTTGATCGCATGGTCGGCACCGAGCAGTCGGTCATCATCGAGAACAATGGCATGGCCCATACTGAAAACTTTTCGCTGGTTGCGGCACCCGGCCTTGTTCCCCGCGACTTCAAGCGCGTTATCATTACCGGCCATGACGGCAGACATCTGGACATGCAGGTGATGCCTGCCCTGGCGGCATAACCGGAACGGATTGATCTCTCATGGCATTGGGCTTCATCAAACGCGTCTTCACCTTCGGCAAGCCCGCCGAAGAGCAGGCACCTGAGGCTGAAAGGCCGGAAGACGTTGCAGCCGTAGAAGCGGAGCTCGAACCGAAATCCCGCGACGAAGACCTGCCGGTTTCGCCCGTCGATCCGGTGGCGCCAACGGAGATCGAGACAGCGGGTGGACCTGCGGCGGATAGCGTCGGCGAGGATGAGGCCCGGTCGGCTGCGCCTTCCGAACCGGAAGCGGCCGACGACGAGGATGTTTCTCCGCTCCTTCCCGCTGCGGAAGCCAATACCGATATCGGCGTGGTGCCGTTGTCGCTTCTTCAAGCGGAAGCCGAGGCTGAGGAAGAAGAGGTTGCATCTGCGGAAGCACCCCCCTCTGCCCTGCCGGGCATCTCCCCTTCAAGGGGGGAGATCACGGATGAGCCGCCTCATCCGGCATTGGACGAAACTGCCGCAGATTCGAAGCCTGCTTTAGGGCAGGGAGCGAGCCGCGACTCGATCTCCCCCCTTGAGGGGGAGATGCCCGGCAGGGCAGAGGGGGGTGCTTCCTCGGAAGATGAGGCTAGAGAAGCCCCCGTCCTCCCCAAAGGTTTTTCCGCTTCCCGCCCGGAACCCCCGCCCGCGCCGGTTGCTCTTCAACCAAAACTCACCTGGTTCCAGCGCCTGCGGGCAGGTCTTGCCCGCACCTCATCGCAGCTTACCGGCCAGATCACGGCGCTGTTCACCAAGCGCAAGCTGGATGAGGACACGCTGGAGGAGCTGGAAGACCTGCTGATCCAGGCGGATCTCGGCGTCGAGACGGCCATGCGCATCACCGGTGCGCTGTCCTCGGAGCGCTATGGCAAGGACGTCACCGGCGAGGACGTCTCGCGCATCATGGCTGGCGAGATCACCAAGGTCCTGTCTCCGGTCGCCAAGCCGCTACAGCTCGATCTCAATCACAAGCCGCATGTCATTCTCGTCGTCGGCGTCAACGGCACGGGCAAGACGACGACGATCGGCAAGCTCGCAGCAAAGCTCTCCGGTGCCGGCCTCAAGGTCATGCTTGCCGCCGGCGACACCTTTCGCGCGGCCGCAATCGAGCAGTTGAAGATCTGGGCGGACCGCACCGGATCGGAATTCATCGGCACCAGGCTCGGTGCGGATGCGGCAGGGCTTGCCTATGACGCCTACGAACAGGCGCGCGCCAACAAATCGGATGTTCTCATCATCGATACGGCCGGCCGGCTGCAGAACCGCACCGAGCTGATGGCCGAACTCGAAAAGATCGTCCGGGTGCTGGGCAAGCTCGATCCGGATGCGCCGCACACGGTTCTCCAGACGCTGGACGCCACGACCGGCCAGAACGCCATGCAGCAGGTGGAGATCTTCCGCAACGTGGCGGGCGTCAGCGGTCTCATCATGACCAAGCTCGACGGCACGGCGCGTGGGGGCATCTTGGTCGCCATCGCCGCCAAGCACAAGCTGCCGGTCTATTTCATCGGCGTCGGCGAGGGCGTCGACGACCTCGAACCGTTCGAGGCGCAGGATTTTGCCAGCGCTATTGCCGGTTTGACGCATTGATGACACAGAAAGACGATTTGGCTTTGCCGGTACGAGTTAAAGTTGGAACCCATGCAGACGATTGAAAGCGACATCACGCCGACCAAGGAAGAAAAGCAGCATCCCATGCTGAAGCTGGCGCTCGAAATCGGCCCGCTTCTCGTCTTCTTTTTCGGCAACCTGCGCGGTGAATGGCTCGTCGCGAAATTCCCGGCGCTTTCGGCGATCGGCGGGCCGCTTCTCATCGCGACGGCCCTCTTCATGGTCGCGACCGTCGTTTCGCTGGTCATATCGAAGATCGTCTTCCATCATCTGCCGGTCATGCCCTTCGTTTCCGGCATCGTGGTCATGATTTTCGGCTCGCTGTCGATCTGGCTGCAGGACGAGACCTTCATCAAGATGAAGCCGACCATCGTCAATTCGCTGTTCGGGGTGACGCTGCTTGTGGGGCTGATGTTCGGCAAATCGTTGCTCGGCTATGTCTTCAACGCCGCATTCCAGCTTGACGAAACAGGCTGGAAGAAGCTGACGCTCCGCTGGGGCATCTTCTTCCTGTTCCTCGCCGTGCTGAACGAGGTGGTCTGGCGCAATTTCTCCGATGCGGTCTGGGTCAACTTCAAGGTCTGGGGCACGATGCCGATCACCATCGCCTTCACACTCGCCCAGATGCCGCTCATCATGCGGCACACAATTGCCGAGCCCGCTGTGGAAACCGAAAAGTGACGGCATTCGACCTTTCCTCCTCCGGCTCCTCGTCAAAGCGCTGGCTGCTTGCCGCGCTTGCCCTCTTCTTGGGCCAGATTGCCATTCTCTACTGGATGGGCCGTATTCCGATTTGCGAGTGCGGGTTCGTGAAGCTCTGGGAAGGCGGGGTGAACACCAGCGGCAACTCGCAGCACCTGTCCGACTGGTACACGCCGTCCCACATCATCCACGGCTTCCTTTTCTACGGTCTCGGCTGGCTGATCCTGCGCCGCGCGCCACTCACCGGGCGGCTTTCGCTGGCGATCCTGATCGAGGCGGCCTGGGAGATTGCGGAAAACTCGCCGATCATCATCGATCGCTATCGTACCGCGACCATGGCGCTCGGCTATACCGGCGACAGCATCATCAATTCGGCGATGGACACCGTCTTCATGGTGATCGGTTTCTTCGCCGCCGCGCGCCTGCCGGTCTGGCTGACGGTCGTGATCGCGATCTTCTTCGAGCTGCTGACCGGCTTCATCATCCGCGACAACCTGACCCTCAACGTGCTGATGCTCATTTGGCCGGTCGATGCGATCCGCGAATGGCAGGCGGCGCTGCCCTGATCAGCTCTTGGCGGCTGTCGCCTTTTCGATCGCCGGCATGAGTTCCTGGGTCAGGCTGCGCTCGTCGAAAGGCCCGACGCGTTTGTAGAGGATCGTGCCGTCCGGCCCCACCAGATAGCTCTCCGGAATGCCGTAGACGCCCCAGTCGATCGCCGCCTTGCCGTTCGGATCGACGCCGATTGCCTTATAAGGATTGCCGAGTTCACCGAGGAAACGCAATGCGTTGTCATTGCGGTCCTTGTAGTTGATGCCGACGATATTCAGCCGGCTGTCATCGGCCAGGGCCTTGAGGATCGGATGTTCCTGCCGGCAGGGCACGCACCACGAGGCGAAGACGTTGACGAGCGTCAGCTTGCCGGTGATCGCAGCGTCGGTCAGAGCGGCCGTGTTCGAACCTTCGAGCGGTGGGAGCGAAAGTGACGGGTTTTTTTTGCCGATCAGCGCCGAGGGGATGGCGGAAATGTCGCGGCCGTTGACGTCCTGGTCGTAGAGCATCTTGCCGGCAACGCCTGCAAAGCCGAGGAAAACAATGAGCGGGATCAGCGCCAGCGCGTAGCGTGCGAAGCCTTTGCGCTGTACCGGCTGGTTTTCGGTCTCGACGCTCATGATGCGTCACCCTTCGCCAGGTCACCCTTGGGCTGTGCTGAACGGCGGCGGATACCGGAGGCTTCGAGTTCCGCCAGTTCCTTCTGCCGGGCGCGGCCGTCAAGCCATACCCAGCCGATCAGACAGAGGGTAATCAAGGCGGTGACCGCATAGGACATGGAGATGTAGAACGTATGCGTCATCATCCTTAAGCCTCCCGTCCGGCCATGCGCGCCGCCATGCGGCGCTGGGCGGCAATGCGCCTGCGCCAGATCTCGTTGCGCATCGCCATCACATGCAGGGTGAAGAAGAGCAGCGTAAAGGCAATGGCCATGATCAGCAGGGGCCACAGAAACTCCGGATCGATGGTCGGGCCATCCATGCGGACGACGCTCGCCGGCTGGTGCAGCGTGTTCCACCAGTCGACCGAAAACTTGATGATCGGAATGTTGACGAAGCCGACGAGGATGAGAACGGCGGAGACGCGCGCGGCCCTGGAGGGATCGTCCATGGCGCGGTTCAGCGCGATCAGGCCGAGATACATGAGGAAGAGCACGAAGACGGAGGTCAGCCGCGCATCCCAGACCCACCAGGTGCCCCACATGGGCTTGCCCCAGAGCGAGCCGGTGGCGAGCGCAATCAGCGTGAAGGCGGCGCCGAGCGGGGCGGCCGCCTTGTGGCTGACGTCGGCGAGCGGATGGCGCCAGACCAGCGTGCCGATCGCCGAAGCGGCCATAACCGTGTAGCACATCATCGACAGCCAGGCGGCCGGCACGTGGATGTACATGATGCGAACCGTCTGGCCCTGCTGGTAATCGCCTTCCGTCGTGAAGCTCAGATAAAGCCCTATGGCAAAAAGGATCGCCGTGATCGACGCCATCCAGGGCAATATCCGGGCCGCAAGTGCCAGGAAGTGTGTCGGATTGGCGAGATCGCTGAACTTGGTGATGGCGAGGCTTTCTGACATGGAATCTTTCTAAACTGCCATAGCGCTGGATGTCTTGATTCTAGTCAATCGCCGGCATTCTTCAACGCCAGTGCCGCACCGAGCGGGCCGAGAACGGCAAAAAACATCGTGATCGCCACTAATATCAGGAAAGGCGGCATAAACGGGGCAGGATCCTCGACCGCCGCGTAGGAGGCGCTGACACCGAAGATCAGCACCGGAATTGCAAGCGGCAGCACGAGGATCGAGACCAGAAGGCCGCCGCGAGGCAGCGCCACCGCGACCGCCGCGCCGACCGCGCCGATGAACGTGAGTGCTGGCGTGCCGACCAGCAGCGTCAGCATGGTGGCGCCGATCGCAACCTCGTTCATGTTCATGAAGAGGCCGAGAAGCGGTGAGGCGATGACGAGCGGCAGGCCGTTGCCGAGCCAATGCGCCAGGCACTTGACGAGCACCGTCAGGACCAGCGGATGTTCCTGCATCAGCAGGAGGTCGAGAGACCCATCTTCTCGATCGGTCTGGAACATACGGTCGAGGCCTAAAAGGGCGGAAAGCAGTGCGCCGATCCAGACGATCGCCGGGCCGATGCGCGACAAGAGATTGAGGTCCGGGCCGACGCCGAAGGGGATGACGGCGACCACCGTCATGAAGAACAAGACGCCGATCAGCGCCCCTCCGCCGGCGCGCACCGAAAGTTTCAGGTCGCGGAGAAGGAGGGAGATCATGGAAAGCGCTCCGCCATTGCTCCTGGCCCTTCGCTTCGTCTCATGGCGTTCGGCGCTGCAATCGATTCACTGGATCGATTGCTCTGCACCGCAGATCGCGTCTCACTCCCCTCTGCCCTGCCGGGCATCTCCCCCTCATGGGGGGAGATCGGCAAGACGCACAGGCTTCCCAAAATGTCGATCGTATTCAACACCGCTTCGGCAGCCGAAAGCCTGTGTTTGGGCCGAGACTTCGCCGCTATTCGATCTCCCCCCTTGAGGGGGAGATGCCCGGCAGGGCAGAGGGGGGTAACGAGGATATGAAGAGGGAAGTAAAAGGCCATCACCACATCCCCTCCATCACACCCGTAAATCCCGTCATCGGCAGTTCTTTCGCATTCTCCAGCCCTAGCGGCTGGTGGGTCGCGGCGAGCACGATGCCGCCATCGGCCAGGTGCGCCTTGATCAGGTTCGTGAAGACGCTTTCGGCGTTCACATCGAGTGCCGCGGTCGGCTCGTCGAGGATCCAGACCGGCCGATGAGCGACAAGCAGCTTGGCGAAGGCCATGCGGCGCTGCTGTCCCGCCGAGAGGTAACCGAAGGGAAGATGGGTGATGTCGCCGAGGCCGACGGCTTCCGCCGCTTCACTGATGGAGACCCCCTGGCCGCCCTCGAAATCGCCGAGGAACTCCTTCCAGAAGGAGAGGTTTTCAAAGACCGAGAGTTCCGCCTTCATGGCGTTGCGATGGCCGAGATAGTGGCAGGCCTCGGCCGCGCGCATCCCTGATTCGGCTGCGTCGGAATGCCATGTCACCCGACCGGTTTCGGGATGCAGCAATCCCGCCACCACCCGCAGCAGGGTTGATTTTCCGGACCCGTTCCGCCCTGTCAGAACAAGGCTTTCACCGGTCCCCAGGTTAAAAGAGATGCCCTTGAAAATCAGGTCCTGCCCGCGTCTGGCGCTCAAATTTTCGGCCGTCAGCCGCATGTCGGAGACCTTCGTTCGGGTTTCGCTCGCCCCTATCCAAAAAATTGTTCGAGATGGGGCTTCAAGTGTCTGGAACCCTTCTTAGAAATTATCTATAAGCACTGCAACCACGCCAGCGGCCGGCGTGATTTCCATCTTGCGCCGAACCTGAAGACCCACAAATCTTCTCGTGCGGACAGCGGAAATGGTCGCACCCGCATCCTGATGTGCATGAAGTGCATAGGCGTCCGCACGCGCGTGTTGGCTCTATATCAGCGGGGTTGTTTTCCGTGACCAAATCTCTCGACAGCTTCAATTGTCGTTCCGTCCTGACCGTGGGCGGCAAGGACTACGTCTATTACAGCCTGCCCAAGGCAGAGCAGAACGGTCTTCCGGGCGTCTCGAAGCTTCCCTTCTCCATGAAGGTCCTTCTCGAGAACCTGCTCCGCTTCGAAGACGGCCAGTCCGTCACCAAGGAACAGATCCTTGCTGTTGCCGAATGGCTGAACAACAAGGGGCAGACCGAAGCCGAAATCGCATATCGCCCGGCCCGCGTGCTGATGCAGGATTTCACCGGCGTTCCGGCGGTGGTCGACCTTGCCGCGATGCGCGACGGCATCAAGGCGCTTGGCGGTGATCCGGAAAAGATCAATCCGCTCGTTCCGGTCGATCTCGTCATCGACCACTCGGTCATTGTCGATGAATTCGGCACGCCGCAGGCCTTTGCCCGCAACGTCGAGCTGGAATACCAGCGCAACGGCGAACGCTACCGCTTCCTGAAATGGGGCCAGCAGGCGTTCAAGAATTTCCGCGTCGTTCCGCCCGGCACCGGCATCTGTCACCAGGTCAACCTCGAATATCTCGGCCAGACCGTCTGGACCAAGGAAGAGGATGGCGAAACGGTCGCCTATCCTGACACCTGCGTCGGCACCGATTCGCATACCACGATGATCAACGGCCTCGGCGTTCTCGGCTGGGGTGTGGGTGGTATCGAAGCAGAAGCCGCCATGCTCGGCCAGCCGGTCTCGATGCTGCTGCCGGAAGTCATCGGCTTCAAGCTGACCGGCAAGCTGAAGGAAGGCGTCACCGCGACCGACCTCGTGCTGACCGTCGTGCAGATGCTGCGCAAGAAGGGCGTGGTTTCGAAGTTCGTCGAATTCTTCGGCCCGGGCATGGACAACATGCCGCTCGCCGACCGCGCCACGATCGGCAACATGGGTCCGGAATACGGCGCGACCTGCGGCTTCTTCCCGGTCGACGGCGAAACGATCAACTATCTCAACATGTCCGGCCGCACGAAGGAGCGCATCGCGCTCGTCGAGGCCTATTCGAAGGCGCAGGGCATGTGGCGCGAGGGCGACGGTTCCGACCTCGTCTTCACCGATACGCTGGAACTCGACCTCGGCGACGTCGTGCCGTCGATGGCCGGCCCGAAGCGCCCGGAAGGCCGCATCGCGCTCGAAAACATCGCGTCCGGCTTTGCCGGTTCGATGGACACCGACTACAAGAAGCCCGGCCAGCTCAATAACCGCTATGCGGTCGAAGGCACCGACTTCGATCTCGGGCATGGCGATGTGGCGATTGCCGCCATTACGTCCTGCACCAACACCTCCAACCCGTCGGTGCTGATCGCTGCCGGCCTTCTCGCCCGCAATGCGGTCGCCAAGGGCCTCAAGACCAAGCCCTGGGTCAAGACTTCGCTGGCGCCCGGATCCCAGGTCGTCGGCGAATATCTCGCAAAGTCCGGCCTGCAGGCTGATCTCGACAAGCTCGGTTTCAACCTCGTCGGGTTCGGCTGCACCACCTGCATCGGCAATTCCGGTCCGCTGCCGGCGCCGATCTCCAAGACGATCAACGACAAGGGCCTCATCGTTTCGGGCGTGCTCTCGGGCAACCGCAACTTCGAAGGCCGCATCTCGCCGGACGTCCAGGCGAACTACCTTGCCTCGCCGCCGCTCGTCGTCGCCTATGCGCTCGCCGGCACGGTGCAGAAGGACCTGACTTCCGAGCCGCTCGGCGAAGACCAGAACGGCAAGCCGGTCTACCTCAAGGATATCTGGCCGACCTCGAAGGAAGTGCAGGAATTCATCCTGAAATACGTCACCCGCGAACTTTACGAAACCAAGTATGCCGACGTCTTCAAGGGCGATGCAAATTGGCAGGCGGTCAACGTTCCTCCGGGGCAGACCTATGCCTGGGACGACGACTCGACCTATGTCCAGAACCCGCCCTACTTCGTCGGCATGGGCAAGAAGGGCAGCGGCATCAAGGACATCAAGGGCGCCCGCGTCCTCGGTCTCTTCGGCGACAAGATCACCACCGACCACATTTCTCCGGCCGGTTCGATCAAGGCCGCTTCGCCCGCCGGTGCCTACCTTACCGAGCACGGCGTCGCGGTTGCCGACTTCAACCAGTACGGCACACGGCGTGGCAACCATGAAGTGATGATGCGCGGCACGTTTGCCAATATCCGCATCCGCAACCACATGCTCGGCCCGAACGGCAAGGAAGGTGGCTACACCATCCACTATCCGTCGAAGGAAGAGATGTCGATCTATGACGCGGCCATGAAGTACAAGGCTGAGGGCGTTCCGCTCGTCATCTTCGCCGGCGTCGAATACGGCAACGGGTCGTCGCGCGACTGGGCGGCCAAGGGCACCAACCTGCTCGGCGTCAAAGCGGTCATCGCCCAATCCTTCGAGCGCATCCACCGTTCGAACCTGGTCGGCATGGGCGTCGTACCCTTCGTTTTCGAGGAAGGTACGACCTGGGCAAGCCTTGGTCTCAAGGGCGACGAGACGGTCACCATCGAGGGCCTGGAAGGCGACATCAAGCCGCGCGAGTGGAAGACCGCCAAGATCACCTACGGCGACGGTACGGTGAAGGAGATCAACATCCTTTGCCGCATCGATACGCTCGACGAGGTCATCTACATGAACAACGGCGGCATCCTGCAGACCGTTCTTCGCGATCTTGCCGCCTGATCTTGTCGGATGGTCACCCGCCGGCGAAGGTCGGCGGGTGAATTGCGGAAGAGTGTAGATTCCCACTCAAATCCCCTCACCTGCGATATCCAGCACTTAGCTTTCAGCTAAGATGTTGAAATCGCTTTCTCTCCCCAAGGGGAGAGATCGGGATGCCGCGCTGCCACGAGTCTACCTCTCCCTTGGTGGGAGAGGTTACAAAATCAAGAGCTTAGCGTAGCTAAGTCTTAGATTTTGTTGATGAGGGGGTAAGCCCTACCTCCAATACATGTGTCGCCTCTCATCCAGGTGAGACTCGCTAACTTAAGGTTCCGCCCTTGACCGTCGTCATCCTCATTGGAATGGCCGTCATCGTTTTCCTGACATCGCTGCTTTCGGGGATTTTCGGAATGGCGGGCGGGCTGATCCTGCTTTGGGTGCTGCTCTTCCTGTTTCCCGTCGGGACCGCAATCGCCATCCATGGCGTCATCCAGATGGTGTCCAACGGCTCGCGCGCCTGGTTCTCCCGCGCCTATATCGACTACAGGATCCTCGGTATCCTCGGCCTGGGCCTCGTCATATCGAGTATCATCCTTTTGATCGTCGACTATCAGCCGGATATCATCGTCGTATCGATCGCGATCGGCCTGATGCCGATCCTCGTCTGGCTGCCGGTCTCGAAGCTGCAACTCGATGCGTCCAAGCCTCACCACGCCCTCATCTGCGGGTTGATCGCCGGAGCATTGACCGTGGGCGTTGGCGTTTCCGGTCCGACGATCGACATCTTCTTCATCCGAACGATGATGGACCGGCGCAAGGTAATCGCCACCAAAGCCGCGGTGCAGGTCGCCTCGCATGCAACAAAGGTGGCGTTCTACTGGAACGCGGCAACCGCACTGCCGCCGACCGACTGGATCTCGATCCTGATCGCCGCGCCAATCGCCATCCTCGGCACGCGCGCTGGCAACGACATCCTGCAGAGAATGACGGATCAGAATTTCCGCGCCTGGACGCGCTGGATCGTCACCGGCATCGGAGCCGTCTATTTCACCCAAGGGCTGCTGAAACTGATCTGACTTTGCCGGGACCTGTGGAGGAAGGTGTGGCATGCCCACAATCGCCGCTGACAAAGCCGATCAATTATCCGGTCCTCACCCCTTCGTGACTTTCTCTTGAGGGGGCGGGACGGTTACCTTCCGCCATCCGATCCTCCAGGCCATTCGATTGTTCTTGATCACCAGGGGCAATCGTGGATAACAGTTGCCCTGATAAAAAGGTCTGCCACCCATGCTGTTCCGTCTCCGCTCCATTATCGTGCTTGCGGGCCTGCTTTATGCGGGCGTCGCTCCGGCGGGGGAGGTAAGGGCGCCGAAGGGCGTGGTCGAACTTTTCACGTCTCAAGGTTGTTCCTCGTGCCCTCCGGCGGACGCCACTTTAGGTGAGCTGGTGGCGCAGGGCGATATCATCGCGCTCTCCTATCACGTGGACTATTGGAACTATCTCGGCTGGACCGACACGCTGAGCTCGAAGGAAAACACCGAGCGGCAATACGGCTATGCCAAGACATTCGGCCGCAGCGGCGTTTATACGCCGCAGGCGGTCATCAACGGTCGGGATCACGTCAAGGGCAAGGATCTCTCCATCATAAACGGCAAGGTGAAGGAACTCCGCGAGACGGACAAAGGGCTCATCGTACCGGTCACGGCTGCCATGCGCGGCGACGAGATCGAGATCGAGATCGGCGGAGGCAAGGGGCAGGCCGATGTCGTCGTCGCCTATTTCACAAAACGTCAGCAGGTGGAAATCACAAAGGGCGAGAACAGCGGCAAGACCATGGACTACTGGCACAGCGTCTATGACGTGCAGTCGGTCGGGACGTGGAACGGCCAGAGCATGAAACTCACGCTGCCGGGCAAGCTGATGGGCAAGTCCAAGAAAGACGGCTGCGCAATCCTGTTACAGACGTCCGGTCCGGGTGGTGAGCCGGCGGCAATCCTCGGCGCAACGATCCTGATGGCCGGCCGCAAGAAATACTGACCGCGAAGCGGTTCGTCGGCTCACTGTGCTTTTCGGAATAAGGTGTCGGCGGCCCGGTCCAGGAACATTGGGGGGCTGGGGGTAAGGGTCAATGCACCAGACCGGGCCATATGGCGCTGAAATCGCGCCAACCAACGCGGAGCAATCTCGCTTCGAAATCGGGCACTGTTTTGTTCGAAATGGGGCAAGAATAAAAACGTATGAACGCGCATGAGGCTGGCTTCGGCCCGGGGTTGATTTTTTAAGGCTCTCGGGCACACTGTCACATCTCCGACATCTAGTGATTTGGGAGCCTTGATGACCGATCAGCCGGAATTGCCCGGGGGAGAAAGATCCCAGGATGCAGCCGTCGTCGTCAATCTCAGCGAATACCGGCAGAGCCGCGATCCAGCTCCGGTGACGTTTCACCGGCGCGAGCTTGACGCGATCTTAAAAATCTACGGCCGCATGGTCGGAGAAGGGGAGTGGAAGGATTACGCGATCGACCACCTCAAGGATCGGGCGGTCTTTTCCATCTTTAAACGGTCGGGCGAGACGCCGCTCTTCCGGATCGAGAAGAATCCCAAACTGGCCAACAAGCAGGGCGCCTACTGTGTGCTCAATACGCACGGTATGACCCTGAAGCGCGGCCACGAACTGCCGCAGGTCCTCAGGGTCTTCGACAAGATGCTGAAGCTCATCGACTGATCTATTCGGTGAAGAGCGTCCCGGGATAAACAGCCGGGTCGGGGCTGGTCGTGGTACCTTCGCCCAGTGCAATCTGCATCATTACCGTGTCCAACCATCTGCCGTGCTTGAAGCCGGTGCCCTTGAGCGTGCCGGTCAGTTCGAAGCCGAGGCTTTGATGCAGTGCTACGGAAGCCGGGCTCGCGCCACCGATGACGGCCACCATCTGCCGGAAGCCGAGAGCGGTGCAACGGGCGAGCAGTTCTCGCAGAAGCGCCTTTCCCACGCCCCGGCCACGGGCTGCCGGAGCGAGGTAGATCGAATCCTCCACCAGCCAGCGATAGGCGGGGCGGGTCCGGAAGGCCGAAGCGTAGGCATAGCCGAGAAGCGTGCCTTCCTCATCTTCGGCGGCGATATAGGGATAGGCCCTGGCCCTGATCGCCTCGTAACGGCTCGTCATCTCGGCCTGGTCGGGCGGGATGATCTCGTAACTCGCGATGCCGTTCAGCACGCTGTCGCGATAGATTTCGGTGATGGCGGGAAGATCGGCTTCTGTAGCGTCGCGGAGGCGGAAGGTCATTGGCGGGCGGGTTTGTGGAAGGTGACGATCGAACCTATGCCGAGGCGCGCGAGCGGGCAATAAAAAAGCGGCCCGCAGGCCGCTTTTTCAGTTCTTGTTCCACGCCGTTATTCTTCGCGATTGCCGAGGAACTGCAGCATGAACATGAAGAGGTTGATAAAGTCGAGGTAGAGCGTCAGGGCGCCCATGATCGCCTTGCGGCCCATGACTGCGACCTCGTCACCATCATAATACATTTCCTTGATCTTCTGCGTATCGTAGGCGGTAAGACCTGCGAAGATCAGGACGCCGATCACCGAGATGGCAAAGCCCATCGCAGAGGACTGCAGGAAGATGTTCACGATCGAGGCGATGATCAGACCGAAGAGGCCCATGATCAGGAACGAGCCGAAGCCGGACAAACTCTTCTTGGTCGTGTAGCCGTAGAGCGACAGGGCGCCGAACGAGGCCGCGGTGACGAAGAAGGTCTGGACGATGCTCTGGCCGGTGAAGACTAGGAAGATCGAGGACAGCGACAGGCCCATCAGCGCGGCATAGATCCAGAAGGTCATCTGCGCAGCCGGGACGCTCATCTTATGGACGCGGAAGCTCAGGAAGAAGACCATCGCCAGCGGAGCCAGCATGACCACCCACTTGAGCGGAGAAGCATAGAGAAGCTGGGCGAAGGCCGGATTGGAAACCGCCAGAGCGTAGGTGCCATAGGCAGCTACACCGGTGATCGCCAGACCGAGAGCCATCAGGTTATAAACCCTGAGCATGTAGGCGCGAAGGCCTTCGTCGATCATGGCACCGGATTGGGCGCGGGTCTGCGCCATTCGGTTCTGGTAGTTGTTGAAGTCAGCCATTGTTTCCTCTTTAAGCTCCGGAATTATTCACGGTGTCGGGCCCCCTTTTTCAACAGACCCAGGCGCCGCTGCGGAGCTCCAGCAAGCCTGCTGTCAATATGATGTGAGATCGATTTACATACAAGAGGCGTGAGAAGCGAAAACGCAAACCAAAGCGGCGATTTAGCAACCTATGGGACGCTTTGACAGTAATTTGATCCGAGAGTTAACGGAAAATGCTACCGATGCTTGAATCAGAGCTCCCGAAGGACCGGCGCGGCCTTTTGGCCGAGGATGCGCCAGGTGCCTGCAAGCCCGATTCCGACCGTCAGGACCAGTGAGACAACGAGCGTGACGACTGCGACATCGGGCAGGAAGGCCGACGGTATCTTCATGATGCGGCTCACGACGAACCAGGCAGAGATGCCGCCGGCGAAAAGGGCGAAGACGGCGGTCGCGGCGCCCAGGATCATGTATTCGTAGCTGAAGGCGCGCATCAGCATGTTACGGGTGCCGCCGAGGGTCTTGAGGATGACGGCATCATGGGTGCGGGCCCGGTTGCCCGCGGCGAGGGCGCCGGACAGAACCAGGACCGAGGCGATGAGCGCGACAGCCGCTGCGGCGCGGATCGCCGTCGCCAGCTGACCGACGAGCCGGTCGACAATGTCGATCGCGTCCTTCACCCTGACGCTGGTGATGGTCGGATAGGCATTGGTCACGGCCCGGAGGATAGAGGCCTCCTGCTGAGCCGTGGCGGAGGGATCGGTCAGCGTGGCGAGCCAGGCATGCGGAGCGCCACGGAAGGTATTGGGCGAGAAGACCATCACGAAGTTGATGGAGAGCGATTCCCATTCCACCTGGCGTAAATTGGCGATGCGAGCCGTGATGTTGCGGCCGAGTACATTGACAGTGACGGTGTCGCCGAGCTTCAGGCCGAGTTCGCCGGCTTCTTCCGCCGAGAAGGAGACGAGCGGCTCGCCGGAGTAATCGGCCGGCCACCACTCGCCTGCCGTCAACGTCGAATTATCGGGCAGCTTTTCCTCGTAGGTGATGCCGCGGTCACCGCGCAGCACCCAGCGCCCGGCGGGCGGCACATTCATCTGCGTCACGTCCTGACCGTTGAAGGCAAGAATGCGGCCGCGCAGCATCGGCACCTGGGTCACTTCTCCTTCAGGCATCTGCTGTTTCAGGATATTCAGGAAACCATCCCGTTCGGCCCCCTGAATATCGACGAAGAAGAAGTTCGGCGCCTGCCGGGCGATCTGGCCTGTGAGCTGCCGGCGCATGTTGCCGTCGATCAGCGCCAGCGTCACGAGGAGGGCAAGACCGAGACCCAGCGACAGGACGACGGAGGGCGTGAGAGCGCCGGGCCGATGGATATTGCCGATCGCAAGCCTCAGGGCCGGCGAGTTCACGCGCGGGCTTCTTCTCGCGAGGGTGGCAATGAGGACGGCGACGAGACGAAGCAGAATGAAAGCGCCTGCCACCGCGGCCAGGAAGACCGAGGCGATGAACCTATCCTCGGCCGAGGCGATCGAAAGCGCGGCGAGGGCAGCCAGCGCCAGACCCGCGGCGATAATATAGGGCCAGGAGGGCAGGCGTGTGTTGTCGAATGTCTGTTCGCGGAAGAGCGCTGTTGCGGGCACTTCACGCGCATGACCAAGCGGCAGTATCGCGAAGGCGAAGGTGATCAGAAGGCCGAAGAGAGCGGCGAGCGCCAGCGCCGACGGATAGAAGGTCGTCTCCTTCGGTACGGGCAGAACGCCTTCCAGGAATTGCAGCGCAACAAAAGGCGCAACTGCACCGATGACAAGCCCGATGACGATGCCGATCCCGGCAAGAGCCAGGATCTGGATGAGATAGATCAGCGTGACAACCGGAGCCGGTGCGCCCAGGCACTTGAACGTCGCGATCGTCGTGCGCTTCGCATCGAGGAAGGCCCGCACGGCATTGGCCACACCCACGCCTCCGACGATCAGGGCGGTCAGGCCGACGAGCGTCAGGAATTGCGAGAAACGGTCGACATTCTCGGTCAGCGACGGCGCCGCACGATCGCTTACACGTATCGACCAGCCAGCGCTTGGGAACTCCTGGTTGGCACGAGCCTGAAGCGTCGAACGCGTGGATGGATCGTCGAGCCGCACCTTATAGGCATGTTCGACAAGGCTGCCGGTGGTGATCAGGCCAGACGCAACGAGCGCATCGCGGCTGACGAGCAGGCGCGGCGCAAAACCGAAGCCGTCGGAAAGAGCATCGGGCTCAGCGGTGATGGTGCCGCGCAAGGTCAGCCTGGTATTGCCGAGCAGGATCTGGTCGCCGTCCTTGATGCCGAGGCGCTCCAAAAGCAAAGGAGCGGCCAGCGCGCCGAACGCGTCACCGTTCTTTGCAAGGAGATCGACAAGCGGCGCCGACGGTTCGGAACCGAAGGTGCCGTATAGCGGATAGGCGTTGTCGACAGCTTTCACCTCCACCAGAGCCTGATCCGAACCGTCCGGCTTGCGTGCCATGGAGCGCAGGCTGGTGGAAACGGAGACCTGGCCGAGGCTATCGAGGAAGGCGCGCTCCTCGCCCGTCGCTTCCCGATTGTTGAGTTCGAAGCGGACGTCTCCTGCCAAAATCTCCTGGCCCTGGCTTGCGATGGCGTCCGTAATGGCGCGCGAGACGGAATTCACCGCGGCAATCGCGCCAGTGCCAAGCGCGATGCAGGCGAGGAAGATATAGAAACCCGCCAGGCCGCCGCGCATTTCCCTGAGCGCCAGGCGGAAGGAAATGGCAATGCGGGGGAGTGTGCGTCTCATGCGGAAACCGCCTGCACCGGAACCTGAGGCACCGTATCTGCGACGATCTCGCCGGAACGGACACGGATCTGCCGCGAGCAGCGGGCCGCAAGCGCATTGTCGTGGGTGACGAGCAGCATGGTCATGCCGCGTTCGGCCTGCTTTGCAAAGAGGAGATCGGCGATCTGCCGCCCGGTCTCGGTGTCGAGATTTCCGGTCGGTTCGTCGGCGATCAATACGGCAGGCGAAGGCGCCAGCGCCCTGGCGATCGCCACGCGCTGCTGTTCGCCGCCCGAAAGCTGGCCCGGATAGTGGGTCAGCCGCTCGCCGAGGCCTACGGCGGTCAGCTCCCTTTTGGCGGTATCGAATGGGTTCTTCACATTGGCGAGTTCGAGCGGCACGGCGACATTTTCCAACGCCGTCATGTTGGCGATCAGATGAAAGGACTGGAAGACGATGCCGATATTGCGGCCACGAAAGTCGGCCAGAGCATCCTCGGACAGCCTGTGGAGAGCAACGTCGTCGATGAATATTTCACCACTGTCCAGGCGCTCCAGGCCGGCCAGAACCATCAGAAGCGTCGACTTGCCGGAGCCTGAAGGGCCGACAATTCCCACCGCTTCGCCGGCACGGATTTCAAGGTCGATCTTCTTCAATACATGCACGGAGGCTGCCGCACTACCCAATGTCAGGTCAGCCTTCTTCAGCGTGATGATTGTTTTAGTCAAAGCGAACCGTCCTATATTAGCCGTGAAGCTGAACCCGAATGCCGCGTTGCGGTAGCGTCCAATCTAGGAGACGGATCGTGAGTTTTAAAGCAAGCCTCCTTCACTTCATCGTCATGTTCACGCTCTGCTTTGCCGTAATTCCGGCGGCCGCACAGGATACTGGAGGTCGGAGCGAGCCGATCCAGCTTGTCGGCTTCGGGGACAGTCTGATGGCCGGATATCAGCTTGCTCCTCCCGAATCCTACACGGCGCAGCTCGAGGCAGCGCTGAAAGCGAAAGGCCATGATGTCGCCGTCACCAATGCCGGCGTTTCCGGCGATACGACGTCCGGCGGACTTTCCCGTATCGACTGGTCGGTGCCGGACGGGACGGATGGCGTGATCCTGGAGCTCGGCGCCAATGACGCCTTGCGCGGGATTTCCCCGGAGCAGTCGGAGAAGAATCTCGATGCGATCCTCGCGCGCCTCAAGGAGCGGAACATTCCGGTTTTCCTGGTCGGCATCCTCGCTCCACCGAACATGGGTGGTGATTATGCGGAACGCTTCAATCCGATCTACAAGCGGCTTGCCGACAAATATGAAACTCCGCTTTATCCCTTTTTCCTCGATGGTGTGACCACGGTGGAGGGCATGCAGCTTGACGATGGCATGCATCCGAACGCCAAAGGGGTTTCGGTGATGGTCGAGAAGACGATCCAACCGGTCGAAAGCTTCCTGGGGGAGATCAAGGCTAAACGAAAATAATATCTTGCACGGAACCCTGTTGCGTGATTCGCTGTTAGCATCTGCAAGAGATTCGAGGAGGTCCCCATGCCGAGACTTTTCACCGCCCTCGAAATTCCGCGCAATGTGGCCATGAGCCTCTCACTTCTGCGCGGGGGGCTTCCCGGGGCCCGATGGATCGATGTCGAGAATTACCACATCACGCTACGCTTTATCGGCGATGTCGATGGACGCACGGCCGACGAGATTGTTGACCGGCTGGATCGGATCGACAGGCCGGAATTCCAGGCGACGCTGACGGGGATCGGTTCCTTCGGTTCCAAGAAGCCGCATTCGATCTGGGCCGGCGTTGCTCCTTCGCCGGAAATGTATGCGCTCCAGGCGGAAATAGAGCGGATCTGCCAGCGGATCGGCCTGCCTCCCGATCCGCGCAAGTTCATGCCGCATGTGACGCTGGCGCGGCTCAAGAATTGCCGTCTGGACGATGTGGTGCATTACCTCTCCGGCCGCGGTAATTTTTATACGGCGCCCTTCACCGTGGGGCGTTTTGTGCTGCTCTCATCGAAAGAATCAGTCGGTGGCGGCCCCTACCTCACGGAAGAGGTTTTCCCGCTGCGGGAGGTTGGCTACAGTCACGCCTATAGTGCCGATCTGGAGCCGGTGAAAGGCCTCCTTTAATTTGAACCGGAATGGCTCAACAGCCACTCGAAGGTGGACGCGCTCCTGACCGCACACGCGGCGGGAAGCCTGCCCGATCGCGATCGCAAACTTGCCTGCGCGATGGACAATGCATCCTTCCGTCGCAATTGAACTTCACCGTCCAGCTCCCATATTGAGGCATGCGTTGAGCGAACGGAGCAGGTATGGACGACGTGAAGATCGGCGAGATCCTCTTGCCGGGCGACGAGGATACGCAGAACCGCCAGGAGCGGCAGGTGCGCGCCAAATTCTGGCCAACCCTCAAGCGGGCTGTCCGGCAAATACCGCTCAGCCGCGACCTGATTGCCGCGTACTATTGCGCGATCGATCCCCGGACACCGGTACGCGTGCGTGGCGTGCTGCTCGCCGCACTCGCCTATTTCGTTCTGCCGGTCGATTTTCTGCCCGACTTTTTCGCCGTGGTAGGATTCACCGACGACCTCGCGGTGCTGGCCGCAGCCTTCCGGATGATTCAGGGGCACATCGCCGACCGGCACTATGAGGCCGCCGATCTGGCCCTCACGGATGATCCGGATGTAACTGCCGGACCTGCGGCGGATGGTCGCAGGTAGCCTTGTATTTTCTATGACGGCTCTTCCAGCGCCCTTCGAAGGCGTTCGAAGGCGAGCCTGATTCGCGATTTCACGGTGCCGAGCGGCAGGCCGGTGGAAGATGCGATTTCCGAATGGGACTGGCCGAGGAAGAAGGCCGCTCGCACAAGTTCCATCTGCTCGTCGGGAATTTTGGAGAGTGCTGCGCGCACGCGCGCATCCCGCTCCTCCCTTTCAAAAAGGGTATCAACACCCGGCGCCTCGGTGACGAGAAACAAGGGTTCATAGGCGTCCATCCGCTGATGTCTGGCGCGGCGTTCCGTATCGATGCGGCGATTGCGTGCGATACGGAAAAGCCACGTAGACAAGGAGGATTGGGCCGGATCGTAGAGGTGGGCACGGTGCCAGAGGATGGTCATCACTTCCTGCACCAGTTCTTCCGCTTCATCCGGCTTCATCGCGCGTTTGACGAGCCAGGACTTCAGACGCGGCGCAAAGTAATCAAACAGCGCCGCGAAAGCCATCTGATCGCGCTCACAGGCCACTGCCTTTGCCAAGCTGACGAAGTGGTCTTTCTTGTCCAGGTCCATTTATTCTGCGCAAACTTTCTGATGAGATTCGCGTCATATTCGACCATTCTAATGTCATTGGAACAATTAGGAAAAGGACAAACTCTTGCCCCAATCCTTGTGTCACTGGCATCGACGAAACGCACGAAATTCCCCGCCGGGTAAGGGGTCGGGGGCCATTGCGAGGAGAGAGAAACCGCGCATGGGTAAAGGGGCGGATTGGGACATTCATCGAATTCCGACGGCGCGATTGACGGTTTGGTAACCAGAAACAAGTCAAAATGGGCCGAATCAGGATCATGCCTGGCAAGGCTTGCCCGCTCGGGCCGTTGTAAGAAGACAAAACCGGCAGGAGACCATGTCTGTAAGAATAATTGTAACCGCATTGGCACTGACGCTGGCTAGCGCCGGCATCGCTTCAGCCCAGACGCCCACCCGCATACAGCAGTTCAAGGCATGGGGTGCCTATTCCTACAAGTCGGGCAGCAGCACCGTCTGCTACGTGCTTTCGGTTCCGACCACCAAGGAACCGGCTGCGGTCGATCATGGCGATATCTTCTTCATCGTGTCGCAGCGCCCTGGCCAGAACATTTCCTACGAGCCGCAGGCGATGATGGGGTATCCGCTGCAGGCGAATTCGAAGGTCAACGTGACGATCGACGGCAAGAATTTCGTGATGTTTACCAAGGACAAGGCTGCCTGGGTCGAGAATGCGGCGGAAGAGCCGGCGCTGGTTGCGGCGATGAAGACAGGTCACAACATGAGCGTGAGTGCGGTCTCCGGCCGCGGCACCAAGACCTCCTATGCCTATTCGCTGTCGGGCATTTCCGCCGCGCTGAAGCAGATCGAATCCTGCAAGTAAGTCCGCTTCCGTGCTATTCCATGAAGGCCGGTCATCGACCGGCCTTTCGTATTTCTCAAGAATAGTGACGCGGCGGCAATTTGATGATAAAGCCCCGCCTCAAAATGGTGCGGCGCTTGAATTGCCTTCCGGACCAATCCAGATTTCACAGACAGACATGCCTTTCCTCTTCCTGCAGGAGCGCGGGACGGGGTGATGTATTCGATGGGATAACAAGATGTCGGTTTCCGAGGCCGTGATGGCCCCCCTCAAGACGCCGCTCGTGCCGCGTCCGGACCTGATGAGCGGCAAGCCCTCGCTGATCGGGCTGACGCGCGAGGCGATGGCGGACGCGTTGAAGGAAAAGGGCGTGCCGGAAAAGCAGGTGCGCATGCGGGTCAGCCAGCTCTGGCACTGGCTTTATATCCGCGGCGTATCTGACTTCGATGCGATGACCAATGTCGCGAAAGACATGCGCGAAATGCTGAAGGCACATTTCACCATCGCGCGTCCGGAAATCGTCGAGGAACAGGTCTCCAACGACGGCACCCGCAAATGGCTCCTACGTTTTCCGCCACGGGGGGCAGGCCGCCCGGTGGAGGTCGAGACCGTCTACATCCCGGAAGAAGGCCGGGGCACGCTCTGCATATCGAGCCAGGTCGGCTGTTCGCTGACCTGTTCCTTCTGCCATACCGGCACGCAGCGTCTGGTGCGCAACCTGACGGCGGAGGAAATCCTTGCCCAGCTTCTGCTCGCGCGCGACCGGCTCGGCGATTTCCCGGGTACGGATACGCCGCCTGGCGCATTCGTGCCGACCGGCGAGCGCAAGATCACCAATATCGTCATGATGGGCATGGGCGAGCCGCTCTACAATTTCGAGAACGTCAAGACGGCGCTGCTGATCGCGACGGATGGCGACGGGCTGTCGCTGTCGAAGCGGCGCGTCACGCTCTCGACCTCCGGCGTCGTGCCGGAAATCTACCGGACCGGCGAGGAGATCGGCGTGATGCTGGCGATCTCGCTGCACGCCGTGCGCGACGAACTGCGCGACATGCTGGTGCCGATCAACAAGAAGTATCCGCTGAAAGAGCTCATCGAAGCCTGCCGCAGGTATCCGAGCCTGTCGAACGCCCGCCGCATCACTTTCGAATACGTGATGCTGAAGGATGTCAACGACAGCCTGGAGGACGCCAAGCTGCTGGTGCAACTGCTCAAGGGCATTCCGGCCAAGATCAACCTCATTCCGTTCAATCCCTGGCCGGGCACGAACTATCAGTGTTCCGACTGGGCGCAGATCGAGAAATTCGCCGACTTCATCAACCAGGCGGGGTACGCCTCGCCGATCCGCACGCCGCGTGGCCGGGATATCCTCGCCGCCTGCGGCCAGTTGAAGTCGGAATCGGAACGCATGCGCAAGACCGAGAGGCTTGCCTTCGAGGCGATGATGATCGCCGGCCATGGCGAGGATGAAGAATAAGCCGGATTGACGGTTACTTGGGCCCCGTCGATTGATTTTGGCGCTTCCTTTTCCTAAAAGCGCTGAAATCTAAACGGAGGACATCCCATGCGTTCGGTTCTGCTTGCCTTTGCCGCCACTCTGGCGGTCTCTCTGCCGGTTCGGGCGGAAAATGTTACGGTTGCGGTGACGGCGATCGTGGAACATCCAGCACTTGACGCGACGCGCGATGGCGTGCGGGATGCACTGGCCGCAGCCGGCTACAAGGACGGCGAAAACCTCAAGTTCATGTATGAATCGGCGCAGGGCAATCCGGCTACGGCTGCGCAGATCGCCCGCCAGTTCGTCGGCGAAGATCCGAACGTGATCGTTCCGATCTCCACCCCCTCTGCGCAGGCGGTTGTATCCGCCACCCGCGATATCCCCGTGGTCTTCACGGCTGTTTCCGATCCGCTGGCTGCGCAGCTCGTGAAGGACATGGAAAAGCCGAGCGGCAATGTGACCGGCCTTTCGGACATGTCTCCCGTAGGAGAGCATGTCGCCCTGATCAAGGAGATCCTGCCCGAAGCGAAGACCATCGGCTATCTCTACAATTCCGGCGAGGCCAATTCGGTGGCACTTCTCGCCGTGATGAAGGTGGAAGCCGAAAAGGCGGGTCTGAAGATTGTCGAATCCGCGGCCACCAAGTCGGCCGAGGTGCAGGGTGCTGCCCGCGCTCTGGTCGGCCGCGCCGATGCGATCTACATTCCGACCGACAACACGATCATCTCCGCGCTGGAAGGCGCAGTCGCCGTTGCCCAGGAAAGCAAGCTGCCGCTTTTCACGGCGGATACGGATTCCGTCTCGCGCGGCTCGCTGGCGGCGCTCGGCTTCAACTACTACGATGTCGGCAAGCAGACCGGCGAACTGGTCGTGCGCGTCCTCAAGGGCGAAAACCCGGGCGATATCCCGGTTAAGGTCGCCAGCGGCAGTGATCTGGTCGTCAACAAAAGCGCCGCGGCAAAGATGGGCGTCACGTTGCCGGAAAGCGTTCTTAACCGGGCGAGCCGTGTGATCGAGTAAGTTCGCGCCGGAGATAGTCAGGCAGGACCGCTCCCATCCCGGTGGGAGCGGTTCGTGCAATTTTAAACGAAATTGCTGCCGCTCCGGCATGTCGGGGCGCAGAGACGCGAAACAAAGGGCTGGCAACGTGAGTCAGATCGCTTTCTGGGGAGCCGTGGAGCTGGGGCTGGTCTATGCCTTTGTCGCTATCGGCGTTTTCCTCGCCTTCCGGGTCCTGGATTTCCCCGATCTGACCGTCGACGGGTCCTTTCCCCTCGGCGCGGCCGTAACGGCGGTTTTGATCATTGCCGGCGTCAACCCCTGGCTTGCCGCGGCTGTGGCAATGGTCGCGGGGGCCATCGCCGGGATGGTCACGGCGCTTCTCAACGTCCGTTTCCGCATCCTCAACCTGCTGGCCTCGATCCTGACGATGATCGCGCTTTTTTCCGTGAACCTGCGCGTCATGGGAAAGCCGAATGTCGCGCTGATCAACGCGGATACGATGCTCAGCCCGTTTTTTGGACTGGGGCTCAGGGACTTCTATGTGCGGCCGCTTTTCGTCGGCGTGCTCGTCCTCTTCGCGGTCATTCTCGTCTGGCGTTTCCTTGAAAGCGATATGGGCCTTTCGATGCGGGCGACGGGCGCCAATTCCCGCATGGCCCGCGCTCAGGGTATCGATACGAGCCGGCAAATCTATCTTGGCATGGCGCTTTCGAATGCGCTCGTCGCACTGGGAGGCGCGCTTTTCGCTCAGACGAACGGCTTTGCGGACGTGACCTCCGGCGTGGGCACGATCGTTGTCGGTCTCGCCGCCGTCATCATCGGAGAGACGCTGCTCGGCACCCGCGGCATCCTCGTCGCGTTGATCGGATGCGTGCTCGGCTCGATCCTCTATCGCATTGCCATCCAGCTCGCGCTTTCGACCGATATGCTCGGACTGCAGGCGTCAGACCTCAATTTCGTGACGGCGGTGCTTGTCACCGTGGCGCTTGTTCTGCCGCGCCTTCGCCGTGGAGGGACTGCCTCGTGATTTCGCTCAGGGATATCAAGGTTGTTTTCGGGCGTGGCACGCCGCTGCAGAAGCAGGCGCTGAACGGTGTCAACCTTACGATCGAGGAAGGCTCCTTCGTAACGGTGATCGGCTCCAATGGTGCCGGGAAATCGACGATGCTCGGGGTTCTCGCGGGCGATGTCATCGCCACCGAAGGTCAGGTGATGATCGGCAGCAGCGACGTCACGCGGAAGGGAACCGCTGCGAGGGCCGGTCTGGTCGCACGCGTCTTCCAGGACCCTCTGGCGGGTAGCTGCGGATCGCTCTCGATCGAGGAGAATCTTGCCCTTGCCGCCCGACGCGGCGAGAGGCGCGGTCTGGCCGCCGCACTCGGTCCACGCCGCCGCGAACTTTTCCGGGAACGGGTCGCCGACCTCGGCCTCGGCCTCGAAAATCGCATGAGCGACCGGATGGACCTGCTCTCCGGCGGCCAACGCCAGGCGGTCTCGCTGGTCATGGCGACACTTGCCGGCTCGGAGGTACTGCTCCTCGATGAGCATACCGCAGCACTCGATCCCGGCATGGCGGAATTCATCATGAACCTCACCCAGAAGATCGTCTCCGAACGCAGGCTGACGACGCTGATGGTGACCCATTCCATGCGCCAGGCGCTGGATTTCGGCCATCGCACGGTCATGTTGCATGGTGGCGAGATCGTCCTCGATGTAGCGGGAGACAGCCGCAAGAACCTTCAGGTGGAGGATCTGATCGCAATGTTCCGCAAGATGCGCGGGCAAACCCTGGATGATGACGCGCTGCTGATCGGCTGATCGGCTCAGCGCGCCTGGGTAAAGAAGATCTTTGCCGCGAAGATCGAGAAAACGCCGGCGAAGGTGTAATCGATGCCGCGCAAAACCTTCGGATTGGCCTGCAGCCAGCCGGCCAGCCCGTCGGCCGCGAGCACGACGATCAGGTTCACCGGCATGCCGATCACGATGAAATAGAAGCCGAGGAAGATCAGCTTCTCGGTGACCGCCGGATCGCCGGCGGTGACGAATTGCGGCAGGAAGGTCATGAAGAAGATGATGACCTTCGGGTTGAGGATATTGACCCAGAAGCCGGTCGAAATGTTGGCAAGCGCGCTGCTCTTCGTTCGTTCCATCTTTTCTACCGAAAAGCTGGAACCGAAGCGGATTGCCTGGATGGCCAGCCAGAGAAGATAGGCCGCACCGCCGGTCTTCAGGATGAAGAAGGCGGTTGGTGATGCGGTGATCAGAGCCGAGATGCCGAAGGCGACGAGCAGCGTATGGCAGACGACGCCAAGACTTGTGCCGAGCACGACGAAAAGCGCCGGGCGGCGCCCCTGCGCAAGTGCACGGCTGATCGACAATGTCATGTCCGGTCCCGGCGTCAGCGCCAGAAGCAGGCCGGCGGCCGTGAAGGCGAGAAGGGTGGCAAGGCTTGGCAGGAAATCCATAGGCGTTCTCGAATAGCCGGTAATGAGATGCACCATTACCCGGCTTTCGAGGCCATGTGAATTCGTCCGTCAGCGTTTGGAAATGAATTCCTTCGATATTTCGGCGAAATCCGGATGCCAGCGCGACAGCGGCGGGCGGTTCTCGATGATGTCGCCGGTTGCCCAGAGCATACGGCGCTCGTCGGTTGCGCGGTCGACATCGTTGTCGGGGCAGAGGATATAGAAGTCGCCGCGTTCAAGGCTCGTCAACATGAATTCGACCGTCTGCTCCGGCGTCCACGCGCCGGCCGGTTTTTCCGCGCGGTCTCCCTTGGTGAGGCCGGTGAAGACGAAGCCGGGGATCAAGAGATGCGCCGAGACCCGGCAGTTCGGCGTGTTGCGCAGCTCATGCTGCAGGGCTTCCGTGAAGGCTTTGACGCCCGCCTTCGCGACGTTGTAGGCCGGATTGCCCGGTGGCGTGGTAATGCCCTGTTTCGAGCCCGTATTGATGATCAGCGCCGGTTCGCCATGCGCGATCATGGCCGGCCCGAATGTCTGCGTTCCGTGGATCACACCAAGCAGGTTGACGGCAAACGTGCTGTCCCAGCTTGACTGCGGTCCGAATATCGAGCTCCCCGGGCTGATGCCGGCATTGTTCATCAGCACATGTACGCGGCCGAAGCGCTGAAGCACTGCGCGTTCGAGAGCGGCAATCTCATCCGGCCTGGAGACATCGGTGCCGATCGCGACGACATCCGTTTCACCATCTTCGTGAAGGGCTGCGACTTCGCGGCACGCATCCGAAAGCCGGTCGCCTTCGAGATCGGCGAGCACGACGGACAATCCCATGCGGGCGAATTCTCGTGCTGCAGCAAGACCGATGCCGGACGCGGCACCGGTGATGACGGCGACATTTTCCTTCTTCAGAGCGGGATGAGTAACGGCCATGAAAGTCTCCTCTATGACGCTGCTGTTCAAAGGTAGGCGCGGATATGGAGCCTATAGCAGAACGCGTCAACATGACATGACGGTTACGCTTCCCCCGGTTTTTCTTGCGCGTCCCAATAAACTCGCTAAAAGTGCCGCAATTCCCCGATCCGACGGTTTTAAACCGCCGCCACCCGCAGACGGACTAAATCGACATGGCACTCCCGAAAGACGTAAAGAAGGTCGTCCTCGCCTATTCCGGCGGTCTCGACACCTCGATCATCCTGAAATGGCTGCAGACCGAACTCGGCGCCGAAGTGGTGACCTTCACCGCCGACCTCGGCCAGGGCGAAGAACTGGAGCCGGCGCGCAAGAAGGCCGAGATGCTCGGCATCAAGGAAATCTTCATCGAGGACGTGCGCGAGGAATTTGTGCGCGATTTCGTCTTCCCGATGTTCCGCGCCAATGCCGTCTATGAAGGCGTCTATCTGCTCGGCACGTCGATTGCCCGCCCCTTGATCTCCAAGCATCTGATCGAGATCGCCAGGAAGACCGGTGCCGATGCGATCGCACACGGCGCGACCGGCAAGGGCAACGACCAGGTCCGCTTCGAGCTTTCGGCCTATGCGCTGAACCCGGACATCAAGATCATCGCTCCATGGCGCGACTGGGCCTTCAAGAGCCGCACTCAGCTACTTGAATTTGCCGAACAGCACCAGATTCCGGTTGCCAAGGACAAGAAGGGGGAAGCCCCCTTCTCCGTCGACGCCAATCTTCTGCATTCGTCCTCTGAAGGCAAGGTGCTGGAGGACCCGGCACAGGAAGCGCCGGAATACGTGCATATGCGCACCATTTCGCCGGAAACGGCTCCAGACAAGGCGACCGTCATCAAGGTTGGTTTCAGAAAAGGCGACGCCGTCTCCGTCAATGGTGTGGCGATGTCGCCCGCCACGCTGCTCGCAACGCTCAATGACTATGGCCGCGATAACGGCATCGGTCGGCTCGATCTCGTCGAGAACCGGTTTGTCGGGATGAAGTCGCGCGGCGTCTACGAGACCCCCGGCGGCACTATCCTGCTTGCCGCTCATCGCGCGATCGAGAGCATCACGCTCGACCGTGGTGCAGCCCATCTCAAGGACGAGCTGATGCCGCGCTATGCAGAGCTCATCTACTACGGCTTCTGGTTCTCGCCGGAGCGCGAAATGCTGCAGGCCGCTATCGACAGGAGCCAGGAGCATGTGGAAGGCGAAGTGACGTTGAAGCTCTACAAGGGCAATGTCATGGTCATCGGCCGCGAGAGCGAAAAATCGCTTTACTCAGACAAGCTGGTCACCTTCGAGGACGACCAGGGCGCTTACGACCAGAAGGATGCAGCGGGCTTCATCAAGCTCAATGCGCTGCGCCTCAGAACGCTCGCCAAGCGCAATCTCGCGAAATAGCCGTAGAATTCGGATTGTTGATGCCCGCTTCCTCAAAAGGAGGCGGGCTTTTTCATGCCTTGCTGCTGGCGCTGCGGAAGCCGATGTAACCGAATACCGCCATGATATGCATGGCTGGAATGATGATGCCGAAGGCGGGCAGCGGCGAGCCGATCGAGGCGGCGGCGACCCCGCCGACAAAGCCCGCTCCCATCTGGATGAAGCCCATCATCGCCGAGGCGGAGCCGGCAATGTGCGGAAAGGGAATGAGGCCCGCCGCGGTGATATAGGGTACGATAAACGCGATGCCGAATGCGCAGAGCGCCACCGGGATCATGATGGATGCAAACGAAGGTGGCAGAAAGTGAACGGAAAGCGCCATGGCAATGGCGCCGGAGCCGCTGAACAAAAGGCCCACAGCCGGAGCGCGCTCAGCCGGCAGCCATCTTGAGACAATCCGCAGGCATATGGACCCTGTCAGGTAAAAGCCGGACTGCATCAGCATGCTCATGCCGAACTCAGTCGGCGTGAGCCCTACCTTCTCGATCATGATGAACGGCAGGACGGCTGCCTGAGCATACATGGAGCCGACGGCGCCTGCGAGAACGAGCGCGGTAAACAGGAAGCGGGGAAGCCTGATGATTTCCGCATAGGCCTCGATAAGGCGAAGCGGTTTCAACCGGCTGCGATCCGGCACCGTCGTTTCCCTAAGACAGACGGTGGAGAGGAAGACCAGGAGTGCGCCGAAACCGACCATCAGCAGAAACACGGACCGCCAGCCGAAGGCGGCCAGTGCGAGACCGCCGATCGTCGGTCCGAGGGACGGACCTACCGCCAGGATGATGCCCATCGTATTGATGATCCGCGCCGCGTCACCGCCATTGAACTGGTCGCGAACGATGGCGCGCGACACGGTGATGCCGACGGAGGCGCCGATCCCCTGGACAAGCCGGCCGGTGAGAACCCATTCGACCGACGGGGCGAAGGCGGCGAGCAAAGAGCCCATAAGGTAGATGATAAGGAAGCTCAGCGAGGCAGTTTTGCGGCCGAAGGCGTCCGAAACCGGTCCCGCGACCAGTTGAGCCAATGCAAATCCAGCAAAATAGAGAGACAGCGACATCTTGATCGCCGCTTCCGTCGTGGCGAAGGCGCGCACCAGTTCCGGCATGGCCGGCGTGTAGATCGCCATGGAGATCGGCCCGATCGCCGTCAGCAGGGCGCCAATGATCGTGGTGCGGCGCTCGCTCATCGGCGCGGGGATGGGCGGCATATTATCGGTTTTCATCGGATGCTGTCTGGGACCCATGGGAAGGATTGGCGGCCTGAAGATTAGCGTTGAAGACGGCGAGCGTCTCGCGCAGGATACGATTGCTTTCCTCGCTCAGACCTTCGGTCGCTTGTGCCAGAATGATGTCCAGCTCCTTGCGGATCGCTTTGATCATCTCCTCGGAAGCCGGTTTCAGCGTTATGCGTTTGGCGCGCCGGTCCACGGAACATTGCTGCCTCTCTATCAGCCCCAGTGACTGCAGCTTGTCGAGATAGGCGCAGAGCGTCATCGGCTCGACGCCCATGCGGGCCGCGATATCGAGCTGCCGACTGCCGCCGGCCGCGGCGATATTCATCAGTGCGCGCGCCTCACCCGGCGTCAGGCCAAGACCCGCCTGCGCAATGCGGCGCTCGAAGGCGGCGCGCAGAAGGCGTGCACTGTCGACGATCAGAAAACCCAATGTGTCCATTTTCCAGCCCCTCCATTCTTCGGAGGATTTCGTAAGGTTCCCTTACTATCTTTCGCGTGCAAGGCAAACGGAAAACCCAGGTTCGATCTGCATTGACACGGACAAAACCGGCGGCAAAACTGTCGCAGTCTTCCGTCGGAGCCCATCCATGTCCTCTTCCTTGCTTGCAGGCACCTTTCTTGCGGCGCTCGCCTATACGCTCATTCCCGGCCCCGCGTTTCTCGCGCTCCTTGGTATCGGGGCGGGGCAGGGGCGTCAGGCGGGCGCTTTTTTCATGGGTGGGCATCTGGCTGGAGACATTCTCTGGTCGGCGCTGGCGCTGGTGGCGATCATCGGTGCGAAGACGATCGGCACGACCTTTTTCGACGTGCTCGGCGTCATCTGCGGGCTTTATCTCGGCTGGATCGGCTGGAGCGCGCTCAATGCGAAGCCGAAGGATGGAGGCGGTGCGCTGATGGCGGTCGAAAGACCGTTGCGGCGCGGCCTGATCTTCGGGCTCACCAACCCAAAAGGTTATCCGGTGGCGCTTGCGACTTTCACGGCATTGCTTGCCGGTTCATCGGACGCGCTGGAATTTTCCGGCCTGCCCATGCTGCTTGCCGTTTCCCTGCTCGGCTTTCTCACGGCCGACATCGTGCTCATCGGGATTATCGGCGCAGGTGTCGTGCGGCGCTTCTACCGTCGGCATGAGACGGTGATCGTCAGGCTTTCCGGACTGCTGTTCATCGGCTTTGCAGTGCAGGCGCTCTGGCATTCGGCGCCCAGTCTTTTCGGATACCGCCGCGCCTGAGCGCGACTGGCCTGTCATACATCCAGGAAGGCCATCACCGAGCGCAGCACGTCGGCGCGGCGCGTATCACCGAGCGACATGGCGATTTCGAGCTGGTTGCGGTAATAATCGTGAAAATCGAAACCGGTCTCGTCGGTCACCTGCGACAGGTCGATCAACTGCCCCTGAGCATCGATGGCGTGGGTTGGGAGTTCTTCGGAGAGCGTGGCATAAGTCTCCTGGTCAATCTTGCCGGCCTGATAGTTCTGCCAGGCCAGTTCACGAAGATCCCGCGGCGTGATCGCCGAAAAATCCACCGGCGAATCGACCGTCTCGGGCACCTGAAAGGCAATCTGGCCGTGCCGGCTTTCCTGCTGCGAAGACTTTTCGATCTTGCCGTTGCGGGAATTGTCCCGTTGCAGAAAATGGGTGGACCAGCGCAAGGAACTGATTTCCATGGCCATATCCTTGATCATCGGATACCGCCCAAAAAGGTACCTGCGAATACTGCACTGCGTCAAATAGTTAATAACCGTTAATTATCAGGTATGATTTTTTGTCCGAGACTGAAAAGGAGGGCACGGATACCTATTCTCGCCGCCTTCTCCTATATGAATGATGACGCATCGTTTTTGAGGGATATTTCATGTCTTCCGATCTTCCGCTGAACCCCGCCCTTGTGGAATGGAATGGTCATCACGGACTGCCGCGTTTCGACGAAGTGAAGGACGCGGATTTCTCGCCGGGTTTCAATGCGGCGCTTGCCAGCCACGAAGCGGAGATCGATGCGATCGCCAATAACCCGGCGGAGGCGACATTTGCGAATACGGTCGTGGCACTGGAGATTGCCGGTGACGAGCTTTCGCGCATCTCGGCGCTGTTCTGGGGCAAGGCCGGGGCGCATACGAACGAGACCATCCAGGCGCTGGAACGCGAGATTGCGCCGAAATTGTCCCGCCACTATTCGAAGATCGGAATGAATGCCGCGCTCTTCGCGCGCATCGACAGGCTTTGGGAAACCCGCAAGGAACTCGGCTTGACTGTCGAGCAGGAACGGGTGCTCGAACGGCACTGGAAGGGCTTCGTCCGTGCCGGGGCGAAGCTGCCGAAGATCGAGCAGGAGCGGCTTGCGGATATCAATGAGAAGCTTGCCGGCCTCGGCGCCCGTTTCGGGCAGAATGTGCTGGGCGACGAAAAGAGCTGGTCGCTGAAGCTTTCCGACGAGGCCGAACTCGACGGCCTGCCGGGATTCCTGCGTGATGCCATGGCGGCCGCAGCTCGCGAGCGGGGCGAGCAGGACGGATATGTCGTGACGTTGTCGCGGTCGATCATCGAGCCCTTCCTGACCTTTTCCACCCGCCGCGACCTGCGGGAGCAGGCTTTCAAAGCCTGGGTTGCAAGAGGAGAAAATCCCGGAGAGACCAACAATCTCGGCATCGTGCGCGAGACGCTGGCGTTGAGAGCCGAAAAGGCGAAGCTGCTCGGATATGAGAATTTCGCGGCCTTCAAGCTCGACAACACGATGGCGAAGACACCGGAGGCGGTGAATACGCTTCTGAGCCAGGTCTGGGAGAAGGCACGCGCCAAGGCGCTGGAGGAAGAGGCAAGCCTCGGCGGCCTGATCGCCGAGGAGGGCAAGAACCATGAGGTCATGCCATGGGATTGGCGCCACTATGCGGAAAAACTCCGCCAGCGGATGTTCGATTTCTCCGAGTCGGAGCTGAAGCCCTATCTGCAGCTCGAAAAGGTGATCGAGGCCTGTTTCGACGTCGCGGAGCGGCTTTTCGGCATCAAGGCGGTCGAGGTGAAGGGTGTTGCCACCTATCACCCTGACGTGCGGGTGTTCGAAGTCTACGACAAGGATGGTTCGCTGAAGGCTCTGTTCCTTGGCGATTATTTCGCCCGTTCCTCCAAGCGTTCCGGCGCCTGGATGAGCTCGTTCCAGTCGCAGCACAAGCTGATGCTGAAGAACGGCAGGAAGGGTGAGCTGCCGATCATCTACAATGTCTGCAACTTCGCCAAGCCCGCCGAAGGCAAGCCGGCCCTGTTGTCGCTTGATGACGCCAAGACGCTGTTCCACGAATTTGGCCACGCGCTGCACGGCATGCTGTCGGACGTCACCTATCCGTCGGTTTCCGGCACCGGTGTCGCCCGCGATTTCGTCGAACTACCTTCACAGCTTTATGAGCATTGGCTGACCGTGCCGGAAATCCTCGAAAAATACGCTGTGCATTACGAGACCGGCGCGCCGATGCCGAAGGCCTTGCTGGACAAGGTGCTGGCGGCCCGCACCTTCAATGCCGGATTCGCGACCGTGGAATTCACCTCGTCCGCGCTGGTCGACATGGCTTTCCATGCGGACGGGCCGGTCGGTGATCCGATGGCGGTGCAGAAGCAAGTCCTTGATGGGATCGGCATGCCGTCCTCGATCGTCATGCGTCATGCGACGCCGCATTTCCAGCACGTGTTTTCCGGCGATGGCTATTCCGCCGGCTATTATTCCTACATGTGGTCGGAAGTGCTGGATGCCGACGCCTTCTCGGCTTTCGAGGAAACCGGCAACGCGTTCGATCCGGTGATGGCCCGCAAGCTCAAGAACAATATTTATTCCGTCGGCGGGTCGATCGATCCGGAGGAGACCTACAAGGCTTTTCGCGGCAAGCTGCCCGACCCGCAGGCCATGCTCAAGAAGAAGGGGTTGGCCATGGTCGAGGAACTTACCGGCAGCGACGCCTAGCTGAGGCTTTTCCCGGATCATTGCTCTAGCGCCGGGTGTGACAGGTTGGCGGCGCACTTTGGAGTATCTGGCTACCTGTCACATGACTGTTATGGAACCTTAATATGCAACCGGCATCGCCCTCATTGATGCCGGCCCCCCATGACGTCTCATCTCTCAGCGACCGATGCTGCCGTCTCGACGGCCGCGCTGGAATTGCATTATGGCGTGACGCCGGTGCTGAAAGGCATCGACATTTCGCTTTCCAAGGGGAAAACGCTGGCACTGCTTGGCCCTTCCGGTTGCGGCAAGACGACCTTGCTGCGGCTGGTCGCCGGATTGCTGGCACCAACCAAGGGCTCTGTCGCGATTGCCGGCCAGGTGGTCGCGGATGCCGCGACCGGCAGTTTCGCGCCGCCCGAGAAGCGCAATCTCGGCATGGTCTTCCAGGATTATGCGCTCTGGCCGCATCTGACGGTCGGCGGCAATGTCTCTTTTCCGCTCGAAATGCGTGGCATCGGCCGGGCGGAGCGACAAAGCCGGACGATGCGGGCGCTCGAACGCGTGGGCCTTGCCGCCTATGCCGACCGCCGGCCAAGCGATCTTTCGGGCGGCCAGCAGCAGCGGGTGGCGATCGCCCGCGCCATCGTCGCCGAACCGCAGCTCATTCTTTTCGATGAGCCTCTTTCAAACCTCGATCGCGAACTGCGAGAGAACATGGTCGGCGAGCTTGCCGAACTGATCGCGACTCTCGGATTGACGGCCATCTATGTCACGCATGACCACAGCGAAGCGTTGACGCTTGCAGATGACGTTGCCGTCATGCGCGGTGGCCTGATCGAGCAGCTCGCCTCTCCGGATGAACTGGTCGAGCGGCCGGCATCGCCGGAAGTGGCGGACTTCCTGCGGCTCGGCGGCATTGCCGATCTCGAATACCGGGACGGGCTCTGGTTCTTCAAAGGCAGTGATGTGGCATTGCTCCGGGATGCCGGCCGCGCCGGCGCGGCCTCTCGTGTCCTGATCCCCATTGCCTCCATCACGCCGGGAGAGATAGCGCCGGGCCGTCTGGCGGCGACCGTGTTGCGTTCGCAATTTCGCGGCGACGGACACCTCGCGACCGTTTCGCTCGCCGGGCTCGCTAAAGTCGAATTGCAGCTGTTGAGCCGTGTCAAGCTGAGGCCGGGAGACGGTATCGGCCTTTCGATCGATCCGGATCAGCTCCGCTGGTTCGGCAATAAAGTTCATTCATCCAAAGAGGAGAATTTGGAACATGCTTAAGTTATTGAAGAGCATTACTTTCGGCGTCGTCGCCGCGGCGTTGGCGGCGGGCGTCGCCCATGCCGACATCACAGTCTACACCGCGGGTCCGCAGAGCCTCATCGACAAGCTGTCGGCCGGCTTCACCAAAGAGACCGGCATCAAGGTCAACGTCTTCCAGGCCACGACCGGCAAAGTGATGGCGCGTATCGAGGCGGAAGCTTCCAACCCGGTCGTCGACGTTCTGATTTCCGCGTCCTGGGACACGGCCACCGACTTCGCCAAGCGCGGCTGGCTGCTTGCCTATACCAGCCCGAACGCCGCGAAGGTGCCAGACTTCCTGAAGACCGACACGGCCGTTGCCCAGGGCATCTCGGCGCTCGGTATCGCCTGGAACACCAAGAGCGGTACGCCGAAGCCGTCCGAATGGGCGGACCTTACCAAGTCGGAATACAAGGATCTCGTCAACATTCCGGACCCCGCTCAATCCGGTTCCGCCTTCGAACTCGACGCGGCTCTCGCAAACCAGGACGAATTCAAACTCTTCAAGGACCTGAAGGCCAATGGCGCGATTATCGCCGGCGCCAATGCTGAAGCCCTGAACCCCGTCCTGCAGGGCGCCAAAGCCGCCGTCTTCGGTGCCGTCGACTACATCACTTTTGCCGCGAAGGCCAAAGGCGAGAGCGTCGATGTGATCTTTCCGGCTTCCGGCACGGTCATCGCGCCACGTCCGGCTATGATCCTCAACTGGTCCAAGCATCAGGACGAGGCCAGGAAGTTCATCGACTACATGCTCTCCGACGAGGGGCAGAAGATGATTGCCGACACGAAGCTCATGCCGGCCCGCACCGATATTCCTGCCGACAGGCCGCTGATCAGCGACCTGAAGCTGCTGAAGTATGATACCGCCGACGTCTACGGCAAGCGCAAGGAAACGCTGGCTGAAATCACCAAGATCTACGGCGGCAAGTAAGGAACGGTCGGATGAAGGTGAACGGCGGCATCGGCGGTGCGGCTCCGGCTGCCTGGCTCGCAATCGCGGGACTGATCGTTATCGTCGCCATTCCCTTCATTGCCGTGGTGCTGCAGGGCATTTTCCCCGATCTCGGACAGGGTTCGTTCGCGGGCCCTTTCTCCTCCTTCATCGCGACGCTAGGTGATGGTGCGCTGATCGGCATGGCCGCAAATACCGTGCTGCTCGGTGGCTGCGTGGTGCTTGCTTCGGCACTGATTGCCGTTCCGCTCGGGGTTTTCCGGGCACTCTACCGCATCCCCTTGGCGCCGGTCTGGGATGTGCTGCTGCTCGTGCCCTTCATGATCCCGCCCTATATCGCGACGCTTGGCTGGATCATGACCTTGCAGCCGCGGGGATACCTGCAGCAGCTTGCAGGCTTCAATCTCGCGCCTTTCCTATTCTCGCTGTTCGGCATGACGCTGGTCATGACGTTCAACACGTTTCCGGTCGTCTATTTCGCGGTGTCGCGCACGGTCGAGGCGGTAGGAGCTCGCTATGCGGATGTTGGCCGGGTGTTCGGCGCAACGCCGGCTCGCGCCTTCTGGCGGATCACGCTGCCGCTTTCGGCGCCCGGTCTCGCCGCGAGTCTCATGCTCGTTTTCGCCGCGGCCATCGAGGAATACGGCACGCCGGCGGCGCTCGGTCGGCGCGCCGGTTTCCAGGTGCTCGTGACAGGCATCGATCTCAGGATCACCGATTGGCCGATCGATTTGCCGGGCGCGGCGCTCCTGTCGATCCTACTTGTCGCCATGTCGCTGGTGACGTTCCTGGCGCAGCGCTGGATTCTCGCGCGGCGCTCGTACCAGACGGTCGGCGGCAAGCCGACGGCGAAGGACAAGCGCCCGCTTGGGGCGCTGAAAATCCCCGTCATGATCGCATTTGCTGTCGTAGCGTTCCTGGCGACGGGCGTGCCGCTTCTCGCAATCCTGTCAACGGCGCTGTCACGGACCATTTCCGGCGGACTGGCGCTGGACAATATCAGCTTCGCCAACTTCCAATCCGTCTTCGCCAACAGCGCCGGTGCGCTGGTGGCTCTCGCCAACAGCTTCTCGCTCGGCATCGGCACGGCGCTGATCACCGGCCTTATCGGCGTGATGGCCGCCTATACTGTGGTGAAGACGAAGATTCCAGGCCGCATGACCATCGACGTGATGACCATCCTGCCGAATGCCCTGCCGGGCATCGTCGTGGCTGTGGGCCTGATCCTCGCCTGGAACATGCCCTGGCTGCCGGTGACGCCCTACAACACCGCCTTCATCCTGCTGCTTGCCTATTGCTGCATCCTACTGCCACAGCCGGTGCGCTATACGACGGCGGCATTCCAGCAGATCGGCGACAATCTGGAGGCGGCGGCGCGCGTCTTCGGCGCGAGCAGTTTTACGGCCTTCCGCCGCATCCTTCTGCCGCTCGTCTTCCCGAGCCTCGCTTCCGCAATGCTGCTCGTCTTTGCGCTCGCCTCGCGCGAACTGGTCGCCTCGGTGGTCGTCGCCCCGGTCGGCATGCAGACGATTGCGACCTTCATCTGGCGGCAATTCGAGCAGGGTTCGATCGGGCTCGGGATGGCCATGGCCTTCATTGCCATCCTGATCACCACGCTTCTGCCGCTTCTTCTGCTGACGCTCCTGAGGCGCAGCGGCCTCGTGGCGGAGTAACCGTGTTCGCCGCCCTTGATTGCAATTGTAACCGCATCCCCTTTCGCGAATGCGAAAAAAAGGATATGAGCCCGCCAACGAAATTTGGCGCGTCCTCCCGTTCATCGCGCCGCAGCCTCAGAGATCTTGAATATGGCACTTCGCAACATCGCGATCATCGCGCACGTTGACCATGGGAAAACGACCCTCGTCGACGAACTTCTGAAACAATCCGGTTCGTTCCGTGAAAACCAGCGCGTCGCCGAACGCGTCATGGATTCGAACGATCTGGAAAAGGAACGCGGCATCACCATTCTCGCCAAGGCAACTTCGGTTGAATGGAAGGGAGTTCGCATCAATATCGTCGACACGCCCGGCCACGCCGACTTCGGCGGTGAGGTCGAGCGCATCCTCTCGATGGTGGATGGAGCGATCGTGCTCGTCGATGCGTCCGAAGGCCCGATGCCGCAGACCAAGTTCGTGGTTGGCAAGGCACTGAAGGTTGGCCTTCGCCCGATCGTCGCGATCAACAAGATCGACCGTCCGGATGGCCGCCATGAAGAAGTCATCAACGAGGTCTTCGACCTGTTCGCTAATCTCGATGCGACCGACGAGCAGCTCGATTTCCCGATCCTCTACGGTTCCGGTCGCGACGGCTGGATGAACTTCAATCCGGAAGGCCCGAAGGACGAAGGTCTCGCGCCGCTGCTGGACCTCGTTCTCAGCCACGTTCCGGAGCCGACGGTCGAAGAAGGTCCGTTCCGGATGATCGGCACCATCCTCGAAGCCAATCCTTTCCTCGGCCGCATCATTACAGGCCGCATCGCTTCCGGGTCGATCAAGCCGAACCAGAGCGTCAAGGTCCTCGGCCAGGACGGCAAATTGATCGAAACCGGCCGGATTTCCAAGATTCTTGCCTTCCGCGGGATCGAACGCCAGCCGATCGAGGAGGCACAGGCAGGCGACATCGTCGCGATCGCCGGCCTCTCAAAGGGCACTGTGGCCGATACTTTCTGTGATCCCTCGGTCACAGAGGCCATGAAGGCCCAGCCGATCGATCCGCCGACCGTTACGATGTCCTTCATCGTCAATGACTCGCCGCTCGCCGGTACCGAAGGCGACAAGGTCACCTCGCGCGTCATCCGCGACCGCCTTTTCAAGGAGGCGGAAGGCAATGTCGCGCTGAAGATCGAAGAAGCCGAAGGCAAGGATTCGTTCTTCGTCTCCGGTCGTGGCGAATTGCAGCTTGCCGTCTTGATCGAGACCATGCGCCGGGAAGGGTTCGAGCTGGCCGTATCGCGTCCGCGCGTCGTCATGCACAAGGACGAGTCCGGCAACCTCATGGAGCCGATCGAGGAAGTCGTCATCGACGTGGATGAGGAGCATTCGGGCGTCGTCGTGCAGAAGATGTCCGAGCGCAAGGCCGAGATGGTCGAGCTGCGGCCTTCGGGCGGCAATCGTCTGCGCCTGCGTTTTTATGCTCCCACCCGCGGCCTGATCGGCTACCAGTCGGAATTGCTGACCGATACGCGCGGCACGGCAATCATGAACCGTTTGTTCCATGATTATCAGCCTTACAAGGGACCGATCGGCGGTCGCGTCAATGGCGTGCTTCTGTCGAACGGTTCCGGCGAAGCCGTGGCCTATGCCATGTTCAATCTGGAAGATCGCGGTCCGATGATCATCGAGCCGGGCGAAAAGGTCTACCAGGGCATGATCATCGGCATCCACAGCCGCGACAACGACCTGGAAGTGAACGTGCTGAAGGGCAAGCAGCTCACCAACATCCGCGCCGCCGGCAAGGACGAGGCAGTGAAGCTTACCCCGCCGATCCGCATGACCCTCGACCGCGCGCTCTCCTGGATCCAGGACGACGAGCTGATGGAAGTGACCCCGAACTCGATCCGTCTGCGCAAGATGTATCTCGATCCGAATGATCGCAAGCGCTACGAAAAGTCCAAGATCGCTTGATTTCATAGCTGTTTGAACCTTCCCGAGCCCCGGCAGCGATGCCGGGGTTTTTTCTGTGTCTTCGCAGCGGCGAGACTTGTGACAAAGGTTAAAAACACGTTAACGTCTTCTCGTCGTCCACATGAAAGGTCTGTGGGCAAATCCTCCTACACCCAATGGTGAAATGGCGGATTGACCACGACAGGGCTTAAAGTAGCGTTATGAAAACGTTGTCGATCGATGTCCGCCGGGCGGAACCGGAAGACGCAAGAGCCATCTCGGAGGCGCACCGTGAGGCATGGACCCAGGCTTATGCCGGGCTCATTCCTTACAAGCCGCTGACGCAGATGCTGGAGCGCCGGGGCGAAGCCTGGTGGCGCAAGGCGACACGTGGTCCCGCAACGCTGCTGGTTCTTGATGTCGCCGGTGCCATTGCCGGTTATGCGACAATCGGGCTGAACCGGGCACGCGCCCTGCCCTATGACGGTGAGGTTTACGAAATCTATCTGCGGCCTGAATTCCAGGGGATCGGGCTTGGGAGACGTCTGTTTGGCGAGAGCCGGCGGTTGCTGAGATCGCTTGGCTGCGAAGGCCTTGTCGTCTGGTGCCTCGAAGACAGCGAGCATGCGGCGAGTTTCTTCCGCCGGCATGGCGGAGCGGATGTCGCTGAAGGCATGGAGGATTTCGGCGGCACGCAGCTTCGCAAGATCGGCTTCGTCTGGCCCTGATCGGCCGTACTGCTGCCACTTTCTTAATTTTAGCGTTTTCTAATTTTATAGCTGACGCTGGGAGTTAACAATCCTCCCAAAGCCTTGTTGCTTTGCAGCATGATTCCCGCTATCGACGGATACCTTTGTCGAACCTGACCCGAGGAAAAGAATGCGTATCGATGCGATTTCCGTTGGCAAGAATCCGCCAGACGACGTCAACGTCATTGTCGAGGTGCCGGTAGGCGGCCATCCGATCAAATACGAGATGGACAAGGAAGCCGGTGCGCTGATCGTCGACCGCTTCCTCTACACGCCCATGACCTATCCGGGCAACTACGGCTTCGTGCCGCACACGCTGTCGGAAGACGGTGATCCGATCGACGTCCTCATCTGCAATACCCGCCCGCTGGTTCCGGGCTGCGTCATCAACGTCCGGCCGATCGGTGTCATGGTCATGGAAGACGATGGCGGCAAGGACGAGAAGATTCTGGCCGTGCCGGTGCCGAAGCTGACGCGCCGCTACGACAAGATCGCCAACTACTCCGACCTGCCGGAAATCACGCTGAAGCAGATCGAGCACTTTTTCGAGCACTACAAGGATCTCGAGCCCGGCAAGTGGGTGAAGATCGGCGGCTGGCAGGATGTAGGCGTCGCGAAGAAGCTGATCCTCGAGGCCGTCGATCGTTTCAATGCGCAGAAGAAGTAAGCTGGCAGGCTTATAGAAGCTTCTTGAGTTTCTCTTCCAGATCCTCCGGGTCGCCGTCGATCCGGAGGATTTTTTTACGCGCAGTTTCGCCGGAAATGATCGAAATGGAGGATTTGGGAAGCCGGAACGTGTCGGCGATCAGCAGGATCAGCGCCTTGTTGGCCTTGCCGTCTTCGGGAACCGCCGTGACGCGCGCCTTCAGGAAAGCCTCGCCGTCGGCCGCGATCTCAACGCCTTCGACAACATTGCGACCTGCATTCGGCGTCAGCCGGATTGCAAGCCTCAGGTGATCGGGATGCCTGCTGTAAGGGGTGTTGTTCACGCGACCAGCGGATAGATCGACGTCCACATCAGCGAACGGATGAAGAAGATGATCAGGAGCAGGATCACCGGGGAAATATCGATGCCGCCGAGATCGGGCATGAAGCGGCGGATCGGGCGGAGCGCCGGCTCAGTCACGTTGTAGAGGAAGCGGCCGATCGCGTCCACGAATTGGTTTCGTGAATTAATGACATTGAAGGCATAGAGCCACGAGAAGATGGCGCTGGCGATCAGCACCCAGGTGTAAAGGTTCAAGGCCAAATCGATGGTCTGAAACAGGGCGAGCATTCACGTCTCCATTTCGTTATTGACAGACATGTAGACATTGGCGAACTAACGGGCAAGTGCCGCACTTGGGCCTCATCCAAATCATGTTTAACGGGGGACGGGGACGATGCTGGTTCCGGCTCCGCTGAAAGTGCTATTAAATGTCGATTTCCGCCTCGGGCGATCGTTTCGCCGCCTTCCGGCATTCATCCTATACGCGGTTTTTCTTCGCCCGCTTTCTTTCCGCCTTTTCGATCCAGATCGTCAGCGTCGCAGTTGGATGGCAAATGTACGACGAGACGCGCAATGCGCTCTATCTCGGCCTGATCGGGCTTTTCCAGTTCCTGCCGTCTCTGCTCCTGATCCTTGTTACCGGCTCGGTGGCCGACCGCTATAACCGCCGCGCCATCGTCGCCATCTGCATGGTGGTCGGAGCGCTCTGCGCCGGCGCTTTGTTGGCGCTGACCGTCACGCACACTTTTACACCCTGGCTGGTTTTCGCAATTCTGATCGTTTTCGGTATCGAACGCGCCTTCATGGGACCGGCGGTGCAGTCGCTCGGGCCGAATCTCGTGCCGGAAGAGGATCTGCCGAATGCGGTTGCCTGGAACTCCTCTTCCTGGCAGACGGCAGCGATCCTCGGCCCCGTGGTTGGCGGCCTGCTTTACGGCGTCAGTGCAGTCGTGGCTTACACCGTTGCCTTCGCCTTCCTGGTGCTGGCAGGCCTTTTCGTTTTCCTGATACCGAAACCGGCACAGAGGCGTGCCGCCAACAAGGTGAGCTGGGAGGAGATTCTTGCCGGCTTCCGCTTCATTTCCAGCGAAAAGATCGTGCTCGGTGCGATCTCGCTCGATCTCTTTGCGGTCCTGCTCGGCGGCGCGGTGGCGCTGATGCCGATCTTCGCGCGCGATATCCTGGAGCTCGGCCCTTGGGGTCTCGGCATGCTGCGGGCAGCTCCGGGAGTTGGGGCGATTGCGGTGGCAATATACCTCGCCTTCCATCCGATCCGCCATAAGGCGGGCCTTGCCATGTTCATCGGCGTCGGGCTTTTTGGCGTCGGCACGCTGATGTTCGGCCTGTCGGTAACGCCCTGGCTTTCCATCTCGGCGCTCATGCTGATGGGGGCGTCCGACATGATCTCGGTCTATGTTCGCGAGACCCTGATCGCTCTTTGGACGCCGGACGAGGTCCGAGGCCGCGTCAACGCCGTCAACATGGTTTTCGTCGGTGCGTCGAACGAGCTCGGGGAATTCCGCGCAGGCACCATGGCCTCGATCTTCGGCGCCGTGCCGGCCGTCGTCATCGGCGGCGTCGGCACGCTCGCGGTTGCGATCATCTGGTCGCTCGGTTTCCCGAGACTCCGCAGGATCGACAGCCTGGAAGCACCGATGCGATAACGTTGCCAGCGGATTCAGCCGGTCTGCAGGGCCGGCTTGCGCACCGGCTTGCTCTTCCCCTCCGATGCAGCCGGACGATCGAAGACGATATCGAGGAAATTCCAGAGCCATTCCTTCAGCGGCGCGTCGAAGATCATCCGGCCCTCGAGATGTTCGCGGCCCTGCTGGGCGTTCGGCATGATGAAGCGATGTTCGCCATGCACGACCCAGCGCTGCATCATGGCGCGCGTCAGTTCCGCATGGAACTGCAGGCCCCAGGCGTTCTCGCCGTAGCGGATTGCCTGGTTCGGATAGGCATCGCCTTCGGCCAAAAGCTGGACGCCGTGCGGAACGTCGAAACCTTCGCGGTGGAAATGGTAGACCATTTTAGGCCAGTGCGTCAGCAGACGACCGTGCTCCGTCGGGCGCAAGGGGTACCAGCCGATCTCGGTGAGACCGTCCTTGTCCGGCCCGACGCTGCCGCCCAGATGCCGGATCATCATTTGAGCGCCGAGACAGATACCGAGATAGGGTTTGTTTTCCTTGAGCGGCACGCCGATCCAGTCGATTTCGGCTTTCACGAAGGGGTCTGGATCGTTGGCACTCATCGGCCCGCCGAAGATCACGGCACCGGAATGGCCTGCCATGGTTTCGGGCAGGAGATCGCCCAGGACGGGGCGGCGGATATCGAGCGGAAAACCCTTGTCGATCAGCATCTGGCCCACGCGGCCTGAGGAGGAGCGCTCCTGGTGCAGCACGATCAGCACGGGGAGCTTTCCGGTACGACGGGAAGGAAGCATCAGCATCTTGTATACCCTCAGTCTCCTCCCTGATCTCCTCCCGTTGCGCGCATCGCCGCCTGCTGGCGCTGCAGAACCCTGTCCCGCGCCGAGACGCCCAGAAGATCGGCGATCCTCCAGATCACGTGATCTTCGATCTCGCTTCGCTGACCGTCCGCGTAGACGATATCCCAAAGAATGCCGAGGAGCTCGACGCGATCGTTCTCGTCGACGAGATATCGTCTAAGATCGGAAGTAAAACGATAATAGTCAACCGCCTCGCTGCCGGCCTGATGACCAATCTCGATCAGCGCCTTCAATCGTTCCTCGCTGAGGTCGTAGCGCTCGCGCAGCAGGTTGCGGAACTTCTGCTGTTCCTCCTCCGAGACGTTGCCATCAGCTTCCATGACCTGGAAACAGAGCGCGACGAAAGCGACCCGAGGATCGTCCGGCGCGAATTCCTGTGAGTGGTGCGGTGATGTGAGAGTGTGGAGAAAGGCCTGAATGCGGTCCAACATCTATATTCAGGCCCTCGCTTTCTAAAAGAGCCGGAGCCTTGTCGGAGGCTGCGCGGCATCGGGATCTTTCACACCCGGATCATCTGGCGGACGGCCGAAAAAGGGAACCGGCTCCTCCTCACTTTCCGGCGATTTTCCAGTCTTTGAGGTCACATTCCCGGGAGCCGGTGTTTTTGCTGCAACAGCTATTTCTGTCTGCGGGGGCTTCGCAGGTTCCGAGGACGGGGAAACCGGTACGATGATCGGCTTGGACGGCTGTTCCACTCTTGTTTCCGGCCTGATTGCGGAAACAGGCGGCAGGCTGGCTATGGCTTCCTCGGCGGCGAGCGATCCTTCCTCGATCGGTCCTTCGAGCTGGCCGAACGGCGCCTTCCATTCGAATGCATCAAGCCGGCCTGTCACCGGCGAAAGCGGCAGCCACTTTTCCGAAACGAAGCCATCCGCAACCCAGGCGGGATCCCGCGGCGCACGCAGCGCCTGCGCCATCCAGTGGCGTACACGTCCCTGATCTCCGGTCTCCGCCTCCTCGATATCGGCCAGCAGCAGATAGGCGGCCTCGCGGGAATCCATGCGAGCGGCGGCCTCTGCCTTGGCGCGCGCCTTCCGGAATTCATGCGCGTCGAGCGCGGCCTGGGCGACGGCCAGCAGGGACTCGACGTTGTTCGGGCGGAGCGCTTCCAGCTTCTCGGCACGCTTCAGGCGATCGGTCGTGCTGTCACCGCTGCGGGCGCGGACATAGGCGCGGGCAATGTCCGGATGCGGCCCGAGCTTCCAGACGCCTTCGAGAACGGTGGCTGCCTTGCGGACATTATCCTCACGCAGCCAGGCCTTTGCGGCAATGACGGCGGCGGGCACGAGATCCTTGGCAAGCTTCAGGGCCGCCATGGCGTCGTCGCGGGCGCCTTTCGGGTCGCCCTCCAGCCGGTCGTCGGCCTTGGCGGTCAGCAGCACGGCCTTCCAGCGGTCGGCCTGGTTCTTGTCGATGACGCTTGCTGCGCGTTGCTGATCCAGCAGGCGGATCGCATCCTCCCACCGGCCGGCCTGGCTGCGGGATTCCAGCGTCGCCTGCGCCGCCCAGGGCAGGTAGGGGGCATGTTCCACGGCCTTTTCGGCATATTGCCGTGCGGCCTCGTTGGCTCCCAGCCTGCGGGCTTCCATGTAGAGGCCCCGCAAGCCCAGCTCGCGGGTCTCCGGATCCTCGGCCATCTGCTCGAATTTCTGGCGCGCTTCGTCATGCTTGCCCTCGATGAGGGCGGTCTGGGCTTCGAGGAGGTGGATCAGCGGCTCCTGGTCGGCGCGCAGAAGGCCGCGGGTGCGGACACTCATCTTGCGGGCTAGCAACGCGTTGCCCGCGCCGGCGGCGATCAATCCCGTCGAAAGCGCCTGATAGCCGCGGTCGCGCTTGCGGGCCCGGAAATAGCGGCGGACGGAATAGGGCGAGGTCCAGATCACGCCGACGATCCACCAGAGAATCATCGCGGCTGCGACAAGCGCAACGACCATGGTGGCGGCAACCATGATGCTCGTCTCGATCAGGTGGTCCTGCCAAGTGATGGAGATGAGACCCGGGCGATCGGCAAGCCAGGAGAAACCCCAGCCAAGGGCCAGCACGACAACGAGGAAAATGAGAAGTCTGATCATCTAGGGCCTCAGCCTTGAGTGCCGGCGACGGCACGCGTCAACGTTCCGCCCACGAGATTTTCCACCTGAATGCGAGCATCGAGTTTCTGCTTGAAATCGCGAGAGACCACCTTTGCCGGCTCCGGCAGCGCATCCCATTCGCGGGCGGAGGCCTGGAGGTTGCCGTTGCGCAGCCCTTCTTCCAGGCGGGCGACAATCGCCTCCGGCGTATCTCCCTGGACATCTCCGACGCGCCGCACCTTGACCACGGATATTGCCGAAGACAGAAGCCGGTCGACGATGCCCTGGTTCGGGTCCGGCTGGACGACGGCTTCCAGCATGGCATCGGCCATGCGCGGAAACTCGCGTTGCAGGTCGGCGCGGGAGGGGATCCCGCCTGCTGCAAATTTCTGGAGATCGGCAACCGCCGGATCATCGCCGGCAACGCTCGCAAAGGTCTGGAGTTCGGTCTCGAACGACCCGCCGCGATCGATGGCCGCCTTCAAAGCCGCGGCGGCAATGGCGCGGGCAATTTGTTGTTCCGGGCCACGGTCATTGAGCCGGGTTTCAATTTCCTTGACCCGGTCTTCGACAGCCAGTCCGTTGCTTGCCGTCGATTCGATCGCCGAGCGCAGTGTGTCGACATCCGTCTTCATCGCGGCAAGCGCCTGTTCGGACACGCCGCCGACTGGAGCATTTGCCGAAGCTTCAAGGGCCGCGACGCGATCGGCAAGCGCCGTATCCGCAGCCGGCGAGGCCGGCCTGTCGCGAAGTGCCGCAACTTCCTGCCGCAGTTCTGCAAGCTCCGACGAGACGGGGGTTATGTCGACGGCCGGCGCACGCGTTGCTGCGGGCAGATAGCCTGCGTATTGCATGCTGCCGGCAAGGGCGAGTGCCACGATGCCGCCGAAAACTCCGGCCGCGACGAGGGTCGATGTGGCGGGGCTGGTGCGGGGATGCGGTGCAGGCGTCGGTTCCGGTTCCGGGGTTACGGTTGCGGATTTCGGCTCTTCCGGAATTTCGTCATCCTCGACGATCGGGGAACTCTCGGTGGTGGAGGGGGGCGCGACGGGTTCGTCCGTAATGTCGCCCTTTGCTTCCTGGGGCTCCACGGATGTCTCCGAAGCTTCCGCGACCTGTTCAGCGGACGTCACCGGTTCGTCGGTATCGTTACTGCGGACCGGCTCCGCGACTACATCCGATTCCTCGGCCGTCAGATCGATCGTGACCGGTTCTTTTTCTGCCTTCGACCGGCGGGGTGGTTTTTCCGATACCATCTCGACCTCTTTTTGCATGCGCTCACAGGAAATTAGTCGGTGGGTGAGTGGAAGGAAAGGGGCGGGCGGGATTTTGCCGCGGGCCGCGACTAAAGAAGGGCAAGAAGCCCGTCTTCGTCAGGGTGTTCAGCGATCTTGATGTTTCTGTGAAATTCATATGGCACGACCCCGGCGACGTTATCGCTGAGGCAGAGCATCCGCATGGCTGCCAGAGCCGCAGCGTGCGGCACTGCGAAATCAAAGAAGAGGCGCGCATTCTCGCGGGAATAAAGAAGCACTGCGTTGGCCGGCGGATCGAGCAATGCATGCCGGATAATGTCCTCATCATAAGCTATGGGTGACATCTCGTAGATTTCCGCCGTCACAAAAGGCACCTTCTTCGCATGCAATCCCTCCTCGAATTTCGGCGAGCGCGGTTTTCCAGCCAGATAGAGGAGGGGAGCGGCGAACTCCGGCGTGCGGCTTGCAATCAGTTCGGCGAGTGCGGCTCCGGTGCCAGGCCCGACGCAGATGTTTTGGAAGCCCGCTTCTCCCGCCGCCCTGGCGGTGGCATCGCCCACGACATAGAGCGTTTCTTCGAGATAGGGTTTAAGGCGATCCGCCAGGGCCGAAAGGACCCGGACGGCTTCGGCACTGGTCACGGCAAGCGCGGCATGTGGTTTATCGAAGGCATCTTCCGCCAAGTCCGCGCGGTGCCGTGCTTTCGTCAGCGGCAGAAGAACCGGCTCATGGCCGAGGCTCCGCAGCCGTTCGGCCGACCGGCGGGCGGAGTTTTCCGGACGGGTGACGACGACCCGCACAGGCTCAACTCCAGCCTTCGAAGAAATCGGTGCCTGCGGCTACGCGCACCGCTTCGCCCGCCTTGCGGCCCAGTGTCTCGGCGTGCTCGCGGTGACCTTCCACCTCGATCGAGTGCTCCTTCCCGCCGTCCGGCGTCAGGATAAGGCCGGAGAATTTCATGTGATCTCCCTCGCAGACCGCGTAACCGGCAATCGGCGTGCGACAGGATCCGTCCAGAGCTGCAAGGAATGCGCGTTCGCAGGAGACCGCGTCGTAGGTCGCCCGGTCGTTGATCGCCTCCAGCAGAGTATCGATGCGGGCATCGCCGATGCGGTTTTCGACGCAGATCGCGCCTTGCGCCGGGGCAGGGGGAAAGTCGGCCGGGTCCAGCAGTTCGGTGACGACGTCTTCCTTGGCAAGGCGTTTCAGGCCGGCATAGGCGAGAAGGGTTGCATCGACCTCCCCCTCGCTCAGCTTACGCAAGCGCGTGTCGACGAGGCCGCGGAAGGTGATGACGTCGATGTCCGGCCGGATGCGACGGATCAGCGCCTGGCGGCGGAGGGATGATGATCCCACCGTGGCGCCGTCGGGCAATGCAGTCAAAGTTGGTGCGGTGCGGCCGATGAAGGCGTCGCGGAAATCCTCTCGCGGCAGATAGGCGGCGAGCCGCAGACCGTCAGGCAGTTTGGTGGGCATGTCCTTGGAGGAGTGCACCGCGAAATCGAGATCGCCGGAAAGAAGTTGCTCCTCCAGTTCCTGGGTGAAGAGGCCTTTGCCGCCGAGCTCCGTCAGCGGCCGGTCGTTGATCCGATCGCCGGTCGTTGACAGCACGACGATCTCGAACATCTCTTCCGGCAGGCCATGCGCGGCCATGAGCCGGGCGCGTGTTTCGGAGGCCTGGGCGAGCGCCAGCGGGCTGCCTCGCGTACCGATCCGAAAAGGTTTTGTTTGCATCCGCGTCATTCCGTTGTTACCGGAAGCTCTCGTAAACCTCTTTCTTCCAGCTCGCAATCAACGATGGGCAGTCAACGATAGGGCATGGCGACCTTTCTTCGCATCCTGGGCATCGAAACTAGCTGCGACGAGACCGCCGCAGCGGTGGTCGCGCGTCATGAGGACGGCCGCGGCGAAATCCTTTCCGATGTCGTGCTATCCCAACTCGACGAGCACAGCGTCTATGGCGGAGTGGTGCCGGAGATCGCGGCACGTGCCCATGTGGAGGCGTTGGACGGACTGGTCGAGGAGGCTCTTCACCGCGCCGATGTATCGCTCGACGAGATCGATGCGGTTGCCGCGACCTCCGGGCCGGGCCTGATCGGCGGACTGATCGTCGGGCTGATGACGGCCAAGGCGATTGCACGCGCCGCCGGCAAGCCATTGCTCGCCATCAATCATCTCGAAGGCCATGCGCTGACGGCGCGGCTGACGGATGGCCTTTCGTTCCCCTACCTCATGCTGCTGGTATCCGGCGGTCATACGCAGCTCGTGCTGGTGCGCGGCGTCGGCGAATACGAGCGCTGGGGCACGACGATCGATGACGCGCTCGGAGAAGCCTTCGACAAGACGGCAAAGCTGCTCGGTCTGCCCTATCCCGGCGGGCCGGCCGTGGAAAAAGCCGCACAGAGCGGCGATCCGGACCGTTTCTCCCTTCCACGTCCGTTGGTCGGCGAGGCGCGGCTCGATTTTTCCTTCTCCGGCCTTAAGACTGCCGTGCGGCAGGCGGCGACCGAAATCGCTCCGCTTTCCGAACAGGATGTCGCCGATATCTGCGCCTCATTTCAGAAGGCGGTTTCCCGCACGCTGCGCGACCGTATCGGCCGCGGGCTGGCGCGTTTCAAGGAAGAGTTCGCCAATCTCGACGTCGATCCGGCTCTTGTAGTGGCTGGAGGCGTCGCGGCCAATCAGGAAATCCGCCGCACGCTGCAGGCGCTCTGCCTGGAGCATGGCTTCCGCTTCATCGCCCCGCCGCTTCGGCTTTGCACGGACAATGCGGCGATGATCGCCTGGGCGGGCCTCGAGCGGCTGGCGGAGGATTTTCCGGCTGATCCGCTCGATGTCGCGCCGCGCTCGCGCTGGCCGCTGGACAGCCAAGCCCAGACCCTGCTCGGCTCCGGCAAGCGGGGTGCCAAGGCATGAAGGGCCAGGAACGTGTCGTCGTCATCGGCGCGGGAGCTTTCGGGACTGCGCTTGCCGCCGTGATCTCGCTGGAGGGCCGATATCCGGTGACGTTGATCGGCCGCGACCCTGAGCTGATGAGCGACCTGCGTGAGGATCGCGTGCATGACGCAGCGCTTCCCGGTGTGCCGCTGCCGGATGCGCTGGAGTTTTCCGTCGAGCCGGATGCGATCAGCGAGGCGAGCCTTGTACTTTTCGCCATGCCTTCCCAGGCGCAGGCGGATGCGGCACGGCATTACGGTCCCTATCTCGCCAGGGATGCGGTGGTGGTCATCTGCGCCAAGGGAATAGACAAGTCTTCGGGCAAGCTGCTGACGGAGGTGCTGGAGGCGGAATTGCCGCATCATCCGATCGCCGTTTTGTCCGGCCCCGGTTTCGCTGCCGATATCGCGCGCGGCCTGCCGACCGCCATGGTGATTGCTGCGGAGGACAAGGCTCTCTCGGAACGACTTGCAAACATGCTCTCGGGCCGCACGTTCCGGCTCTACGCCTCGACCGACCGGATCGGGGTGCAGCTCGGCGGTGCGCTCAAGAACGTGCTGGCGATCGCCTGTGGCATCATCGAAGGCGCGGGCCTCGGGGATTCGGCGCGTGCTGCGCTGATCTCGCGCGGGCTTGCGGAGATGTCGCGGCTCGTCCAGGCGATGGGCGGCAGGGCGGATACGGTTCGTGGGCTTTCGGGGCTCGGCGATCTGGTGCTGACCGGCACGAGCCATCAATCCCGCAACCTTCGCTTCGGCATCGCGCTCGGCAAGGGCGAGCCCGCGGAGACTGCCGGCGGTCCGCTGGTCGAGGGCTTTCATGCGGCTTCGGTCGCGGCCCGGCTGGGGGAAAAGTTCTCGGTCGAGCTTCCGGTGACCGAGGCGGTGGCGGCGATCATCGACGGGAAGCTCGATATCATGTCGGCCATGGAGCAACTCATGACACGGCCGATCAAAACCGAATAACAATTCTTTCGTGACCGCGCATATTGCCCGAAAACCGCTTCCAACTTTTCGGGATGCGCTCTTAGGAGAAGACCCGATGCTGTTTGCCTTTCTCTGCACCGACAAGCCCGGCCATCTGAACGTCCGGATGGAGACCCGTCCCGCTCATCTCGAACATCTGAACAAGCTCAATGCGGAAGGTACGCTGAAGATGGCAGGCCCCTTCCTCGATGACGAAGGCAAGCCGAACGGCAGCCTGGTGATTGTCGAGGCCGCCGACATGGAGGCTGCCCGGACGATCGCGGAAGCCGATCCCTATTATCTCGCCGGTCTCTTCGAGAAGGTCGAAGTCAAACCGTACAACTGGGTCTTCAACAAGCCGGCGGAGTGAAGCGAGAGATGGCGTACTGGCTTTATAAATCCGAACCTTCTTCCTGGTCCTGGGAACAGCAGAAGGCCGCTGGCGCCAAGGGTACCGAATGGACCGGGGTGCGCAATTACCAGGCACGCAACAACATGCGTGCGATGAAGATCGGCGACAAGGGCTTCTTCTATCATTCCAATGAGGGGCTTGAGATCGTCGGCATCGTCGAGGTCTCAGCGCTGTCGCACCCCGATTCGACCGCCAAGGACGATCCCCGCTGGGACTGCGTCGATGTCCGCGCGGTCACGGATATGCCGAAGCCGGTGACGCTGAAGGACATCAAGGCGAACCCGAAGTTCGAGAAGATGTCGCTCGTCACCTCCATGCGGCTTTCCGTGCAGCCGGTGACGGAAGAGGAATATTTCGAAATCTGCAGGCTCGGCGGTCTCGACAATCCGCCGCGCTCGCCGGACTGAGCGATTTGAAGACCGATCCCAGGACCTTCATCCTCGAAAACACCGATCTCATGCCGCCGCCGCATGTGCCGGAAATCCGGCTGCATCTTGCGACCGAAGCGCATGAGCTCTGGCTGAAGACAGAAGAGGATCTGGACAAGATCGGCCTGCCGCCGCCCTTCTGGGCCTTCGCTTGGGCGGGCGGGCAGGGGCTGGCGCGCTTCATTCTCGACCATCCGGAAACGGTAGCCGGCAAAAGAGTTCTGGATTTCGCCAGCGGTTCTGGGCTGGTGGCGATTGCCGCGAAGCTTGCCGGCGCCCTTGATGTGCTGGCGGCGGATATCGATCCCTGGACGGAAACTGCAGTCAGCCTGAATGCGGCGGAGAACGGGGTCGAACTTCGGTTCACGCGCGAGGACCAGGTTGGCAAGGCGGTCGATGCGGACGTGATCCTTGCCGGTGACGTCTTCTACGACAGAGATTTCGCCGGGGCGCTGATCCCCTGGTTTACGCGGCTTGCAGGCGGGGGGAGGCTGGTTCTGGTGGGCGATCCGGGGCGGAGTTATTGTCCCAAGGACCGCCTGGAGCAGCTCGCGGTGTATGACGTGCCGGTGACGCGGGTGCTGGAAGACAGCGAGGTAAAGCGGACGACGGTCTGGCGATTCCGGTAGGCACACCAGGACCATTCCCGCGCAGTCTCCTGCCGTGGTTTTCAAAGAACAGTCCGGAGAAGCGCACGCGAATGCGGAACCTCGGATTATAGTAATAAAAGTGGCTCCACATTCGCGTGGCCTTCGGCGTTCTTTCGGGGCTTCCGGCCCCTACAGGTGATCCTCTCGCCTCGCTGCGTGGCTTCATTCGCGGTCTCCTTTCGGGAAACCTTGCCACTTGCACGGCTATACCGAACCGGACATGGCTGTCCGGGGGAGGCTTGATAGGAGCAACCGCCTTTCGGCACGCGCTCCATGGTTTTCACCTCTTCCACCTTTCCCGCACGTTACGGTTCCGATGGAAGCGCCGGCTCCCGCCTGCCCGCGAACGTCTCGCGAAACACTCCGGCAACGGAAGCGGGGCAATTCTAGGCATGACGCAAGAGGGCGGGGATGAAAGGGAGTGATTTTTTCTGCCGATTTCTCCCAAGGCCTTGATTTGCCTCACCGCACCCCCCTCTGCCCTGCCGGGCATCTCCCCCTCAAGGGGGAGATCGGATGGGCGCACCGGCTTCCCCTTGCGTGGAGGGCTGACACGGCACGCCGGCCAGTAGAACGTGCCCGGTCAGCTCGTCCGTAACTGAAGGATCACGCCAGTCCTTCCTCGGCGAATGCCTGGATGACCGAGGATCGTACCCTCATACGGTCGAAGCAGGCCTGCAGGTTTTCCGGCAGTTCGACCCCGCTTTTCGGTGCGACCATCAGCACCCAGAACAGGTAGCAGTCGGCGATCGTCATCTCGTCGGCGATCAGGAATTGCTTTTGGCCCATCTGGTCGGCGAGGATGGCGAAGGCCTTCTTGAGTTTTTCGCGGGCGCGGACTTTTTCGGGCTCCGGAAAATCCCTGAAGAAGGGGGCATAGTTCGTGTGAATCTCGGACGACATGAAGGCGAGAGCTTCCAGCGTCCGCCACCGTGCGATGCCTCCCTCGGGAAGAAGCTTGCCGCTCCGTTCGGCGATATAGTTCAGGATGATCTGGTTTTCCGTCAGGATCGTACCGTCCTCGAGTTCGAGGGCGGGAATGTAGCCTTTCGGGTTGATCGACAGGAAGTCGCGGCCGTCTTCGGTTTTCTTTTCGCGATCGATGCCGGATAGCCCGTAGGGAAGGCCGGTCTCGATGAGGGCGATATGATCGGCCAGGCTGCAGGCTGCCGGGTAATAAAAGAGCTTCACGGTGGTCTCCTTGCGATAGACCCGCCTGAGGGCTTCTTCCCGTCGGGATGGTCCATATTGTTGACCACAGCCATTTATGTGACCTAAAAATGCCCGTCAAAAGCATATTTTTAGGAGCAGGTCAGATGGATGTGACCGCCAAACCGGCACATGCTGGCTGCAAGGCCGTCAGCGAGATCCTGAGCCGCGTGGGCGACAAATGGACGATACAGGTCGTTGTGGCCTTGAGCCTGGGTTCGCGGCGTTTCAACGGGATCAAGCGGCATGTCGGCGGTATCTCGCAGCAGATGCTGACACGCACGCTGAAGACACTGGAACGTGACGGTATGGTCGAGCGAATCGTTCACCACAGCTCTCCGCCACAGGTCGAATATTCGCTGACGCCGCTCGGCTATTCCCTGGCCGAGACTGCGCATCAGCTTGCCCAATGGGCGGCCGCCCATCAGTTGGAGATAGAGGGCAATCGCCTTCAATACGACGCGCGTTCACCGTGAGACGGGCTGCGGCCGCTCATATTGCGATAGCGGTATTCAGCTTGCCTTCCGGTCTCAATTCCCGCCGCGGATGACGCAGGCACCGGCCTCGTAGATGCAGGCGTTGACGGGCGCGAAAGCATCCTCCGTTTCGCCGGCGACATCGATGATCTTCACGGAAGGCGAAACCGAGCCGCTCCCTGTCATTGATATAACGGGGCTCGTGAAGGGCGTGTCCCGATAGCTCCGCAGGATATAGACGCTACGGCTTGCGGTGCGGGCTATGTCGAACGTGCCGCTGAAAATGCCGGGCTTGCTGACAAAGGCGGCGAGGTCGCTATTGGAGACAAATGCACCGGCGGGCGCGGATAGATAGTGCCAGTGGCCGTAGTCGCGGTCGCCCGCCTGCGATGGGGACGACAATGTCGCTGCCAGCACCAGGCCGGCAACGAAAACAGGCTTCATGCGATTCGCGATCATGGCGAACTCCGGCAAAATCGTTAACGAAACGTTAACATGAAACGGCCTCGCTCGTCGCGCCGGCAATGAGTTCTTTGCAAATCGTGGTTAATGTGAGCGCCGGGTTCGAGCCGATGTCGCCTTGAGAAAGACACAATCGATTAAATTTGAAATCCGTTTGAATTGTTCTTGTCGTCCGTGATTTCGAAGATTAAACCACGCCGATGATGCAATGCACATTTCTTCGGCATCGTGCATTGTTGGGCGCCCGCCCTTAAATACCGCATACGACGCCGCGAGGTTCTGATGGCGAATGTGACAAATAACCGGCCTCTGTCGCCGCATCTGCAAATCTATAAATTCATTCCCACCATGGCGATGTCGATCGTCCACCGCATTACCGGCGGAGCGCTCTACTTCGGCACGCTGCTTGTTGCCGCCTGGCTGATCTCGGCCGCTTCCGGCGAGGAATATTTCAACTGGGTCAACTGGCTGTTCGGCTCGCTCATCGGACAGCTCGTGCTTTTCGGCTATACCTGGGCCCTCATCCACCATCTGCTCGGTGGTCTGCGCCACATCATGTGGGATCTCGGCTATGGCTTCGAGAAGGAATTCTCGACCATGCTCGCCAAGGCCAATCTTGTCGCTTCCATCGTCCTGACTATCCTGGTCTGGGCGGTCGTGCTTATCGTTCGCTGAGGAGACAGGATCATGGATATGCGCACTCCTCTCGGAAAAGTCCGCGGCCTTGGTTCGGCCAAGAGCGGTACGGAGCATTTCTGGCGCGTCAGGACCACGTCCGTCGCGCTCGTTCCGCTCCTCGTTTTCTACATCGTCTTCCTGATCATCTATGCCGGCAGGCCCTATGCCGAAGTGGTCGGCGCACTCGCCAATCCCTTCGTTGCCACGATCAATGCGCTGACCATCGTCGCCAGTATCGTGCATATGCGTCTCGGCATGGAAGAAATCATCCAGGATTACATCCATTCCGAAGGCATGAAGATCGCTCTTCTCATCCTCAATGCCTTCTTTTCCTTCCTGATCGGCGGCCTCTGTCTTCTCGCCGTCCTGAAAATCGCGTTTGCAGGATAATCCCGTTATGGCATCGATCACACCCATCGCCCAGACCGGCAAGGCCTATATCTATGTCGACCATTCCTATGACGTGATCGTCGTGGGCGCCGGTGGCGCTGGCCTGCGCGCCACGCTCGGAATGGCCGAGCAGGGCTTCAAGACCGCCTGCATCACCAAGGTTTTCCCGACCCGCTCGCATACCGTCGCGGCACAGGGCGGCATCGCCGCCTCGCTGCAGAACATGACGCCGGACAGCTGGCAGTGGCACCTCTACGACACCGTCAAGGGCTCCGACTGGCTCGGTGACGTCGATGCCATGCAGTACATGGTCATGGAAGCGCCGAAGGCCGTCTATGAACTCGAGCATTACGGCGTGCCCTTCTCGCGCAATGAGGAAGGCAAGATCTATCAGCGTCCGTTCGGCGGCCATATGCAGAACTATGGCGAAGGCCCGCCGGTGCAGCGCACCTGCGCTGCCGCCGACCGCACCGGTCACGCGATCCTGCACACGCTTTATGGCCAGTCGCTCAGGAACAATGCGGAATTCTTCGTCGAATATTTCGCGCTCGACCTGATCATGTCGGACGACGGCCGCTGCACCGGCGTTGTCGCCTGGTGCCTGGACGACGGCACGATCCATCGCTTCGCTGCCAAGATGGTGGTGCTGGCGACCGGCGGTTACGGCCGCGCCTATTTCTCGGCAACGTCCGCCCATACCTGCACCGGCGACGGCGGCGGTATGATCGCCCGCGCCGGCCTGCCCCTGCAGGACATGGAGTTCGTGCAGTTCCATCCGACCGGCATCTATGGTTCGGGCTGTCTCATCACCGAAGGCGCACGCGGCGAAGGCGGCTACCTCGTCAATTCCGAGGGCGAGCGCTTCATGGAACGCTATGCGCCTTCGGCCAAAGACCTCGCCTCCCGCGACGTTGTTTCCCGTTGCATGACGCTGGAAATCCGCGAAGGCCGCGGCGTCGGCAAAAACAAGGACCACATCTTTCTGCATCTCGACCATCTCGATCCGGCCGTCCTGCACGAGCGTCTGCCAGGCATTTCCGAGAGCGCCAAGATCTTCGCGGGCGTCGACGTGACCCGTGAGCCCATTCCGGTCCTGCCGACCGTGCATTACAACATGGGCGGCATCCCGACCAATTTCTGGGGCGAAGTCCTGAATGCCAATGCTTCCAACCCGGAACGGATCGCACCCGGACTGATGGCTGTCGGCGAAGCGGGCTGCGCCTCGGTGCACGGCGCGAACCGTCTCGGTTCCAACTCGCTGATCGACCTCGTGGTTTTCGGCCGCGCCGCTGCGATCCGCGCCGGCCAGGTCATCGACAGGGCCGCGCCGGTGCCGGCCCTCAACAAGGCCGCCTGCGACAGGATCATGGAGCGTTTCGACGGCCTGCGCCATGCCAGCGGCTCCACGCCGACCGCCGTGCTGCGCGACAAGATGCAGCGCGCCATGCAGGAAGACGCGGCCGTGTTCCGCACCCAGGAATCGCTCGAATCCGGCTGCCGCCGGCTTTCGGAAATCTGGGGCGAGCTCAAGGACATCAAGGTCACCGACCGTTCGATGATCTGGAACTCCGACCTCGTCGAGACGCTCGAACTGCAGAATCTGATGGCAAATGCGATCACCACGGTCTACGGCGCGGAAGCGCGCAAGGAAAGCCGCGGCTCTCACGCCCGCGAGGATTATGCCTCCGGCCCGTTTGCCGGTCGCGACGACGTAAACTGGCGCAAGCATACGCTCGCCTGGGTGAGCGAGGCCGGCGAGGTGAAGCTCGACTACCGCCCGGTCCATACCGAACTCATCGCAGAAGGTATCGATCCGCACAAGATCGAGCCCAAGGCACGCGTGTACTGAGGCCATGACAGCCATGCCGTCCATCGCGAATTCTGCCGAGAAAGTGCCCTTCGGGCGTCTTCTCGGCATATTCGCGATCAATCTCGATCGCTCGCCTGACCGGTGGGCCGAGATCGAACGGCATTTCGGCCATCTCGAATGGCCGCTTGAGAGGATTGCGGCCGTCGATGCACGGAACAATCCTCAAGCCGTTCTGTCCGTTCGCGGGCAGTCGCTGCGGTTTCCACCGGACGGCGTGGCCTGGAACGGCCACCGCAACCGGCTCTTCATGCTGACGGAAGAAGCCTGTCTCGCCGGTCATGTGCTGACTTGGCGGCGGTTTCTTGCCTCCGATTTCACCTATGCACTCGTGCTGGAGGACGACGCAGAGCCGCAGCCCGGTTTCGCCGAGGCGGTTTCCGAATTGCTCAGTTCGGATCTCGGCGTCGATATCGTCAAGCTTGAGGGCGTTTTCCGCCCGGGTGGCCGCAAGGTGATAACGATACGTCAACTTGGTGAACACAGGCTGGTTCGTTCGCTGCGCCCTGCATCGGGTTCGGCCGCGTATCTGGTGACGCGCCGAGGTGCGGAGCACCTGCTTGCGGGTGTCGACCAGAACTGCGTGCCGGCCGACGACTTCCTCTGGAGCGGTGCCTACCACGATTGCGACGTGGCGCATCTTGCCCCCTGGGTCATCATGCAGTCGGGCTCGGCGAGCGTGATCGCCACCGACAAGACGTCGAAACGGGCGCATGTCCGCGCGCCGTTCGGCCGGGCCGCACGGATGCCGCTGCTCCGGGCGCTGGAGCGGCTGAAGCTTGTCTGGGCGGCGATCAAAGGCCGGCCCCTGAAACTTTTGAACACGACGGTCGCCCCGTGGGCGCCAAATGGTTATAACCTGAAAGACAGTATGGCGCTTGCCGCCAAGGATCGGAAGTCTAGCAATGGTTGAACTCGCTCTCCCCAAGAACTCCCAGATGACCGAAGGCAAGGTCTGGCCGAAGCCGGAAGGCGCCAAGAACGTTCGCGAGTACCGCGTGTATCGCTGGAATCCGGACGACGGCCAGAACCCGCGTATCGACACCTATTATATCGATGTCGATGATTGCGGGCCGATGGTTCTCGACGGTCTGCTCTATATCAAGAACAATATCGACCCGACCCTGACGCTGCGCCGCTCCTGCCGCGAAGGCATCTGCGGTTCCTGCGCGATGAATATCGACGGTACCAACACGCTCGCCTGCACCAAGGGCATGGACGACATCAAGGGCACCGTGAAGGTCTATCCGCTGCCCCACATGCCGGTGGTGAAGGACCTTGTTCCGGACCTCACCAATTTCTATGCCCAGCACCGTTCGATCGAGCCCTGGCTGAAGACGGTTTCGCCGCCGCCGGCCAAGGAGTGGAAGCAGAGCCACGAGGATCGCCTGAAGCTCGACGGTCTCTACGAATGCATCCTCTGCGCCTGCTGCTCGACCTCCTGTCCGAGCTACTGGTGGAACGGCGACCGCTATCTCGGGCCGGCCGTCCTGTTGCAGGCCTATCGCTGGCTGATCGATAGCCGCGACGAAGCCAAGGGAGAGCGCCTCGACAATCTCGAGGATCCTTTCCGGCTCTATCGCTGCCACACGATCATGAACTGCGCCCAGACCTGCCCCAAGGGTCTGAACCCGGCCAAGGCGATCGCCGAAATCAAGAAGATGATGGTCGAGCGCCGCGTCTGAGGCGCTCGGGCGTCTGTTCTTCCTTGCGGCCCGCTCCCGTATTTCGGGGGCGGGCCGATTTCTTCCTCGCCGGCGAATGATCGTCCAAAACAGCGCCGGCGCCCTGTTGCTTGCCGAAACCGATCGAAGCGTTCTGCAGGCCCGAACTCGCAACAGGCGGTCAAATTGTTCCAGTCACACTTGATTAACCAAGGGGCTTTACGGTAATTCGGTCTCAATTCAGTGGCATTAGCGGCGGATACCGACTGAAAGCGGGAGTTAGATGATGCAGTTCAGATATGTGGCGACGGGCCTTGTTCTTGCGATAGCACTTGCCGGTTGCCAGCGTACTTCATACAGTCCCTACAGCGACTTGCCTTCTCAACCCGCTCCTCTTCAGGCCCAGCCCGTTCCGTCGGTGCAGGGCGGGCAGCTTCCGCCTCCGGGCGGCGCATCGCAGTTCCCCACCGCTCCGGCTGCCAACCCGAACATGGCTGCGGTTGACCCGAATGCGGCGGCGCCGGCGAGTGCTCTCGACGTCAAGAAGGAAGCCATGGTCGGCAACTGGCGTGTCTCGAATGCCGGCGCCTCCTGCGACATGTTCCTGACGCTCACCAATCTCGGGGGCGGTTCGCGCGGCGGAACCCGCGGTTGTGTCGGGGAACTGACGACGATGGGATCCTGGGACGTGTCGGGCAAGATGGTCCAGTTCAAGAACCGGGCCGGCGACGTCATCGGACGGGTCTACAAGAGTGCCGACAACCGTTTCGACGGTACGATGAATTCCGGACAGCCGGTCAGCCTGAGCCGCTGAGCGGCTCCACACATTTGAGAGCGTCCGGTTGGAACCCATCCCCGAATACACGGCGAGCGTCGGCGAAGAGCTGAAGGCGCTGACGTTGTCGGGTGCGTTGACGGCCGATGCCGCCCAGCTCGATGTGGCGGCGAGGCTCGACCATGTCCTGACGTGCCTTAGGGAAACGAAGCCGGCGAAGAAGAAGAGCGCACTCGGCTGGCTATTCGCCAGGGGCGGCGGGCGGCCGCGGGAAATCCGCGGTCTTTACGTCCATGGCAGCGTCGGGCGCGGCAAGACCATGCTGATGGACATGTTCTTCAAGAAGGCGCCGACGGAGAAGAAGCGCCGCGCGCATTTCCACGAGTTCATGGCGGATGTGCACAACCGCATCCATGAGCATCGGATGAGGGTGAAGCGCGGTGAGACGCGGCAGGCCGATCCGGTGCCGCCGGTCGCCGCAGCGCTTTATGCGGAGGCTGAGCTTCTCTGCTTCGATGAATTCTCCGTGACCGACATTACGGATGCAATGATCCTGGCGCGCCTTTTCACCGAGCTTTTCAATCTCGGTTGCGTATTGATCGCGACCTCCAATGTGGCACCGGAAAACCTCTACAAGGACGGGCTCAACCGCGGGCTCTTCCTGCCGTTCATCGCGCTGCTCAACAAGTATGTCGACGTGGTGACGCTCGACTCGCCCAACGATTATCGCATGCAGAAGCTTGCGAGCCTGCCGGTCTATGTGACGCCGCTCGATGGGCGCGCCGACGCGGCGATGGAGGCCGCCTGGCATCAGGTGACGGAAGGCAAGAGGGCCGAACCGGCCGAGATCCCGAGGAAAGGCCGCAGTATTCACGTTCCCGCCGCCGCCGGACGCGCCGCGCGCTTCGATTTTTCGGATATCTGCGGCAAGCCGCTGGGTGCTTCCGATTATCTGGCCATCGCCGGTCGTTTTGATACCGTTTTCGTCGAACATATTCCGCAGCTCGGACCGGACAGGCGGAACGAGGCAAAGCGGCTGATCAACCTGGTCGATGCGTTTTATGACCATGCGGTCAGACTCTACGTTTCCGCAGCGACGCCGCCGGAGGATATTCTCCTGGAGCGGAAGGGGACGGAAGGCTTCGAATTCGACCGAACCGTCTCGCGCCTCTTCGAGATGCGCAGCCCCGACTATCTTGCACTGCATCAGGAAAAACGCCGCCGAGTTTGAAGTTTCGGTGACATTATATCTTACGTTTACGTAAGAATTTTATTATCTAACCGATTGAAAAATATACTCACAAAATAATCGATTGCCATTTTTCCCGTATGGCTGTATGCGATCGTCCACATTGGCGGATCTGCCCTGGTCTGCTGTGGATTCAGATCTCGAAAGGAAGCTTTTCGATGGCGCGCAAGAAGATCGCACTTATTGGTTCTGGCATGATCGGTGGCACGCTGGCGCATCTCGCCAGCCTGAAAGAGCTGGGCGACGTCGTCCTCTTCGACATCGCCGACGGTATTCCGCAGGGCAAGGGCCTCGACATCGCCCAGTCCGGTCCGGTCGAAGGTTTCAATGCGAAGCTCTCCGGCGCCAGCGATTATTCGGCCATCGAAGGCGCCGACGTCTGCATCGTCACCGCCGGTGTTGCCCGCAAGCCGGGCATGAGCCGCGACGACCTGCTCGGCATCAACCTCAAGGTCATGGAGCAGGTCGGCGCCGGCATCAAGAAATATGCCCCGAACGCCTTCGTGATCTGCATCACCAATCCGCTCGACGCGATGGTCTGGGCGCTCCAGAAATTCTCGGGCCTGCCGAAGAACATGGTCGTCGGCATGGCCGGCGTGCTCGACTCGGCCCGTTTCCGCCTCTTCATCTCCGAAGAATTCAACGTTTCCGTTCAGGACGTCACCGCATTCGTTCTTGGCGGCCATGGCGATACGATGGTGCCGCTGGCACGCTATTCCACCGTTGGCGGCATTCCGTTGACCGACCTTGTGAAGATGGGCTGGACCACCAAGGAGCGCCTCGAAGAGATCATCCAGCGCACCCGTGACGGCGGCGCCGAAATCGTTGGTCTGCTCAAGACCGGTTCGGCTTACTACGCTCCGGCCGCATCCGCGATCGAGATGGCCGAATCCTACCTCAAGGACAAGAAGCGCGTGCTGCCTTGCGCAGCCTACCTTTCCGGTCAGTACGGCGTGAAGGACATGTATGTCGGCGTTCCGGTGGTTCTCGGCGCCGGTGGTGTCGAGCGCGTCATCGAAGTCGAATTCAACAAGGATGAAGAGGCGGCTTTCCAGAAATCCGTCGGCGCAGTCGCCGGTCTTTGCGAGGCCTGCATCAACATCGCCCCCGCTCTGAAGTAATGGGCGCGCTGAAATAATCGAAACAGGGATTGACCCATGAATATCCATGAATATCAGGCCAAGGCTCTGCTGAAGAGCTACGGTGCGCCGGTGGCCCAGGGCGTGGCCATCCTGAAGGTCGAAGAGGCGGAGGCGGCTGCGAAGTCGCTTCCCGGCCCGCTCTACGTCGTGAAGAGCCAGATCCATGCCGGCGGCCGCGGCAAGGGCAAGTTCAAGGAACTGCCTCCGGAAGCCAAGGGCGGCGTTCGCCTCGCCAAGTCGATCGAAGAGGTCGTCGCCAACGTCAAGGACATGCTCGGCAACACGCTGGTGACCGCGCAGACCGGCGAAGCCGGCAAGCAAGTCAACCGCCTCTATATCGAAGACGGCGCCGATATCTCCCGTGAGCTCTATTGCTCGCTGCTGGTCGATCGCTCGGTCGGCCGCGTGGCCTTCGTCGTCTCGACCGAAGGCGGCATGGACATCGAGGCCGTCGCCCACGATACGCCCGAGAAGATCCACACGATCGCCATCGATCCGGAAGCCGGGGTGACGGCTGCCGACGTCGCTGCGATCTCCAAGGCTCTCGAGCTTACCGGTGCTGCCGCAGAGGACGCCAAGTCGCTCTTCCCGATTCTCTACAAGGCCTTCGACGAGAAGGACATGTCGCTTCTCGAAATCAACCCGCTGATCGTCATGCAGAACGGCCACCTGCGCGTCCTCGACGCCAAGGTTTCGTTCGATGGCAATGCGCTGTTCCGTCACGATGACATCAAGGCGCTGCGCGACGAGACCGAGGAAGACAGCAAGGAAATCGAGGCCTCCAAGTGGGACCTCGCCTATGTAGCGCTCGACGGTAATATCGGCTGCATGGTCAATGGCGCCGGCCTCGCCATGGCGACGATGGACATCATCAAGCTTTACGGCAAGGAGCCGGCGAACTTCTGCGACGTCGGCGGCGGCGCCGGCAAGGAGAAGGTCGCTGCAGCCTTCAAGATCATCACCGCGGACCCCAAGGTCGAAGGCATTCTCGTCAATATCTTCGGCGGCATCATGCGCTGCGACGTTATCGCCGAGGGCGTTGTCGCAGCCGTGCAGGAAGTCGGCCTGAAGGTTCCGCTCGTCGTGCGCCTGGAAGGCACCAATGTCGAGCTCGGCAAGAAAATCCTGAATGAGTCCGGTCTCGCGATCACTGCGGCTGACGACCTTGACGACGCGGCGAAGAAGATCGTCGCGGCGATCGAAGCCTAACCTGGAAGGACCGCAACCAATGTCTATTCTCGTCAACAAAGACACGAAGGTCATCGTCCAGGGCCTGACCGGCAAGACCGGCACCTTCCATACGGAACAGGCGCTCGCCTATTACGGCACCAAGATGGTGGGCGGTGTTCATCCCAAAAAGGGCGGCGAAGCGTGGTCATCGGGCGTCGACGGCACGTCGCTGCCGATCTTCACGTCCGTTGCTGAAGCCAAGGAAAAGACCGGCGCCGACGCGTCCGTCATCTATGTCCCGCCGGCGGGCGCCGCCGACGCGATCATCGAGGCGATCGAAGCCGAGATCCCGTTCATCACCTGCATCACCGAAGGTATCCCGGTGATGGACATGGTTCGCGTCAAGGCTCGCCTCGACCGATCCAAGTCCCGCCTGCTCGGCCCGAACTGCCCTGGCATCCTGACGCCGGAAGAGTGCAAGATCGGCATCATGCCGGGCTCCATCTTCCGCAAGGGTTCGGTCGGTATTGTTTCGCGTTCCGGCACGCTGACCTACGAAGCGGTCTTCCAGACCTCGAACGAAGGCCTCGGCCAGACCACGGCCGTTGGCATCGGTGGCGACCCGGTCAAGGGCACCGAGTTCATCGATGTGCTGGAAATGTTCCTGGCCGATGACGCTACGCAGTCGATCATCATGATCGGCGAAATCGGCGGCTCGGCGGAAGAAGATGCGGCGCAGTTCCTCAAGGACGAAGCCAAGAAGGGCCGCAAGAAGCCGATGGCTGGCTTTATCGCCGGCCGCACGGCTCCGAAGGGCCGCACGATGGGCCATGCCGGCGCTGTCGTTTCCGGTGGCAAGGGCGATGCGGAATCGAAAATCGCGGCCATGGAATCGGCGGGTATCAAGGTGTCGCCGTCTCCGGCCCGCCTGGGTAAGACGCTGGTTGAAGTCCTCAAGGGCTGACGCCACATAAGAGCAAGCTTCGGGCAGGCGAAAAGGAACATGGTTCGCCTGCCCGTATTTCGCGTAAAGCGCGCGTGACATTCCGCATCTGCGGTCTATGTCACACCATGAATGAAAGCGGCGGCCGACGCTCTTCGGCCTCAATTACGGCAGGAGGCGGGCGCGGCGCCCGCAAGAAACCATGGCACGGCAAGAAGCCAACGAGCAATTTCTCATCACCTCTTTCCTGGACGGTCAGAATGCAACCTATATCGAGCAGCTCCATGCCCGGTATGAGGACGATCCGAATTCGGTTGCACCGGAATGGCAGGCTTTCTTCAAGGCGCTAGCCGACAATCCGGACGATGTGAAGAAAGCGGCAAACGGAGCTTCCTGGCAGCGCAAGAACTGGCCGATCGCCGCCAATGGTGAATTGGTCTCAGCGCTCGACGGCAACTGGCCCGTTGTCGAAAAGGCGATCGAAAAGAAGGTCCAGGCGAAGGCCGAAGCCTCTGCCGCTGCCTCCGGCAAGCCGATCGATCCCGCCGCTGTCCTGCAGGCAACCCGCGACAGCGTGCGTGCCATCATGATGATCCGCGCCTACCGCATGCGTGGCCACCTGCATGCCAAGCTCGATCCGCTCGGTCTTGCAGCTCCGGTCGAGGATTATAACGAGCTTTCGCCGACGGCCTACGGCTTCACGGAAGCCGATTACGACCGCAAGATCTTCATCGACAACGTGCTCGGCCTCGAATACGCGAGCATTCGCGAGATGATCGAGATTCTGGAGCGCACCTATTGCTCGACGATCGGCGTGGAGTTCATGCACATCTCCAACCCGGAGGAGAAGCAGTGGATCCAGGAGCGCATCGAGGGCCCGGACAAGGGCGTTGAATTTACTCAAAACGGCAAGAAGGCGATCCTGCAGAAGCTGGTCGAGGCGGAAGGCTACGAGCAGTTCCTCGACGTCAGGTTCAAGGGTACGAAGCGTTTCGGTCTCGATGGCGGTGAATCGCTCATCCCGGCGCTGGAGCAGATCATCAAGCGCGGTGGCCAGGAAGGACTCGAGGAAGTCGTTCTCGGCATGGCGCATCGCGGCCGCCTCAACGTGCTGACCAATGTCATGGGCAAGCCGCACCGCGCCGTCTTCCACGAGTTCAAGGGCGGTTCCTTCAAGCCGGACGAAGTCGAAGGCTCGGGCGACGTGAAGTACCACCTCGGCGCATCCTCGGACCGTGAGTTCGACGGCAACAAGGTGCACCTGTCGCTGACGGCCAATCCGTCGCATCTCGAAATCGTCAACCCGGTCGTCATGGGCAAGGCCCGCGCCAAGCAGGACATGCTCGCCAAGGTCTGGGAAGGCGATATCATCCCGCTGCGCGAGCGCGCCAAGGTGCTGCCGCTGCTGTTGCACGGCGATGCGGCCTTTGCCGGCCAGGGCGTGGTTGCCGAAGTGCTCGGCCTTTCCGGCCTGCGCGGTCATCGCGTCGCCGGCACGATGCATTTCATCATCAACAACCAGATCGGCTTCACCACCAATCCGGCCTTCTCGCGCTCGTCGCCCTATCCGTCCGATGTTGCCAAGATGATCGAGGCGCCGATCTTCCACGTCAACGGCGACGATCCGGAGGCGGTCGTCTATGCAGCAAAGATCGCGACCGAATTCCGGATGAAGTTCCACAAGCCGGTTGTTATCGACATGTTCTGCTACCGCCGCTTCGGCCATAACGAAGGCGACGAGCCGGCGTTCACGCAGCCGAAGATGTACAAGGTCATTCGCGGCCACAAGACGGTGTCCCAGCTTTATGCCGACCGCCTGATTGCCGAAGGCCTCGTGACCGAGGGCGAATTCGAGAAGATGAAGGCTGATTGGCGCGCGCATCTGGAGGCCGAGTTCGAGGCCGGCCAGAGCTACAAGCCGAACAAGGCCGACTGGCTGGATGGCCAATGGTCCGGCCTGCGCTCGGCCGACAATGCCGACGAGCAGCGTCGCGGCAAGACGGCCGTGCCGATGAAGCAGTTGAAGGAGATCGGCCGCAAGCTTTCGACGATCCCGGAAGGCTTCAGCGCGCATCGCACCATCCGCCGCTTCATGGAAAACCGTGCGCAGATGGTCGAAACCGGTGAAGGGATCGACTGGGCGATGGCCGAGGCTTTGGCGTTCGGTTCGCTTGCAACGGAAGGTACGAAGATCCGCCTCTCCGGCCAGGATTGCGAACGCGGCACGTTCTCGCAGCGCCATTCGGTCCTCTACGATCAGGATACCGAAGACCGCTATATTCCGCTTGCCAACCTGTCGCCCACACAGGCCCGTTACGAAGTCATCAACTCCATGCTCTCGGAAGAGGCAGTGCTGGGCTTCGAATACGGTTATTCGCTGGCCCGTCCGAACGCATTGACGCTCTGGGAAGCCCAGTTCGGCGACTTCGCCAATGGTGCGCAGGTCGTGTTCGACCAGTTCATCTCGTCGGGCGAACGCAAGTGGCTGCGCATGTCCGGTCTCGTTTGCCTGCTGCCGCACGGTTACGAAGGCCAGGGGCCTGAACACTCGTCGGCCCGCCTCGAACGCTGGCTGCAGATGTGCGCGGAAGACAACATGCAGGTCGCCAACTGCACCACGCCGGCCAACTACTTCCATATCCTGCGCCGGCAGGTGAAGCGCGACTTCCGCAAGCCGTTGATCCTGATGACGCCGAAGTCTCTCCTGCGGCACAAGCGGGCGACCTCGGCGCTTGCCGAAATGGCGGGTGAATCCTCCTTCCATCGCCTGCTTTGGGATGATGCGGAGGTCATCAAGGACGGTCCGATCAAGCTGCAGAAGGATTCGAAGATCCGTCGCGTCGTTCTCTGCACCGGCAAGGTCTATTATGATCTTCTGGAAGAGCGCGAAAAGCGCGGCATCGACGACATCTACCTGCTGCGCATCGAACAGCTCTATCCATTCCCGGCCAAGGCGCTCATCAACGAGCTTTCCCGCTTCCGCAATGCGGAAATGGTCTGGTGCCAGGAAGAGCCGAAGAACATGGGCGCCTGGGCCTTCATCGATCCCTACCTGGAATGGGTGCTCGCCCATATCGATGCGAAGTATCAGCGGGTCCGCTATACCGGCCGGCCGGCTGCGGCTTCGCCCGCGACAGGCCAGATGTCCAAGCATCTGGCGCAGCTCGAGGCCTTCCTCGAAGACGCGCTCGGCGGCTGAGACATCAGCCGCCTTCCCATCCTTTCAAAAACACATCTGACAAACACGGAAACAGATCATGGCCACCGAAATCCGCGTCCCCACCCTCGGCGAATCCGTCAGCGAGGCGACCGTCGGCACCTGGTTCAAGAAAGTCGGCGATACGGTCAAGGCCGATGAACCGCTCCTTGAGCTCGAAACGGACAAGGTGACCGTAGAAGTGCCGTCGCCGGCAGCCGGCGTGCTCTCCGAGATCGTTGCCAACAATGGCGAGACCGTCGGTCTCGGCGCGCTGCTCGGCCAGATTGCCGAAGGTGGTGCAGGCGTTGCGGCTGCCGCACCGGCCGCCAAGCCCACTGAGGCCGCTCCGGCCAAGGTTGCCGAGGCTGCTGCGGCTGCTCCCGCAGCAGCCTCGGCACCGGCTGCCGCCGCGTCCTCCATGCCGCCGGCTCCGGCTGCCGCCAAGATCGCCGCGGACAACAACATTTCCACCGCCGATATCGAAGGCTCGGGCAAGCGTGGCCAGGTGTTGAAGGGTGATGTGATCGCTGCCGTCGCCAAGGGCATTTCCGCACCGGCGCAGGCGCCTGCCGCACCGGCTGCGCCGCGTCCGGTTTCCTCGGCCGATGATGCTGCCCGCGAAGAGCGCGTGAAGATGACGCGCCTGCGCCAGACGATCGCCCGCCGCCTCAAGGACGCGCAGAACACCGCCGCCATGCTGACCACCTATAACGAGGTGGACATGAAGGCCGTCATGGATCTGCGCAACAAGTACAAGGACATCTTCGAGAAGAAGCACGGCGTGAAGCTCGGCTTCATGGGTTTCTTCACCAAGGCGGTCACCCATGCGCTGAAGGAACTGCCGGCCGTCAACGCCGAGATCGACGGGACCGACATCATCTACAAGAACTACTGCCATATCGGCGTCGCCGTCGGCACCGACAAGGGCCTCGTCGTTCCGGTCGTGCGCGATGCCGACCAGATGTCGATCGCCGAGATCGAAAAGGATATCGGCCGCCTCGGCAAGCTTGCCCGTGACGGCGCGTTGTCCATGGCCGACATGCAGGGCGGCACGTTCACGATCTCCAACGGCGGTGTCTACGGCTCGCTGATGTCCTCGCCGATCCTCAATGCGCCTCAGTCCGGCATCCTCGGCATGCACAAGATCCAGGAGCGTCCGGTCGTCATCGGCGGCCAGATCGTCATCCGTCCGATGATGTATCTGGCGCTTTCCTACGATCACCGCATGGTAGATGGCAAGGAAGCCGTGACCTTCCTGGTCCGTGTGAAGGAGAGCCTGGAAGATCCGGAACGCCTGGTTCTCGATCTCTAAGACGGGATTGCAATGATGGAAGCGCTCGGGGTTACCGCAACGCCTTACATGACGCTGCTGGCCCTGAGCGTGATCCTGCTCGTTGTCCACATCTCGGTTCAGGCCGTGCTATCGACCCGCGAACTCGGCCGCGACTGGAACGCAGGGCCGCGGGATGAAGGACTGGAGCCGAAAGGCAAGTTGGTTGGCCGCGCCGCGCGGGCGTCGAAGAATTTTCAGGAGACCTATCCGGCCTTTATCGGGCTTCTGCTCGGAGTCGCCTTTGCGGGTGACGATGCCTCGGGTTTGGGACTGATCGGTGGCTGGATCTGGTTCATCGCCCGCCTCATCTATCTGCCGCTCTATCTGGCAGGCATCCCGTATTTCCGGTCGTTCGTCTGGCTGATCGGTCTCGCCGGGCTTGGCGCCATGATGATCGCACTATTCCGGTGAATGCGATGAAAGCACCCTTCAAGACATGGCTTGTTTCGCTCTGCCTGCTGCCGGGAATGGCGGAGGCCCAAGAACGATGCGCACTCGAGAAGGCGGTGTTCACCGAGGCGGAAGCCGGGACGACACTTTCGTTCAGGCCGGTGGGCTCGGATGCGGCGGTCGTCAGCCATCTGTTCACGATCATCGGGGGCAAGCTGAAACTCGACGGCCACATCATGTATGACGAGGAAACGCGCCGCCCGGGCGGCATGGTGATGAACAACTGCCCTGAGGGCGATGCGACGGGAGCGGAGCTCAGGGCTTGTACGATCTGGACAGGCGTCCCCTATATCCTCGATGTGGCAACCGGCCATATCGACATATTGGGACCGGAAGGAAGCGAGGCTCCGGACGCGATCCTGATGCCGGGGTTCGGCCCTGCGATCCGCCATTCGGCGCTCTGGGACAAGAGCGGTCTCAGGCAGGTTCCCTGGGATCTTTATGAATTCAAGGAATGCAAGGCGGCGTGAGCTCAGCTCCTCCGCAGGTTATCAAGAGAAGGATTTGTCATGGCTTATGATCTCGTCGTAATCGGAAGCGGCCCGGGCGGTTATGTTTGCGCCATAAAGGCAGCCCAGCTCGGCCTCAAGGTCGCGGTGGTGGAAAAGCGCGCCACTTACGGCGGGACATGCCTCAACATTGGCTGCATTCCTTCCAAGGCGCTGCTGCACGCTTCCGAGATGTTCCATCATGCAGTCCATGGCATGGATGCGCTCGGCGTTGAGGTTTCTGCTCCCAAGCTGAACCTTGAGAAGATGATGGCGCACAAGGATGCGACGGTGAAGTCGAATGTCGACGGCGTTGCTTTCCTCTTCAAGAAGAACAAGATCGACGGCTTCCAGGGTACCGGCAAGATCGTCTCAGCGGGCAAGGTTTCGGTGACCGGCGAGGATGGCAAGGTTCAGGAGATCCAAACAAAGAACATCGTCATCGCCACCGGCTCCGACGTTGCCGGCATTCCGGGCGTCAATGTCGAGATCGATGAAAAGGTGATCATCTCCTCGACCGGCGGCATCGCGCTTGAAAAGGTGCCGGAGCAGCTGATCGTCGTCGGCGGCGGCGTCATCGGGATGGAACTCGGTTCGGTCTGGTCGCGCCTTGGTGCCAAGGTCACTGTCGTGGAATATCTCGACAAGCTGCTCGGCGGCATGGACGGCGAAGCGGCAAAGCAGTTCCAGCGCATGATGGTCAAACAGGGCATGGATATCCGCACCGAGGCCAAGGTTACCGGTGTCGAAAAGACCGCCAAAGGTGCCAAGGTCACCTACGAGCCGGTCAAGGGCGGCGAAGCCCAGACGCTTGAGGCGGACGTCGTGCTGATCGCTACCGGCCGCAAGCCTTATACCGAGGGCCTTGGCCTGGAAGCCGCCGGAGTCAAGCTCGACAACCGCGGCCGCGTCGAGATCGACGGTCATTTCAAGACCAATGTCGACGGCATCTATGCCATTGGTGACGTCGTTCGCGGCCCGATGCTGGCCCACAAGGCGGAAGACGAGGGCGTGGCGCTTGCCGAAATCCTTGCCGGCCAGCACGGCCATGTGAACTACGACGTCATTCCGGGCGTCGTCTATACCCAGCCGGAAGTGGCTTCCGTCGGCAAGACGGAAGAGGAATTGAAGGCGGCGGGCATCGCCTACAAGGTCGGCAAGTTCCCGTTCACGGCGAACGGCCGCGCCCGCGCCATGCTGGCAACCGATGGTTTCGTGAAGATCCTGGCCGAGAAGGAGACCGATCGGGTCCTCGGCGGTCATATCGTCGGCTTCGGCGCCGGCGAGATGATCCACGAAATCGCCGTGCTGATGGAATTCGGCGGGTCGTCGGAAGATCTCGGCCGCACCTGCCACGCACACCCGACCATGTCGGAAGCGGTCAAGGAAGCGGCGCTCGCCACCTTCTTCAAGCCGATCCACATGTAGAAAATGCCAGAGATAGAACGTTGAGAAGCCGCGGGATGGAAGCATCCCGCGGCTTCTGCTTTTTGGCTTGGCTTGCTTGTGCATATTGCCGCAGGGCCTGCTCACCTCATCCTGATCTGCATCAAAGAGTTAGCAGGATTTTAGCCGAAAACGGCTCACGCTTTCAGACATCCCACTCTGGTTTCATCGATGCTGGCCGATATGGGAAACCGGCTGTCTTGCTCCGGCATTCGTTCGTAGAGACCGGCCTTTTTGCGGAACAGCAAATCCAGGATTAAATCTCTGTCATCTTGCGGATCGTTGCTTGTGGACAGAGCTGCGGCTTCTATAGTTTCCATCGATAAGATATTGAAAAGGTAGAAAAAATGGAAAGCGTTACTCCAGTTTCCTTCTCGCTTCCGCAGCGTGCGGTGCATTGGGCCACCGCATTGCTCGTCTTCTTCAACCTCTTGTTCACGGAAGGCATGGAAGAATGGAATCGCGCCGTTCGTCGCACCGGCAGTGCGACAGCGGAACAGGTCGCCAGCGCCAACATCCATGCTTATGTCGGTATTGCGATCCTCATTCTTCTCGCTCTCCGTATCATCCTCCGTTTCACGTCCGGGGCACCGGCGGCACCGCCGGAAGAACCCGCTCTCTTCAGGTTCGGGGCCAAGCTGGTGCATGCAGCGCTCTACGTCTTGTTGATCGCGATACCATTGACAGGCATCGGCGCCTATTATCTCGGCAACAGCCAGGCGGGCGAAGTGCATGCGGAGGTTCTGAAGACCCTGCTCTGGATCGTCATCGCCGCCCATGTCCTGGGCGCACTGATGCATCAGTTCTACTGGAAGACCAATGTCCTGCGGCGCATGACGGTTGGCTGAGGCTCAATCGGCCCGCGTGACCGCGAATCCCTGCCGGCGCAGGAGTTTCACGAGCCCTTCCTCGCCCGGCAGGTGAAGGGCGCCGACGGCGATGAATGCTCCGCCTTCCGCGAGAATGGGGGCGGCACGATCTGCCATCACGTGGTTGCGCTTGGTCACGACCAGTTTCTCGAATTCGGCGTAACCCGCATCGTCGTCGCCTTCGGGAGCGATGGTCTTGAGCAATGGCATGATGAGGCCGATGTCGCCGGAGAGATAGAGTTCGGTCATGGTCTCGAAGACATCGTCCATCTTCGGGCCAAGCCTGACAGTTTCGACCAGCGATTTCAGGTGGAACTCGACCGGGATGGCGGCCATGGCCGAGAGCTGCTCGACAAATGTCTCAAGGCCCTTCACCGGCTTGCCGGCGGCAACGGCATCGAGAGCGATCCGCTTGTCCAGAAAATCGGGGTTTGCAGCCTTCCGTGCCATCTCGCATGCGGGAAGCGATACGAATGCCATCAGCATCCAGGGCTTCATGCGCGAGACGGCAGCAAGCGGAATGCCGCGCTGCTTCAAGCCCGCTTCGAGCAGGGCGACGTCCTCCTTCGGCAGCAGCTTTTCGATGGAGCTGCCGTCCGTGAACATGGTGAGTTCGGGCTTCGCCAAAATGCCCGCCATCGCCTTCTTCTCGTCGAGGATCTCGTCGGATTCGATGACGATCGTGCTGCTCTTCGCCTGGGCATCCGCCGCTCCGGGCGGCATTTTCAGGACCCGCGGATCGGAGACATGCATGGTTCCGAGAAGATACGAGGTAGCGACGCCCTCTTTTCCGATCTTCCAGAAGATGCCCCTGCCGTTCGGCACCTTGTCAGTCTCCGTCACGAGTTGCTGATAGGCGGTGGGATTTTCAATCTTCATTTCGTCAAGGAGATTTACGCCGTGACATACGGGCGTTTGCGCTTGCGCAGGCGACAGCGAGCCAAGGACGAGAAGAAGGGAAGCAAGCGCAATCAGATGCGCAGCCGCAATCAGCCACAGGGTGAGACTTTGAGCGCGCCTGAAAAAGGCGCCAGCGGGAGAGGCGAAGGCGGGAGTCGTCATGTCATCCGTCCGGAAAGGCTGCCGGCATATTAGCCATAGGCTCTAGATAAGCACTTAATGCAGGTAGTTAATGAGATATTTACGCTCGCGGGTGGGCGCGGTCGTAGACTTCCAGCAGCCGGGACGAATCGACGCCGGTATAGACCTGGGTCGTCGAAAGGCTGGCATGGCCCAGGAGTTCCTGGATGGTGCGCAGATCGCCGCCACCGGCCAGAAGATGCGTGGCGAAGGAATGGCGCAGCGCATGCGGCGTTGCCGTTTCCGGCAGGCCGAGGGCGCTCCTGAGCTTCTGCATCTCGCGCTGGATGATCGCCGGCTGCAGCGGCCCGCCGCGCGCGCCGCGGAAAAGCGGCTCGTCCGCGGCGATATGGAACGGACAAAGCTTCCTGTAGGTCGCCACCGCATCGAACACGATCGGCAGCAATGGCACGATGCGCGTTTTGCCACCCTTGCCGGTGATACGCAGCGTTGTCGAACCGGGGGCGAGGTCGGCGGGCTTGAGGCCTAGCGCTTCCGAGATGCGCAGTCCGCAGCCATAGAGCAGGGTGAGCACCGCGGCATCGCGCGCGGCGATCCAGGGTTCCTCCTGCAATTGGGCGTCCGTAGTGACGAGGTTCAGCGCCTGGCGATCGGTGAGCGGCTTCGGCAGGGATTTCGGCTGCTTCGGCGCGCGGATTGCGCCGGCGGCTGCGGCGTTCACCAGGCCCTTGCGCTCCAGATAGCGCAAGAAGGAGCGAAGTCCTGCCAGATGGCGGCCTAGCGAACGTGCGCCGGACCCTTCCCGACGGCGCGCGGCCAGGAAGGCGCGCAGATCCGCGGGACGCAGGGTATGGATATCGGCAAGCCTGGCCGGACCTCCCAGGTGAGCGGTCAGGAATGTCAGGAATTGCCGCGTGTCGCGCTCATAGGCATCCAGGGTGTTGTCGGAAAGGCGACGTTCGTTCGCCAGGCTCTGAAGCCATTCGCGGCGTTTTGCGACCAGATCGGGTGCGGCAATAATCAGCAGTTCGTTCATTCCCGGACCCGGTTGAATTCTGAGAAAAGCCGCCCCAGATTGCTACCGACGGCGTTACGAAATTCCTAAGCCCTATTTTAGTCCATGTAACAATGTCATCGTTCGATCATACAGGCTGCGATATAATGGCGGCCTGCCAGCGGGAGTTTCTATGGCGCGCCGTGATTCCACCACCACGTTCGGACAGTTCGCGGAGACAATCGCTCTCGTTTCTCAAGGCAAGCCCGGCCATATCGTTGACACGCTGATCGCCGAGCGCGGCGAGCGCATCGTGAAGAATCCGCTTTGGCCAGTGATGCGACCGTTTCTCTATGCGCTGCTGCGCTACGGCAAGGCAATCGAATTCGCGGACGATGTTGCCAGCATGCCCGGCTTTCAGTCCTTCGAATATCTGAGCAATGTGCTGCAGCTGGATATTGCGATCGCCAATGCCGAGCGCATTCCTGCCGCGGGCGGTTTCATCCTTGTCAGCAATCATCCGACCGGTATTGCCGATGGCGTCGCTATCTTCGACCTGCTGAAAGAGCGCAGGCCTGACATGATGATCTTCGCCAATCGCGATGCGATTCGCGTAAACCCGCGCTTTGCCGAAATGATCATTCCGGTCGAATGGCGGGAAGAATACAAGAGCAAGCTGAAGGCCCGCGAAACTTTGGTTCTGACCAACAAGACGGTAGAGGACGGCAAGGTGATGGTGCTCTTCCCGTCGGGCCGCATCGCCTATTGGGCGGACGGGAAGCTCAATGAACGCCCCTGGAAGACGTCGGCCGTGGGGCTGGCGCGCAAATACAACATGCCCATACTGCCGATCCATATGCGGGCACGCAATTCCGGCCTGTTCTACTGGTTCGCCAAGTGGTCGACCGAACTGCGCGACATGACGGTATTCTACGAACTTTTGAACAAGAAGGGCGACCGTTTCGATTTCACCATCGGCCAGATGATCCAGCCGGATCAGCTTGAAGGTGATGCGGCCGAGGTCACCAAGGCACTGGAGCATCATACCGTCTTCGAACTTGCCGCCAATGGTGATGCGAAGTTCATGCCTCGCTTCTAACTTGCGCGGGATCGTGTAGAAGTCGGACATGCTGCTTCGCTCGATGTTCGCCCAGAACTACCGCTCGCTCCGGTCAATTCGCATGGATCTTTCCGGTGTCAACCTGTTCATCGGCGAGAACGGCGTCGGAAAGTCCAACCTCTACCGCGCTCTTCAACTCGTTCAGGCGGCTGTGCGGGGCAATCTGGCTTACGAGATCGCGGCCGAAGGCGGCATGGCGTCTGCGCTCTGGTCCGGCCCGAGGCGGGAGGAGAAGAATTTTCGGATCAAGTTCGAGGCGGAGGTGCTGGACGAGGAGCGGGCCATCACCTTTCGCTATCGGGTCGAGGCGGGGCTTCGCCCGCCCATCGACGCAGCGGGCTTTGTCTTCGAGCCGCAGGTGAAAGCGGAAGAGCTGTCGGTCGAGACGGGTTCGCGGCCGGTGACGATGATGAAGCGCGCCGGGCCGGGCATCATGGTGCGGGGAACAAGCGGGCGGATGGAGGAATATCCCGAACAGGCGATGACGTCCGAGACGGCGATCGCGCTGCTTGGCGATGCCGGGCACTACCCGGAAGTCGGCGCCTTTCGCCGCCTGGTCGATGGATGGCGGTTCTTTCACGGGTTTCGCACGGACCGGGACTCACCTTTGCGGCAGCCCTGTCTCGCTGTGACCTCTCCTCTCCTGGATCAGGACGGCAGCAACATGGCCGCGGTCTTTGCGACGCTGGTGCACACGCGCGGGGATACGGTGGAGCTCGACCGGGCGGTTGCGGCCGCTTTCGGCGGGGCGAAGCTCTCTGTGCCGGAGCCCGGCGAACATGCGGAATTCGGTCTCGTCTTTCCGGATTTTCCGCGGCGGGTGTTTCAACCGCGCGAGCTTTCCGACGGTCAGATCCGTTTTCTGGGACTCGCGGCCGCGCTGATGTCCTATCGCCAGCCGCCACTGATTGCGCTCAACGAACCGGAAACCAGCCTGCACCCGGACATGCTGCCGCCGCTTGCCGACATGATTGCGGAAGCCTCCCGCTCCAGCCAGATCTGGATTGTCACGCATTCGGAAGTGCTGGCTGCGGCGGTCGAGGCGCGTTGCGGCAGCCGGCCACGCAGAGTGATCAGACAAGGGGGCGCCACCTGGATCGAAGGCATGAGGCTGACGGGGGTCATCGACACACAGGATGAGTAGCCCTCTTCAGGGTTCACTTTTGTTCCGCGTCGGGGCATGTTCGCCGCCCATGGGCAAAGATTCGTCCGATCTCTTCGGTTCGCTGTTTAAAACACCGCCATTGGTTAAAGTGGTGCCGGTCCTGGTGCCGCTGCCGGTGCCGGGCGCCTATAGCTATGCGGTTCCGGAAGGCTTGGCAGTGGAGCCCGGCTCGGTCGTGCAGGTACCAGTCGGGCCGCGGCAATTGATCGGCGTCGTCTGGGACGGCGAGAACGACGACAGGCTCGATCCGAAGAAGCTCCGACCGATAACGCTCGCCTTCGATTGCCCGCCGCTTTCAAAAGAAATGCGCGATTTCATCGACTGGGTTGCGAACTATACGCTCTCGCCGCCCGGGTTGGTGGCACGCATGGCTATCCGGGCGCCGGCGGCCCTCGAACCAGAGCCGATGGTGGAGGGCCTGCGTTACCTCGGCGGCCGGCCGGAGCGTCTGACGCCTGCGCGGACCCGGGTGCTCGATCTGGCCAATCAGGAAGACATCCCCTGGACCCGCAGCGGGCTGGCGCATGCGGCCGGCGTCTCATTAAGCGTCATCGACGGGCTCACCGCACAGGGCATATTCGAAACGGTCTTCCTGGCCCCCCCTCCCGTCGTCGCCAGGCCCGATCCGGACTATATCGCGCCGCGCATCGAGGGACCGCAGAAGGAGGCCGCCGCGGAGATCGTCGACTCGATCCGGACCGGCGGCTTTTCCACGTCGCTGATCGACGGCGTTACCGGCTCCGGCAAGACGGAAGTGTATTTCGAGGCAATCGCGGAGACCTTGCGGCGCGGCAAGCAGGTCCTGATCCTGCTGCCGGAAATTGCGCTGACGGCGAGCTTTCTCGAACGTTTCCAGGACCGGTTCGGCGCCAAGCCGGGCGAATGGCATTCCGATCTTTCGCCGCGCATGCGTGAAAAGGTCTGGCGCGGTGTTGTGACGGGCGAGGTGCAGGTCGTGGCCGGCGCCCGCTCCGCGCTCTTTCTGCCTTTCGAGAACCTCGGGCTCATTATCGTCGATGAAGAGCACGATCCCGCCTACAAGCAGGAAGACCGCGTTTTCTATAATGCCCGCGACATGGCCGTGGTTCGCGCCCGGATCGGTGATTTTCCGATCGTGCTCGTCTCGGCGACGCCATCGGTCGAAAGCCAGGTCAACGGGCTTTCCGGTCGTTACAACACCGTGCATCTGCCGACCCGTTTCGGCGATGCGGCGATGCCAGACCTGCATCTCATCGACATGCGACGCCACCCGCCGGAGCGCGGCGGCTTTTTGTCGCCCCTGCTGATCCGGGCAATTGCCAAGACGATCGGGCGTGGTGAGCAGGCGCTGCTCTTCCTCAACCGCCGGGGCTACGCGCCGCTGACGCTCTGCCGCGTCTGCGGCCATCGTTTCCAGTGCCCGCAATGTTCGAGCTGGCTCGTGGAACACCGTTTCAAGAACCAGATCCAATGCCATCAATGCGGTTACTCCGAGCCGACGCCCGAAGCCTGCCCGGAATGCGGGACGCTCGATCATCTCGTCGCCTGCGGGCCGGGCGTGGAGCGGATTGCCGAGGAAGTGGAGAAACATTTCCCCGATGCGCGGACGATCGTCATGTCCTCAGACCTGCTCGGCGGCGTCAAGCGCATGCGGCTGGAGCTGGAGGCGATCGCCAAGGGCGATGCCGATATCGTCATCGGCACGCAGCTCGTCGCCAAGGGGCACAATTTCCCGCTGATGACGCTGGTCGGCATCGTCGACTCCGACCTTGGACTGTCGAACGGCGATCCGCGGGCGGCGGAGCGCACCTTTCAGCTCCTTTCCCAGGTGACCGGCCGAGCGGGCCGGACGGGTCGCAAGAGCCACGGCCTGCTACAGACCTTCCAGCCGCAGCATCCGGTCATGCAGGCGATCGTTTCGGGCGACGCCAGCGCTTTCTACGAGCGCGAGATTGCCGAGAGAGAAAAGGCGATACTCCCTCCCTTCGGTCGACTCGCCTCGCTGATCGTATCGGCCGATACGCGGGCGGATGCGGAAAGCCATGCCCGCGGGCTCAGAGCTGCTGCGCCTAAGGTTAGCGGCATTTCCGTGCTCGGACCGGCGGAAGCGCCGCTTGCGCTGGTGCGGGGCCGGCACCGTTTTCGGCTGCTCGTACATGGGCGGCGCAATTCCGACATGCAGGCCTTCCTCCGGGCGATGCTGGCAAACGGGCCGAAGCAGCGTGGGTCGGTGCAGATCCAGCTCGATATCGACCCGCAGAGCTTTCTCTAAGTCGCCACTCTTAGCGAGTTGTTTACCGCTTGCGCTAAAATCAGACGATTCGAATAAGGGCGAGAACCGGATGGAACTCTATTTTCCCACTGAACTCGGCGAACAACTCGCTTTCGTGTGCGCCGCGGCAACTGCTGTTCTCGGCCTCGTCGCTTTCCTGTTCCCGGCTTTCGTCCTGCGCCTGACGGCATTCCAGATCGGCGAAGTGCGGCCGGAGGGGTACGCTTCCGTTCGCGCCGCGGGAGCGCATCATCTTGGGCTGGGGCTGACGGCCATCATGCTGGCCCAGGACTGGATCTATATGGTGCTCGGTATCGCACTCGGATTCGCAGCCACCGGACGTCTCGTCTCCTGCGCCTTCGACCGGGCCTTCACCCTTCGAAATATCGCATTTTTCTTACTTCAGGTTGTGCTGGCGGCCGGGCCGCTCGCCTATGTCTTCGGGACGATTTGACGCCTCAATTTGAGGCCGCGGACCACAATTGCCTGAAAATCCCTCCGCTTGCGGGATAAAATGCGGTTCAAGCCCTTGCATCCAAGGCTTTTTCCTCTATCAGGCGTGTTGCGGTGGCCTACATCCTATGCTAGACGAACCGCGAAAGTCGGAAAGGGTAGGGCGCCCGCCCTGCAGGTTCTGAGAAATAATCAAACGATTTCAAGGTCTTGCTGCACCTTTTACGGAAGGTTTGGCGCTTGGATGGCAATACAGGGAAACTGTGCCCGTGGCAGACACGTCCCAGCTTATTTCCGGTGTAGCGGAGCGTTACGCTTCCTCGCTTTTCGAACTGGCTCTGGAGGCTGGTTCGGTCGACAAGGTCGGTGCCGATCTTGATCGTTTTCAGGTGCTGTTGGACGAAAGCGAAGACCTGCGACGCCTGGTCGCAAGCCCGGTTTTTTCCGCCGAGGAGCAGCAGAAAGCCATCGTCGCCGTTGCCGACAAGGTTGGCATCACGGGCCTCGTCGGCAATTTTTTGAAGGTCGTTGCCGGCAATCGCCGCCTCTTCGCGCTCCCCGGCATGATCCGCGCCTATCGCGAGATCGCTGCGGCGCATCGCGGAGAAATCACCGCCGAGGTCACTTCGGCATATGCGCTTTCCACGGCGCAGGAAACTGAGCTCAAGTCGGCGCTGAAGGGCGTTACCGGCAAGGATGTGGCAATCGCCGTGACGGTCGATCCGTCGCTTCTCGGCGGTCTCATCGTCAAGGTCGGCTCTCGTCAGATCGACACCTCCCTTCGCACCAAACTTTCCACCCTTAAGCTTGCACTGAAAGAGGTTGGCTGATGGATATCCGCGCCGCGGAAATTTCCGCAATTCTGAAAGATCAAATCAAAAACTTCGGCCAGGAGGCTGAGGTTTCCGAAGTCGGCCAGGTTCTTTCCGTTGGCGATGGTATCGCCCGCGTTTATGGTCTGGACAATGTCCAGGCCGGTGAAATGGTCGAGTTCCCGGGCGGCATCCGCGGCATGGCGCTGAACCTCGAAGCCGACAACGTCGGCGTGGTTATCTTCGGCTCCGACCGTGCCATCAAGGAAGGCGACACCGTCAAGCGGACCGGCGCCATCGTTGACGTTCCGGTTGGTCCGGAACTGCTCGGCCGCGTCGTCGACGCGCTTGGCAATCCGATCGACGGCAAAGGCCCGATCAATGCAACCCGCCGTTCGCGCGTCGACGTGAAGGCTCCGGGCATTATTCCGCGCAAGTCGGTTCATGAGCCGATGTCGACCGGTCTCAAGGCCATCGACGCCCTCATCCCGGTCGGCCGTGGCCAGCGCGAACTCGTCATCGGCGACCGCCAGACCGGCAAGACCGCCATCATTCTCGATACGATCCTGAACCAGAAGGCCATTCACGACAACGGCCCTGATTCGGAAAAGCTGTACTGCGTCTACGTCGCCATCGGCCAGAAGCGTTCGACCGTTGCCCAGTTCGTCAAGGTTCTCGAAGAGCGCGGCGCCCTGCAGTATTCGATCATCGTTGCCGCTACGGCTTCCGACCCGGCCCCGATGCAGTATCTGGCGCCGTTTGCCGGTTGCGCCATGGGCGAATACTTCCGTGACAACGGCCAGCACGCCCTGATCGGTTACGACGACCTTTCCAAGCAGGCCGTCGCCTATCGTCAGATGTCGTTGCTGTTGCGCCGTCCGCCAGGCCGTGAAGCCTACCCGGGTGACGTCTTCTACCTGCATTCCCGCCTTCTGGAGCGCGCCGCAAAGCTCAACGACGACCGCGGTGCCGGTTCGCTGACTGCTCTGCCGGTCATTGAAACCCAGGGCAACGACGTTTCGGCCTTCATTCCGACCAACGTGATCTCGATCACCGACGGCCAGATCTTCCTCGAAACTGACCTCTTCTACCAGGGTATCCGCCCGGCCGTTAACGTCGGTCTGTCGGTTTCCCGTGTCGGTTCTGCCGCACAGATCAAGGCGATGAAGCAGGTTGCCGGTTCGATCAAGGGTGAACTCGCCCAGTATCGCGAAATGGCTGCCTTCGCCCAGTTCGGTTCGGATCTCGATGCCGCGACACAGCGCCTTCTGAACCGCGGTGCCCGCCTGACCGAGCTCCTGAAGCAGCCGCAGTTCTCGCCGCTCAAGACGGAAGAGCAGGTTGTGGTGATCTTCGCCGGCGTCAACGGCTATCTCGACAAGATTTCCGTCGCGGAGGTCGGCAAGTTCGAGCAGGGCCTGCTGTCCTACCTGCGTACCGAAGGCAAGGCTATCCTCGATACGATCCGTAGCGAGAAGCAGATTTCGGACGACACGCGCGCGAAACTCAAGGCGGCTCTCGACAGCTTTGCCAAGTCTTTCGCCTGAGAACGGATCAAGCCCAACTAACCCCCAGGGGACCGATAACGGATGCCTTCACTTAAGGATCTGAAAAACCGGATCGCCTCCGTCAAGGCGACGCAGAAGATCACCAAGGCGATGAAGATGGTCGCCGCGGCGAAGCTGCGCCGTGCCCAGGAGGCGGCCGAGGCCGCCCGTCCTTATGCGGAGCGGATGAACAAGGTGCTGGCCGGCCTTTCGGCCGCCAACGCCGGCAATGCCGAAGCGCCGTTGCTGCTGTCGGGAACGGGCAAGGATCAGGTTCATCTCCTGATCGTCGCGACCGGCGAACGCGGTCTGGCCGGGGGCTTCAACTCCTCGATCATCCGTCTTGCCCGCGATCATGCGCAGAAATTGCTCTCCCAGGGCAAGACGGTGAAGATCTTGACCGTCGGCCGCAAGGGCAACGACGTCCTGCGCCGCAGCTTCAAGGAAAATATCGTCCACTACATCACCTTCCGCGAAGTCAAGCAGCTTGGTTTCGTGCAGGCGGATGAAGTGGCGCACAAGGTATTGGACCTATTCAATGCCGGCGAGTTCGACGTTGCGACTTTGTTCTTCGCGCGCTTTCAGTCGGTGATTTCGCAGGTGGCAACTGCTCAGCAGATCATTCCGGCAAAGTTCGAAGCGAGCGAGGCAGCGAATAACGGGTCTTCGGCGCTCTACGAATATGAGCCCGGCGAACAGGAAATTCTCGAAGACCTGCTGCCGAAAAACATCGCGGTGCAGATTTTCCGGGCGCTGCTTGAAAACAACGCTTCCTTCTATGGCGCGCAGATGTCCGCGATGGACAGCGCGACGCGCAATGCCGGTGAGATGATCAACAAGCTGACGCTTTCCTACAACCGCCAGCGTCAGGCGCAGATCACCAAGGAACTCATTGAAATCATTTCGGGCGCGGAAGCGCTCTGAGGTAAAGAAAGAGGGTAAGAATCATGGCTACCGCAACGGGCTCGTCCCTCGGCAAAGTGACCCAGGTTATCGGCGCTGTCGTTGACGTCGCTTTCGACGGCGACCTTCCGGCGATCCTGAACGCGCTTGAGACCGACAACAACGGCAACCGCCTCGTTCTCGAAGTCGCGCAGCACCTCGGTGAAAACTCTGTTCGCACGATCGCGATGGACTCGACGGAAGGTCTTGTCCGCGGTCAGCAGGTCACTGATACCGGCGCTCCGATCTCGGTTCCGGTCGGCCCGGAAACGCTTGGCCGCATCATGAACGTCATCGGCGAGCCGGTCGACGAAGCTGGCCCGCTCAACACCGAGCACAAGCGCGCCATCCACCAGGATGCTCCGGCCTACGTAGAACAGTCCACGGAAGCCCAGATCCTCGTCACGGGCATCAAGGTCGTCGACCTTCTCGCCCCTTACGCGAAGGGCGGCAAGATCGGCCTCTTCGGCGGCGCAGGCGTCGGCAAGACGGTTCTCATCATGGAACTGATCAACAACGTCGCGAAGGCGCACGGCGGCTACTCCGTTTTCGCCGGCGTCGGCGAGCGGACCCGTGAAGGCAACGATCTCTATCACGAAATGATCGAGTCGGGCGTCAACAAGCATGGCGGCGGCGAGGGTTCCAAGGCAGCCCTGGTTTACGGCCAGATGAACGAGCCGCCGGGCGCCCGCGCTCGCGTCGCTCTGACTGGCCTGACGGTCGCCGAAGATTTCCGCGACAGGGGCCAGGACGTTCTGTTCTTCGTCGACAACATCTTCCGCTTCACCCAGGCAGGTTCGGAAGTGTCGGCTCTGCTCGGCCGTATTCCTTCGGCCGTCGGTTATCAGCCGACGCTTGCAACCGACATGGGCCAGATGCAGGAGCGCATCACCACCACGACCAAAGGCTCGATCACCTCGGTTCAGGCCATCTATGTTCCGGCCGACGACTTGACCGACCCGGCGCCGGCGACCTCGTTCGCCCACCTCGACGCGACAACGGTTCTTTCCCGTTCGATCGCCGAAAAGGGCATCTACCCGGCCGTCGATCCGCTCGACTCCACCTCGCGCATGCTCGACCCGATGGTCGTTGGTGAAGAGCACTACGACGTGGCTCGTAAGGTCCAGTCGACCCTGCAGCGCTACAAGGCGCTTCAGGACATCATCGCCATCCTTGGCATGGACGAACTGTCGGAAGAGGACAAGCTGACGGTTGCCCGTGCCCGCAAGATCGAGCGCTTCCTGTCGCAGCCCTTCTTCGTCGCCGAAGTCTTCACCGGTTCGCCGGGCAAGCTCGTCGCGCTCGAAGACACGATCAAGGGCTTCAAGGGCCTCGTCAACGGCGAATACGACCACCTTCCGGAAGCAGCCTTCTACATGGTCGGCTCGATCGAGGAAGCAGTCGAGAAGGCCAAGAAGCTGGCGGAAGCGGCCTGATCCTGAACGAGATGGCGCGCGGGAAAATTTCCGGTGCGCCGTCATTGCATAGAACACAGAGCATCTCGGCTAAAACAGAATCGCCTTTGATGCTCTGACTTTTGTTTTCCCGCGATTCCGGATGCAAAACCGCTAGGAATTTTTGCTGGAATTGCTCTAAGGAAGTGGACCGTTATGGCCGACGCTTTCAATTTTGAACTGGTTTCGCCCGAGCGTCTCCTCGTGTCGGAGAAGGTCACCGAAGTGGTGATTCCGGCCACTCTCGGCGAAATGACGGTGCTGGCCAACCACGCGCCGACGATGACGACCATCAAGCCGGGCGTGGTTTCCGTGAAACTCGCCTCCGGCCAGGTCAACAAATACGTGGTGTTCGGCGGCTTCGCCGACATCCTGCCGACCGGCTGCACGCTGCTTGCCGAATCCGCCGTGCCGCTCAGCGAAGTGACGCGCGAGACGCTGCAGCGGCGGATCGAGGTTACACAGGCCGAGATCGATAAAGCCCAAAGCGATGAGCACAAGACCAAGCTGGAACTGTTCCTGGCAGAACTGACCCATCTCAACGGCATCGTCATGCCGGCCTGAGTGCCCAACCATTCAAGAATTGCTGGCGGCCCAAAAGGCCGCTTTTCTTTTGTCTATTGACCTGCGAGCAGGTGCTGATGCAGGCGCGCCGCCCCCGGTGAAAGGGAGCGGTAGCGTGGCATGCCAAGATAATAGCCGTAACCGGTTTCGATCCGATTCGATCCGACTTCGATCAGTGCCCCGGATGCAAGTTGTTCCGCGATCAGTCCGATGCTGCCGAGTGTGATGCCTTCGCCCTGCAGGGCCGCGTCGATTGCCAGCGAATAGGTGGAAAAGGAAAGCCGCGGGTTCGGCCACCTTTTCGGCGGATGCGGGATGCGCGTGAACCATTGCCGGAACGAGATCCAGTTGGCGTTGAACCGCTCGTAGTCGATCAGATCAAGATCGGCAACTTCATCGGCAGTTAGTGATGCGGCATCCAGGCCTCTTCGGGCAAGATAGGCGGGAGAGGCGACCGGCACCAGGATTTCCTTCCTCAGCAGTGTCAAATTCCAGCGCGGGTGTTCGCCGGTGGAATAGAGGATGACGAGATCGTTGGCCTCGGACGCCAGTTCCGATGGTGAATCCGTCGTCAGCAGCCGTACGGAAACGGAGGGACTTTCGTTGTCGAAATCCTTGAGCCGCTTGCCGAGCCAGAGATGCGAAACCGAGCCGCTTGCAGCAATCGAGATGATTTCGCGCCCGCCGCCACGGAAGGGTTCAAGGCTTTCCTCCAGATATTCGAGCATTGCGCGTACTCGCTGGAAAAGCCGCTCACCCTCCGGCGTCAGGGCCAGATTGCGGCCGCGGCGGGTGAAGAGCTTTGCGCCGAGTTGATCCTCCAGCCCCTGGATGCGGCGGCTCACGGCGGCTTGGGTGATATGAAGCTCACGGCCGGCGCGGGAAAAATTCATGAAGCGGCAGGCGGCGTCGAAGACGCGAAATGCTTCCAGAGGAATGCGGTCGAGCATCACGTTTCTCCATAATCTCAAGTCATCCAATATCCCGAAAAACCGATGGATTTGAAGAGCTGAGATTGTGATGCAGACTGAAGGCATTCCCAAACCGGATTTGCTGCCCGTGTCATTCTCGACTTCTTCCATTCCTCGTATCCGCTTCGCCGCCGGGGCGTTTCGTGAGATCGCATCCGCCGCAAAGGCCTTTGAGGGTGCGCGAACCGCCTTGATCGTGATGGATGGCTTCCTGGTCTCTTCGGGATTGGCCGGGGAAATTGCTGGCGATCTGGCCGAGATCGGGATTGAGGCGCGGCTTTATTCGGATTTTTCCGGAGAGCCGAAGCTTGCGCATGTGCGAGCCGCGACCGAAGCGGCCAGAGGCGCTGATCTAATGATCGGTGTCGGCGGCGGTTCGGCGCTGGATATCGCCAAGATCGCAGCCTGCTGTGCGACGTCCAGCGACGATCCGATGTTCTATGCGCTTGCCGCCAACCAACTGCCGAGGAATCCGCTCAAGAAGATCATGGTGCCGACGACAGCCGGCACGGGATCGGAAACGTCCGCGACGAACATTTTTACGGGTCCGGAAGGCAAGAAGCTGTGGATCTGGGGGGTGGAGACCAAAGCGGACCTCGTCATCCTCGACCCGAAGCTGACGATTTCGCTGCCGCCGCATCTCACGGCCTGGTGCGGCATGGATGCCTTCATCCACGCTTTCGAGGCCTCGACCAACCGCAATGCGCATACGGGTGCCAAGCTCTATGCTTATGAGGCGATGCGGCTCATCGCCGGCTCGCTGGAAACGGCGGTCAAGGTGTCTGGCAATCTCGATGCGCGCGGAAAGGTGCTGCTCGGCTCCTGTTATGCCGGCGTCGCGATCGACAATTGCGGGACGGCGGTAGCCCATAATATCAGTCATGCGCTGGCGGGGTTGGCGCCCGTGCATCACGGGCTGGCCACTGCGCTCGGCTTCGAGGCGACGTTGCCGTGGCTCGTCGAAGTCGATACGGCCGATCTGCATGCCGCAGCCAAAGCGATCCGTCTCGATGATGCTGCGGCGCTGCCGGCCTTCGTCTCAGACATGATGGATCGCTGCGGGATAGTGCGCGCGCTGCCGAAGGCATTCGAACCCTTCAATGCCGCCGATCTGGCCGCAGAGATGCGTGCGCCGGAAAATCAGCCGATGCGGCGTTCGACAATCCGCGACATGTCCGATGCGGATATCGATGCGTTCGCCGACAAGATCATGTCGCTCCCGAGGACCCTCTGATGACCGGAATCTACACCCGCGACTACTGGGAAAAGAAACTATCGACGCTGACGCTGGAAGGCCGGCATTTCATCGATGGCGAATATCGGGCCTCGACGTCCGGACAGACCTTTACCCGCGTTCGCCCGATGGACGGCAAGCCCGGCGCGGAACTGGCTCGCGGCAATACTGCGGATATCGATGCGGCGGTTGCTGTGGCACGAGCAGCGTTCGAAAGCGGCGTCTGGCGAAGCCAAGAACCGCTCGAAAAGAAAAAGGCCATGCTCCGTTGGGCGGAGTTGATCCGCGCCCATGGCGAAGAGCTTGCGCTGCTGGAGACGCTTGATGTCGGCAAGCCGGTGCTGGCATCGCTGAACGTCGACGTGCGGCTGTGTGCGGACGGCATCCAGTATTATGCCGAGATGATCGACAAGATGTATGACGAGATTGCACCGAGTGGACCGAACGCCCTCGCTCTGGTGCGCAAGGTGCCGCTCGGCGTTGTCGGAGCGATCACGCCCTGGAACTATCCGATGATCATTGATGCCTGGAAGCTCGGGCCAGCGATCACGGCCGGCAATTCCGTGGTGCTAAAGCCTGCCGAACAATCCTCGCTTTCGGCGATCCGGCTCGCTGCATTGGCTGTCGAGGCGGGGCTTCCGGCGGGCGTGCTGAACGTCGTTTGCGGTTATGGCGAAGAGGCCGGCAAGCCGCTGGCGCTGCATATGGATGTGGATATGATTGCCTTTACCGGCTCGACCGAAGTGGGCAGGCTGATCATGGGATACGCGGCGCAATCGAACGTCAAGCGCGTGGCACTGGAACTCGGCGGCAAGTCCCCGCTCGTCGTCTTCGCGGATGCCGATCTCGATGCCGCCGCTTCGGCCGCTGCCTGGGGGTGCTTCTACAATTCCGGCGAAACCTGCCATGCCTCGACCCGGCTTCTCGTGCAGCGCTCGGTTCAGGACGAACTGATCGGGAAGATAGAGGCGGTGACGAAAAGCGATATTGTGCTTGCGCATCCCTTCGAGCCCTCGGCACAGATCGGCGCTCTGATCGAGGAAGCACACATGCAGAAGGTGCTCGGCATGATCGCGACCGGCGAGAAGGAAGGTGCACGGCGTGCCTTTGGTGCCGAGCGGGTGCTTTCGGACACCGGCGGTTACTATGTCTCGCCCGGCGTGTTCGTGGACATGACCAACGACATGAGCCTCGCCCGGCAGGAAATCTTCGGCCCGGTCCTGGCGACTATCCCCTTTGATACGGAGGAAGAGGCGCTGAGGCTTGCCAACGACACGATCTACGGGCTTGCCGGCGCGGTCTTCACGAAGGACATGGACCGGGCGCACCGCTTTTCCGAAGCAATCCATGCCGGCACTGTGTGGATCAACACCTATGACATGTCGAGCTTTGCAACGCCCTTCGGCGGATTCAAGCAATCCGGCTTCGGGCGCGACCGTTCGGTGCATGCGATCGACAAATATTGCGACTACAAGACCATCTGGCAGCAGTTCGGATAGGCGGGGGAGGGGACATGAGCCGGATCGCATCGATAGAAATTTCGCATCACCGCCTGGAGCTCGATCCGCCTTTCAAGGCAAGCTGGGACGGCCGGCCGCGGCATCATTTCGACGCGACGATCGTCCGGGTGCGGGACGAGGATGGGCGCGAGGGTATTGGTTCCGGTGATCTGATGAAGGGATTCGACGGCCATGAAGACCTGTTCATCGGTCAGGATCCGCGTCATATCGAGCGACATTACGAGGTTCTGTCGCACATCAACTTCCATTACGGTCGCTGCTGGCCGCTCGATCTGGCACTCTGGGATCTTGCGGGCAAGGTAACCGGCGAGCCGGTCTGGCGCATGCTCGGAGGGCGAACCGATCGTGTCCGGCTCTACGCTTCTTCCGGCGTGCTGCGAGATCCCTCCGCAATGGCGGAACAGGCGGAGCATTATGTCCAGGAAGGGTTCACCGCTATGAAAGTGCGGTTCTCCTCATCCGCCGGCGGGCGTTCGAGCTGGCGCGACGACGTGAAGGCGCTGGAAGCGATCCGCCTTCGTGTCGGCGATCGGCTGGAACTGATGGTCGATTGCAATCAGGGTTGGCGCATGCCCTGGGACACGACGCTGCCCTGGACCTTCAAGGATTCGCTCGTCGTGGCGCGCGAACTCGAACGGCTCAATATCTACTGGATGGAGGAGCCGCTGCATCGTTCCGACCTCAAGGGCATGAAAGCGCTCAGAGAGGCGACCTCGGTGCGGATCGCCGGCGGCGAGATGACTCGTGAGCTTTACGAGTTCCGTGACATCATCGAGGAACGGGCCTTCGACGTGATCCAGCCGGACGTGGCGCTGGTCGGCGGTATCACCGGCTGCCGTCGGCTCGTCTATCAGGCGCGCGAAGCGGGCGTGATGTTCACGCCGCATAGCTGGACGAACGGGATCGGCGTGCTGGCGAATGCGCATCTGACGGCCGGCGCAGGCGATGCTCCCTTTCTCGAATACCCTTACGACAATCCGGAATGGAGCGAAGCGCGGCGCGATTTCCCGCTTGTCCAGCCGCTGACGCATGAAAATGGCTGGCTGGAACTCGGTGAGAGTCCCGGTCTCGGCATCGTGCTGAACGAGGAGCGGTTGAAGGCCACGCGGATCGGTTAGGGTCATCGCTGCCAACCGGCTTGTATGCCGGCGCGCAACGCGTTAGCGCTGGTGCCAGGAGGTTTGCGATGATCGACAAGTTGGAATTCTTCATCGCGCTCGCACGCGAAGGCCATTTCGGCCGGGCAGCCGAGGAATGCGGCATCTCGCAGCCATCGCTTTCGGCAGCGATACGGCAGCTTGAGGAGAGCCTTGGCGTGCAGCTCGTGGTTCGTGGCTCCCGGTTCCAGGGTCTGACGCCGGAGGGACAACGGGTGCTGGAATGGGCGAAGCGCATCGTCGGCGACACGCGCACCATGCGCGAGGAGATGCGGGCCGCGCGCAAGGGGCTTGCGGGCCACATCCGGCTCGCGGCGATCCCGACCGCGCTTGCCATGATACCGCGGCTCACAGAACCCTTCCAGGCAAAGCATCCGGACGTCACCTTTTCGGTCGTCTCGCGCAATTCGCTGCAGGTACTCTCCCAGCTCGACAATTTCGAGATCGATGCGGGGATCACCTATCTCGACAACGAGCCGCTTGGCCGCGTCACGAGCGTGCCGCTCTATTCCGAACATTATAATCTGGTCACGGCAGTCGGTACGCCGTTGGCCGATCGCGAGCGGGTGACCTGGAAGGAGATGGCCGATCTTAGGCTCTGTCTGTTGACGCCGGACATGCAAAACCGCCGGATCATCAACCAGCATCTCGCAGATGCCGGCGTCACCATAGAGCCGATGCTTGAGTCGAATTCTATGGTCGTGCTGCTCTCGCATGTTGGCACTGGCCGATGGGCGAGCATCATGCCGCGCAATGTGGCTCGTTCATTCGGATTCGCCAAGCAAATTAGCACGATTCCGATCGTTGAACCTGAGGCCAGTCATATCGTCGGATTGGTGGCGACGCATCGAGAGCCGTTTACGCCGCTGGTCTCCGCTCTATTGCACGAAGCGCGCAACCTGAGCCCTGCGGCGATGGATTGATAGTTTTTTTCTATCGATCAACCAATCTCCTTTATTGACGGTTGCGACATGCGTTGCGAGAGTCCGCCTTCATAGGTGAAGTACGACCGCCGGAGGGCTTCGCCAGCTTTCTGATCCGCAAATGGTCGAAAAGAGGGCCGTGTCGGATCAGCCGGGAGGCTAAAAGATATGAACATGCGCATTTCCGCTGGTGAGTTCACCGAGCGGTCGCTTCAGATCATCAGGGATCTGAAGCATCTCGAAGGCCCGATGTTGCCGATCCTGCATGCGATCCAGGCGGAGTTCGGTTATGTGCCGGAGGAAGTGAAGCCGATCATCGCCAGCGAACTCAACCTGTCGCGCGCGGAAGTGCATGGCGTCGTCACTTTCTACCATGATTTCCGCGAGCATCCGGCCGGCCGGCATGTGTTGAAGCTCTGTCACGCCGAGGCCTGCCAGTCGATGGGCAGTGACCGTATTGCCGATCGTGTCCGTGAACTTTTCGGGATCGACTTTCATCAGACGACGCTGGACGGCGCCGTCACGCTGGAGCCGGTCTACTGTTTGGGCCTTTGCGCCTGCGCGCCGGCTGCAATGCTGGACGGAGAGGTTTACGGCCGCGTGGACGAGCACTGTCTTGATGAGATCATCACGGAGGTGCGCCGATGACGGTGGCAATCTTCGTGCCGCGCGATGCCGCTGCGCTCGCGCTCGGAGCCGAAAAGGTGGCGAAGGCGATTACCCAGGAGATCGCAGCCCGCGGCCTCGATGCGAAAGTGGTGCGCAACGGCTCGCGCGGCATGTTCTGGCTGGAGCCGCTCGTCGAGGTTCGCAATGGGCATGGCCGTGTCGCCTACGGCCCGGTGAAGGCGAGCGATGTGAAAGGCCTATTTGATGCCGGATTCCTGACGGGCGGCGATCATCCGCTCTGTCTCGGGCTGACGAAGGATATTCCGTTCCTTCGTCAGCAAACGCGTCTTACTTTTTCCCGGTGCGGGGTTACCGATCCGGTTTCCCTTGATGACTATCGGCAGTATCAGGGGCTGAAGGGACTGGAAAAAGCGCTCTCCATGGCTCCTGCCGAGATCGTCAGGGAAGTCACTGACAGCGGCCTGCGCGGACGTGGTGGAGCGGGCTTCCCGACCGGCATCAAATGGAAGACGGTTCTGGATGCGGCCGGTCCGCAGAAATACATCGTCTGCAATGCCGACGAAGGGGACAGTGCGACCTTTGCCGACCGTATGATCATGGAGGGCGATCCCTTCGTGCTGATCGAAGGCATGATCATTGCGGGCGTCGCGACCGGTGCCACCAAGGGTTATGTCTATATCCGTTCCGAATATCCGCATGCGATCGAGACGATGACGGAGGCGGTCGAGATCGCCCGTGTCGCCGGTATCCTCGGACCGTCGGTGATGGGGTCGGCGCATGCGTTCGACATGGAAATCCGATCGGGTGCCGGTGCCTATGTCTGCGGCGAGGAGACCTCGCTCCTCAATTCTCTCGAAGGCAAGCGGGGGATCGTGCGCGCCAAACCGCCGCTGCCGGCATTGAAGGGGTTCCTCGGCCGTCCGACCGTGGTCAACAATGTCATCTCGCTTGCTTCCGTGCCGGTCATCATGGATCGGGGGGCGGCCTTTTATCGCGATTTCGGCATGGGCCGGTCGCGGGGCACGATCCCGATCCAGATCGCCGGCAATGTCAAATATGGCGGGCTCTACGAGACCGCTTTCGGCCTGTCGCTGGGTGAGATCGTCGATCATATCGGCGGCGGCACGGCAAGCGCACGGCCGGTAAAGGCGGTGCAGGTGGGCGGCCCGCTGGGCGCCTATTTCCCACGTGCTCTGTTCGATACGCCGTTCGATTACGAAGCCTTTGCGGCCAGGGACGGATTGATCGGCCATGCGGGGATTACCGTTTTCGACGACACGGTGGATATGCTCAAACAGGCGCGGTTCGCGATGGAATTCTGCGCCATCGAAAGCTGCGGCAAGTGTACGCCGTGTCGTATTGGCTCGACACGGGGCGTGGAAACGGCCGACAAGATTGCTCAAGGCGTCGAGCCTGAGAAGAACAAGGCGCTGTTGGCGGACCTCTGCAACACGATGAAGTTCGGCTCGCTCTGTGCATTAGGCGGCTTTACGCCCTATCCGGTGATGAGCGCGATGAATCACTTCCCGGAGGATTTCGCTCCAACACCCTTTATCGAAGCGGCGGAGTAACATCATGTCCCTCGTTCACGAAATCGACTACGGCACGCCGGCGTCCGGATCCGAAACCCAGGTGACGCTTACGATCGACGGGCGGCAGATCACCGTGCCGGAAGGCACCTCGATCATGCGCGCCTCGATGGAAGCCGGCATCCAGGTGCCGAAGCTTTGCGCCACCGACATGATCGACGCTTTCGGCTCCTGCCGCCTCTGTCTCGTGGAGATCGAAGGCCGCGCCGGAACGCCGTCCTCCTGCACTACGCCGGTCATGCCTGGCATGGTCGTCCACACCCAGACAAACCGGCTGAAGGACATCCGCCGCGGCGTGATGGAACTCTATATCTCCGACCACCCGCTCGACTGTCTCACCTGCGCCGCCAACGGCGACTGCGAATTGCAGGACATGGCCGGCGCGGTGGGACTCCGCGACGTCCGTTACGGCTACGAAGGCGACAATCACGTCAAGGCTCGCAACAATGGCGAGATCAACGCCAAGTGGATGCCGAAAGACGAATCGAACCCTTACTTCACGTATGACCCGTCGAAGTGCATCGTCTGTTCGCGGTGCGTGCGCGCCTGCGAGGAAGTGCAGGGTACGTTCGCGCTGACGATCGAAGGTCGCGGTTTCGAGAGCCGCGTCTCGCCCGGCATGCACGAGCATTTCCTGGATTCGGAATGCGTTTCCTGCGGTGCCTGCGTACAGGCCTGCCCGACCGCGACACTCACGGAGAAGTCTGTGATTGCCATCGGCCAGCCGGAACATTCGGCCGTCACGACCTGCGCCTATTGCGGCGTCGGCTGCTCCTTCAAGGCGGAGATGCGTGGCGAAGAACTCGTCCGCATGGTGCCCTACAAGGATGGCCAGGCGAACCGCGGCCATTCCTGCGTCAAGGGCCGTTTCGCCTATGGCTATGCGACCCACAAGGACCGCATCCTCAACCCGATGATCCGCGAGAAGATCTCCGATCCGTGGCGCGAAGTGACCTGGGAAGAGGCTTTTGCGCACGTGGCGTCGGAATTCAGGCGCTTGCAGTATCAGTATGGCCGCGACTCGGTCGGCGGCATCACCTCGTCGCGCTGCACCAACGAAGAGACCTTCCTTGTGCAGAAGCTGATCCGCGCCGGCTTCGGCAACAACAATGTTGATACCTGCGCGCGCGTCTGCCACTCGCCGACCGGTTACGGCCTCGGCCAGGCTTTCGGGACCTCGGCCGGCACGCAGGATTTCGACTCCGTCGAACACACGGACGTGGTGATCGTCATCGGCGCCAATCCGACTGATGGTCATCCGGTTTTCGGCTCGCGGCTGAAGAAGAGGTTGCGCCAAGGTGCCAAGCTGATCGTCATCGATCCGCGCCGTATCGATCTTGTCCGCACGCCGCATGTGGAAGCCGCCTATCACCTGCCGTTGCAGCCGGGCACCAATGTCGCCGTGCTGACCGCGCTGGCGCATGTCATCGTCACCGAAGGCCTGTTCGACGAAAAGTTCATCCGCGAGCGCTGCGACTGGTCGGAATTCGAGGACTGGGCAGCCTTTGTGTCCGAAGAGCAGCACAGCCCGGAGGCGACGGAAAAATTCACCGGCGTGCCGGCCGACCTCGTCCGCGGCGCGGCCCGGCTCTATGCCACCGGCGGCAACGGCGCGATCTATTACGGCCTGGGCGTCACCGAACATAGCCAGGGCTCGACGACGGTCATGGCGATCGCCAATCTTGCGATGGCGACCGGAAATATCGGCCGTCCGGGGGTCGGCGTGAACCCGCTACGCGGCCAGAACAACGTGCAGGGTTCCTGCGACATGGGCTCCTTCCCGCATGAACTGCCGGGTTATCGCCATATTTCCGACGACGCGACCCGCGACATCTTCGAGAAGATGTGGGGGGTGACGCTCAACAACGAGCCGGGCCTGCGTATTCCCAACATGCTGGATGCGGCCGTCGAGGGTACGTTCAAGGGTATCTACATCCAGGGCGAGGACATCCTGCAGTCCGATCCGGACACCAAACACGTTTCGGCAGGGCTTGCCGCGATGGAATGCGTGGTGGTCCACGACCTCTTTTTGAATGAGACGGCCAACTACGCGCATGTCTTCCTGCCGGGGTCGACCTTCCTCGAAAAGGACGGGACGTTCACCAATGCCGAGCGCCGCATCAACCGAGTCCGCAAGGTGATGAGCCCGAAGAACGGTTACGCCGACTGGGAAGTGACCCAGAAGCTTGCGCAGGCGATGGGGCTCAACTGGAGCTATACCCATCCATCCGAAATCATGGACGAGATCGCCACGACCACGCCGAGTTTCGCCCTGGTTTCCTACGACCATCTCGACAAGATGGGTTCGGTTCAATGGCCATGCAACGAAGCCCATCCGGCCGGCTCGCCGATCATGCATGTCGACGGTTTCGTGCGCGGCAAAGGCAAGTTCATCCGCACGGAATATGTCGCGACCGATGAACGCACAGGCCGGCGCTTTCCGCTGCTACTCACCACCGGCCGCATCCTCAGCCAGTACAATGTCGGCGCCCAGACGCGACGCACCGACAACGTCGCGTGGCATACGGAGGACCGGCTGGAGATCCATCCGCATGACGCCGAGCAGCGCGGCATCAAGGACGGCGATTGGGTGAAGCTTGCCAGCCGCTCCGGTGATACGGCGCTCAGGGCACTGATCACGGACCGCATGGCGCCGGGCGTGGTCTATACGACTTTCCATCACCCGAACACGCAGGCAAACGTGATTACCACCGACTTCTCCGACTGGGCGACCAATTGCCCGGAATACAAGGTGACGGCGGTGCAGGTTTCGCCCTCCAACGGTCCGACCGAATGGCAGAGCGACTATGAAGAACTGTCTCGCCGGTCGCGGCGGATCGCGGGGAAATTGGAGGCTGCGGAGTAACCGCATGAATCTGCTCAAGACCACCGCCACAGTCCCGGAAATCGCTCGTCGTAATGGCGTCATTCGCGCCGGTTCGCGGGTGGTGCCCGAGGAGGTGCCGATCGCCTTTTCCTATGGCGGTTCCACCCATGCGGTCATGATGGGCACGCCCGCCGATCTCGAAGATTTTGCCGCGGGCTTCAGCCTGACGGAGGGTATCATCACCTCGGCGGACGAGATAGAGGAGATCAGCGTCGTCGATGAAGGGCGTGGCCTCGACGTGCAGGTTACGCTTGCCGAAGATAAGGAAGATGCCCTTCGTACCCGCCGGCGGCATATGGCCGGGCCGGTCGGCTGCGGGCTTTGCGGTATCGAGTCGATCGATCAGGCGATACGGCCCGTGCCGGATGTTTCGGCCGTCCTGCTGGCGCTGACCTTGAAGGACGTCACTGATGCTGCCGCATCGCTCAACGATGCGCAACCGCTGCATGCCGAGACCCATGCGGTTCACGGCGCCGGTTTTTTCGTGCCCGGCAAAGGCCTGATCGCAGTACGCGAGGATGTCGGCCGCCATAATGCTCTCGATAAGCTGGCCGGCGCATTGGTTCGGCAGGGCATCGAAGGCCCGTCCGGCGTGGTCGTCGTCACCAGCCGGATTTCGGTCGAGATGGTCCAGAAGACGGCGATTCTCGGCAGTGCCCTTCTGATCGCCATTTCAGCGCCGACCGCGCTTGCCATCCGCACGGCGGAAGAAGCGGGTATGACCCTCATCGCGCTGACGCGCGGCGAGGATTTCGAAGTCTTTACGCGTACCGATCGCATTACCACTGGAGTTGTCGCCGATGTCGCATGATCAGGGGCTGGAAAAACTGATCCGGATGGCGAACCAGATCGCCACCTTCTTCATGTCGCAGCCGGAAAACGTACGTGCCGAAGGGGTCGCCACACATATCAACAAGTTCTGGGAGCCGCGCATGCGCTGGCACCTTTTCGAGCATCTCGACAACGGCGGCGAGGGGCTTCTGCCGCTTGTCATCAAGGCTTCGGTGCTGATCCGCCGACCGGACGCCAAGGCCGGATCGGGCGTCGGCATCGGAGAGGACGCGGAGGAGGGGGCGCCCGGTGGCAAGGGACCGGCATCGGGAGAATCGCTTTCCGAACCGAGCATCCCGGAAGTCAGGGCCTGATAGCGCGAATTTCTGTCTTCCGGATCGCGAAACAACGATTGCCGAGCCGCGTCATCCCAGGGCGGCGGACGAATCTTCGCTCACATAAAAGTTCTAAAAAAAACGGAGGCGGCTCCGATTGACGAAGCGGGAATGCGATCTAGATTGATCGTGGAGCCTGACGCCGCTTTCCCCAAGCTCATCCCGCGCGTTCCGCGCGCCGCCCGGCTCCGTACAGATTATCTCGATCTTCAGCCTTCAGTGCACACGGGAGTTTTCCATGCGCTACAATCAGCTCGGTAATACGGGTCTTTTCGTTTCAGAAATTTGCCTCGGCACCATGACGTTCGGAGAGGCGGGCGCCGCCTCGCAATGGAGCCAGATCGCCGGCGTCGGACAGGACGCCGCCGACAGGATCGTCGAGCGATCGCTGGCTGCCGGCGTCAACTTCATCGATACGGCAAACGTTTATTCGCTCGGCAATTCCGAGCGTATTCTCGGCCAGTCTCTCAAAAATCTCGGCGTAGCGCGCAAGGACGTAATCATCGCCACCAAGGTTCATGGCCAGATGGGCGACAAGCCGAACGATCGGGGTTCTTCGCGCGGCCATATCATGGATTCCGTAGAGCAAAGCCTCGAACGGCTGCAGACGGATCATATCGATCTCTATCAAGTTCATGGCACGGATACGGTGACGCCGATCGATGAGACGTTGCGGGCGCTGGACGATCTCGTGTCACGCGGCCTCGTGCGTTATGTCGGCCTTTCCAACTGGGCGGCCTGGCGCATCGCCAAGGCGCTCGGCATTTCCGAACGCAAGGGCTTTGCCCGTTTCGAGACGGTGCAGGCCTATTACTCGATCGCCGGTCGTGATCTGGAGCGCGAGATCGTTCCGTTGATGCAGGAAGAGAAGCTTGGTCTGATGGTCTGGTCGCCGCTCGCCGGCGGTCTGCTTTCCGGAAAGTACGGTCCCGGTGCGTCAAGCAACGGCGAAGGCCGCCGCGCGAGCTTCGATTTTCCGCCGGTCGATAAGGATCGCGCCTGGGCCTGCGTTGCTGTCATGCGCGAAGTAGCCGCCAAACATGGCGCGAGTGTCGCGGAAGTGGCGCTGGGCTACATCCTGGCCAAGCCGTTCGTGACCAGCGTCATCATCGGAGCCAAACGGTTGGAGCAGCTCGAAGAAAATCTCAAGGCGGTGACCTTGAGGCTCGATGCCGATGATATGGCGAGGCTGGACGAAGTGAGCGCACTGCCGCCGGAATATCCTCGCTGGATGCTCGATCGTCAGGGGGCTGGACGCAGGCCTGCCCCGTTCGAACCAAAGGAATGATCATCAAATAAAGCAAAAGCCGCCGGCGATGTCGCGCGGGCGGCTTTGCAAGCTTATCCGTGGTCCGCTTAGGCGGCCAGGTCTTCCGCCTCGGTGCCCTTGAACATCTTGGCGAGATTCAGGAAGCAGATCATCCCGTTCTCGTTTGCGATGATGCCTTCCGAGAAGGATTTGTCGAAAGAGGCGGAAATCTCCGGAACCGGCTGAACCTGGCTCGAGGGAATGGTGAGGATATCGGAGACGCGGTCGACGAGCATGCCGATCACCATGTTATGCACCTCGGCGACAACGATGGCGCTGCGCTCGTTGGCGACCGTGCTCTTCATGCCGAGCTTGTAGGCGAGGTCGATGATCGGGATGACGGAACCGCGCAGGTTCATGACACCGATCACGTCCGGTGGCGCATGCGGGATCGGGGTCGAAGGGGCCCAGCCGCGGATTTCGCGGATTGTCGTCGTCTTCACGCAGAACTCCTGTTCGTGCAGACGAAAAGCTATGATCTCCAGCGTTTCGCCGCTGTAGCTTGTGGAGTTGATTGTCGTAGCCATCAGAATTCTTCCCAACTATCCGTTGCCTGGGCGGCAGCGGCTCCCCCTGATGCGGCGCGCGCGACCGTTGCCATGAGATTGCGTGCCGGCGATGCGACAGGGCGTGCATCAGGTCGCGCTTGAGCAATTCTATGCGAAGAGTGTTGCCCAAATCTAAATTGTGCCAGGAGATTGCGCAGGGTTTCGGCTTCGCGGGCCAAGCTGTGGCTGGCTGCCGTCGTTTCCTCGACCATGGCCGCATTCTGCTGTGTGTTCTGGTCCATCGAATTCACGGCGTTGCTGATCTCGCGGATCCCCGTGGATTGTTCACGGGATGCTTCCACGATCGCGACGACATTGCCGTTGATGTCCTCCACCTGGGCGATAATCTGTTCCAGGGCTTTGCCAGTCTCTCCAACCAGGGCAACGCCACGCTTGACATGTTCCGAGGAGGTGGAGATCAGGGTCTTGATTTCCTTGGCTGCGGTAGCGGACCGTTGTGCGAGTTCCCGGACTTCCTGGGCAACAACCGCGAAGCCCTTTCCGGCTTCGCCCGCCCGTGCTGCTTCGACGCCTGCGTTGAGTGCCAGGAGATTGGTCTGGAACGCGATATCGTCGATGACGCCGATGATGTTCGAGATTTCTTTGGAAGAGTTCTCTATCTGATCCATCGCGCCGACGGCATTGCGAACAACGGCGCCTGAATGTTCGGCGCCGCTCTTCGTGCGAGAGACAAGGCCGCCTGCTTCTTCGGCGCGCTTGGCGCTGTCGGTAACCGTTCGGCTGATCTCTTCCAGCGCCGCCGCAGTTTCTTCGACTGCCGCTGCCTGCTGTTCCGTCCGCTTTGCCAGGCTGTCGGAGGCCTGGCGGATTTCGCTGGAGCCGCCGGCGATGCCTTCTGCATTCTCGCCGACCGTACGCATAGCCTCTGCCAGCTTGGCGACCGCCTCGTTGAAATCGATACGGATCTTTTCCAGCGTCGGGATGAAAGGCTTCTCGATCTGAGCCGTGAGGTCACCATGGGACAGCGCGGTAAGGCCGACGGCAAGATCATCGACAGCGCGCACCCGCTCGGTAATGTCGGTCGCAAACTTGACAACCTTGAAGACCCGGCCATCGGCATCGAAGATCGGGTTGTAGGAGGCCTGGATCCAGACCACCTTGCCGCCTTTGCCGATGCGCTTGAATTCCTGGGCGATGGCTTCGCCGCCCGCCAGCTTCTTCCAGAATTGACGATAATCGGGGCTGTCACGGAATGCCGGCTCGCAGAACATGCTGTGATGCTTGCCGGCAATCTCGGCGAGCTGGTAGCCGAGGCAGGACAGGAAATTATCGTTGGCGGTCAGGATCTCGCCGGTCGGTGTAAATTCGATGACAGCCTGGATCCGCGAGATCGCATTGATCTTCCCTTCGTCTTCGGCGGCCTTCAGCTTTGCGGCAGTGATGTCAGTCGCAAACTTGATGACCTTGTAGGGCTTACCGCCGGACATGACCGGATTGTAGGACGCCTGAATCCATATTTCGCGGCCCCCTTTCCCGATCCGCTTGTAGGTAGTGGCATCACATTTGCCGCTACCCAGGCGCGCCCAGAAGTCCTTGTAGTCCTGTGACCTCGTATAAGCCGGGTCGCAGAACATGCTGTGATGCTTGCCGACAATCTCGGAGAGCGTATAGCCGAGTGCCTTGCAGAAATTTTCGTTGGCCGTGAGGACGTTTCCGGACAGATCAAACTCGATGATCGCCTGCGATTTACCGAGCGCTGCAAGTATTGCTTTTGCGTCGGCGCCTGGAAGAGAAAGGATGGACATGGACTTGGTCTGCTCCAGCTTGTGAGTTGAGCTTCGTCTCAAGTCGCCAGTCGCTTCTTTGCGAAATAAGCACCGCGCTGCATGGGGTACTTGAGTCTCACAAGAAGTAGCCCATAAAAATTAACGTCAGGTCAATGATTTGCTTTATGTCCTTGGGGAAAATACGTACATAAACTTTATTATATCAATTTTCTACATGAAAGGCGTGCATTTTTTGTGTTTGCCGCTGATGATCAAGCCGAACGGGTCGGGCGATCCAGGACCCGCCGGCCGAAGAGGCTTGCCGTCAGTTCCACCATGATCCGCGCGCTCTTGCCGCGATCGTCAAGGAACGGGTTCAACTCGACGAGATCGAGCGAACAGACAAGTCCGGTATCATGCAACATTTCCATGATCAGATGCGCTTCGCGGAAGGTTGCGCCTCCCGGTACGGTGGTGCCTACTCCCGGCGCGATATCCGGATCGAGGAAATCCACGTCGAGGCTGACATGCAAAAGACCGTTGGCGGCGTTTACCCTATCGATCACCTGAAGCATGATCGCTGCGATGCCGTTCTCATCGATGGCGCGCATGTCGAAGACGTTGACGCCGTGCTCGGCGATCATCTTCCGCTCGATTTCATCGACGGAGCGGATGCCGATCTGGAAAACATTCCGCGGGTCGACCATGGGGCGGTCGCGGTCGAGGATCGGTGCGAATTCCGCCTGTCCTGTGAAGAAGGCCACCGGCATTCCGTGAATATTGCCTGACGGCGAGGTTTCCGGCGAGTTGAAATCCGCATGAGCATCGATCCAGAGCACGAAGAGTGGCCGGCCGATCCCGGCAGCGTAACGGGCCATGCCCGGCACGCTGCCCATGGAAAGGCTATGATCCCCGCCCATGATCACGGGTATCGTACCGGCTTTAGCCTTTTCATAGGTCCGGTTTTCCAGAGCCCGCGCGAAAGCGCCGACGATCGGCAGATTCTTGGCATCCTGCCGCTCTTCGAGATCGGTTGCAGGTTCCGGGCGCAGGTCTCCGCTATCGCTGACGCGGAACCCCAGGCCTTCCAGCGACTTGACAATGCCAGCCAGACGGAAGGCTGCCGGGCCCATGGCGCACCCGCCGCGGCCGGACCCTTCTTCCAGGGGAACGCCGATCAATGTGATGTCCTTGGAGTTCATTCTCTTCTCCGGGAAAGGCAGGATAAATGAGGCTCGAAATCAGTATTCTCGCTCGTAAAAGATGCCGGCCTTGCCGCCTTCTGTCCCGGCGCCGGCCTTGAGTTTCACGCCTCGGCCGATATCGAGATTGATCGTGGCCTCGGCGCCGCCGGAGCCGCCCTGCTCGACCTGCACATAGGTACGATTGTTGATGTAGCGGCCGACGGAGACGGTCGTCTGGCCCGTCTCGTCGGTGTTGATATCGAGGTCGTCGACGCCGAGATTGCTGCGCAGGGTTTCGAGAAGGGAGGTGGAACCACCACCGGCGAGCTGGGTAACGGCATCGGCGAGCTGGGCGATCTGCAGCGGCGAAAGCCGGGACATGGACTGGCCGAAGATCAGCCGCGCCAGGACCTCATCCTGCGGCAGGGCGGGCGAAGAAGAGAAGGTGATGGTCGGATCGTTCGCCACGCCGCTGACCTTCACGATGATTGTCGTCTGGGCCGAGGTCGTGCTGGCTTCCATGTTCAGGACCGGGATCAGCCCGCCGCCGAAGGTGATTTCACCTTCCGTGAAATCGAGCCGCTTGGCGAGGATGACGATGCGTCCACGGCGCATTTCGAAACCGCCGGAGACGATGGGATCTACTGCTGTGCCGGTTATGGTCAGGTCACCGCCGAGTTCCGCATCGATACCGCGACCGCGGACGAAGATGCCGTTGGGAGCGCTGATCTGCAGATTGAGGGCGATCGGCCTCGAACTGCCGGTTGCCTCCCTGGGACGGAGTTCCTCCATCTGTCGCAGCACATCGGGTGGGGCATTGCGGTGATGGATGTCTATTTCCGCAAGCGAGGTCGGGAGCCGAGCAGGCACGGTGATCGCTGCCTTGGTCAGCGTTACCCGGCCACCAAGGACGGGGCCTGACGTCAGCGGGCCGGTCAGGGTCAAGGCGCCGTCGGCCGTTGCGGCAAAGAGGGTCCCGTCCGCATAGGTTGCCCGCGCCAGCGTGATCCTCAGATCGGCCGGAAAGCCGGAGCCGGGCGTAATGCCGACCGAGCCCTGGATCGAGATGCTGCCGCCGCCTGAGAGCTTGCCGGAGAGCTGGGAAATATTGGCGTTGTTACCGTTGAAGGAGATATTGGCGGCAAGATCAGTAACGGCAAGGTTGCGCCGCACGTCGACAAGCCGTGCGCCGGATGAGGAGGCCGTGCCAGTGATCGCCGGCGCCGAAGCCGTGCCGCCGATTGCCAGATCGATATTGCCGGTACCTTCCAGCACGAAGCCTTGAGCGGCAAGCTGGCCGGCGAGGATGGAGAAGGGCAATTGCCCGTTGAATTTGAGGTTGAGAGGCTTTTCGCCAGCCAGTGAAACCGAACCGCGGCCCGCAAGCGAGATGCCACCGCCACCCGAAAGTCTGGTATCTACGGTGACTGCAGCATTCTGGAAAGTCCCGTTTGCCGTGACGTTCAGTGGTGCCAGCCCCGCAGATGCGGTCTGGCTGACGCCGGCATCGGCCCAGCGAAGATCGTAACGGACGGCAGGCGCTTCCGGCGTCCCGGTTGCGGTGACTGTCCCGGAAATTGTGCCGCGGGCGCCCAGGTTCGGCGCGAAGGCGTTGATCAGGCTTGCGGGCACCGCATTGGCACGGGCGTTGATGTCGAGAGCCGGAACACCGTTCTGAAGGAGAACGCGGCCGGCGGCGGACAGGTCGAGGCCGTCGGACCCCGTCAGGCGGGTGGTGTCTAGTGCGATCGTCCCATTGGCAAAGCTTCCGCTTGCTTCGAGGCGAAACGGACTGATGCCAGCATCGCGCGTCTGGCGAAGCTGTGCATCATTCCATTCAAGATCATAGCGGATGGCAGGAGCGGACGTGGACCCCGTGGCGTTCACGGTGCCGGAGATCGTGCCGGCAGCGTTGATCGCGGGAACGAAGGCATTGAGCAGGTTCGCAGGCAGTGCGTTGATATTGGCCGTCAGGTCGAGGGATGAGCCCGCAGTGCCGTTAACGGTGACGCTGCCGCTGCCGGTCGCGAGCGTTAGTCCGGCAAGCCGCGCACCACCATTGGCGATGGCAATACGGGTGGGGGCGGCAAGCCGAACCGGGATGTTGCGTGGCGAGGCGGTGAAATTCTCTATGCCCACCGAGATCTCGCCATCGGTCTGGACATCACCAACGGCATTGAGCGGCGCATTGTCGTATTGGGCGGTGAGGTTGAAGCCTGTCCTGCTGCCGCTATGGCTGACGTCAAGGTTGATGTCGCTGACGCCAACGGATCCGGCGCCGATGCGGGCGGCGCGCACGGTGCCCTCGGCCGCAATCGCCTTTATGTCCGGAATGGCAAGATCGATGTTCGGCTGGACGATCTCGATCGAACCGCGGCGAAGCGCATTGCCGGAGGCCCGGATTGCGGCGCCGGCCCGGCCATCCGGATTGCTGAAAGTCACGGAGCCGCGGAGATCGCCCTGGGCCTGTTGGGCGGCGAGTGCGGCAAGCATCGAGACATCCGGAAAATCGAAGTTCAACTGGCCTTCCGGCAGGAAATCGGGTGAGAAGCTCAACGCACCATTGAGTTTGTTGGGGCCGACCTCGGCGCTGATTGACGGTGCGCTCGTACGGCCCTGTGTCGAGATTATATCGGCGTTGGCGCGGATCGGCTGGCCGTCCAACGAGCCCGTGGCCGTCAACTTGCCCCTGGGTGCGTTCGGGTCGGCGGTACCGTCGAAGACAACGCTCATGTTCTGGAGCTTGCGGCCGACGAGACGTGCGTCCGCGGAATTGAGAACGGCCTTCACGCCCATTGCGGCGAGCGGGCCGTTGACAGCGATGTCGAACCCCGCAGCGCCCTCGCCTTCGGGCAGCCAGCGCTTCAAGTCCGGCATGCGGCCGGCAAGGTGGCCGGTCACGGTCTGGTTTTCGAGAACAACGTTACCATTCGCCTCAACTGCATTGGAGCGCATCACGAAGTTTTCGAGGCTTACACGGCCACGGCCGTCGGTCGCCGCGTTGACATAACCTTCGGCCGAAAGTTTGCCCTCGAACTTCGAGACCAGCGCGGCCGGCAGCACGGCAGGGTTTGCGAAGACACGGAAATTACCAGTGACAGCCTGCTTCGACATGTCATAGGCGCCAGAAAGTGTGCCATTGACATTGGCGCTGTCAAAGGTCGCCGCGTCGAGGCCGATCGCCGGCGGCGCGAGCCTGAGCGGCGCATCCAGCGTCACAGGCCCGCCGATGATTCGATCGAGGCTATCGTTTGTAAAGTCCGTGCGAGCAACGGTGAACCGGCTGCGGATACTGCCTGCGCGATCGATGAGATTGAGATCCTCGCTTTCCGCCTGCAGACGGATTTGCCCGAAGCGACCTTGCGGCAGTTCGGCGGCGCTCAAGGCAGCCGTTGCGTTGAAGCGGGCCGAGGATGCGGCACCCGTCAGGGTGAAATTGATGCTCTCGAAAGAAAACCGGCTCTCCTGACCGCTGATCGGCCAGACGAAGGCTACCGGACCGTTGGTGCCGGCGAGACCCGCAGTGAGGCTGTTGTCGCCCGTTGGATCCCAGACCCCCTGTGCGGAAATCTTCACGGCGCCCGAGGTGAGGTTGCCGCGTTCGATGTCGACGCGGCCGGAGTCGGCATAGATTGCGGCGACATTGATATCGGTCGTGCCGTCGAACAGAGGCCGGAACGCGGGCGGCAACAGGGTTGCGAGCTGGCCGCCGCCAGTCACCTCGACGCGGTGCCTGCCGTCCTCGATGAGCATGTGCTTGCCGTCGACGGCGATGACCGGGGTGCCGCCGACGCTGCCCTGCAATTTGCCGGCCCAATCGGAAAGCGGACCTTCGCCGTCGAGCGCCAGTTCCACCGCAGGCGCGCCCGGCAGGCGCAGGAGGCGGGCAAGCAGACCACCTTGCGGCTCGGAGACAGCGGCTTTCAGTGTCAGACGATTCTCGGAGGGGGCGTAGACCACATCGGCGGATGCCTTTGCATCCGGCTCATCCTTCCGGGTTGCCTGCAAATCGAGCGAGATGTCGGGTCCGGTCGCATCTATCGAGCCCTTGACCGAGAGGGAGAAATCCCGTCCGGAAAGCGCCTGAGAGAGATTGATGTCCGGCAGGTCGATCTGTGCGACGCGGATGCCGATCGGGAGAGGGGATCCTGAAGAACTCGAAGTCGTTTGAGGTGCTTCCGGAGTGTTCGAGGGCCGCGGCGGACGGATGAAATTCACGGTCTCGGCGGAAATACGTTCGGCACGGAAAACACCTCCGGCCAACGCCGTTGGTGACCAGTCAACCTTGATGCCGCCGATCTGGGCGTAAGGCCCTGCCTTGTCGGAAAGGGTAAGCGTGTCGATCCGCAGATCGCCGGTCAAAAGGCCCTCCGGCCGCGAAAAGGTGATGGTTCGGTCCGGGGTGGAAACAATTGCGGAGATTCGGTCTGCCGCCACCCGTCCGCCAACGGGAGTGAGCGCCACGAAAAGGAGAACACCAAGCGCCATGACGAACAGGATCGCGGCCGCGCCAAGCACGGCTTTCACAACCCATTTCAGCAGGCGAACCATCAGCGTCATGCCCGATATGCTACCTTTCCATCTGCCTTTCAGAATGCCTGTCCTATACCAGCATAGATCCCGTATTGGCTGCCGCCATCGTAACGCTGCAACGGAATTGCGACGTCAAGTCGGAGCGGCCCAAAAGGCGTGGCATATCGTACGCCAATCCCCGCTCCCGCGCGTATATCAGAAAAATCAGGCATGATTCCGGTCGACACGGTACCGACATCGATAAAAGGTACAATGCTGATACTCTCTGACACTTTTACCCGTACTTCGAAAGAGCCCAGCGTATAGGATCGCCCGCCCGTCGGCTCGTCGGCACTGTTATAGGGCGAAATTTCCCGATAGGCATAACCGCGCACCGATCCACCGCCTCCGGCGAAGAATCTGCGTGTCGCCGGAATGCTTTCAAGATCGTCGGCACCGACCAATGTACCGGCCGCAAGCCGGCCCGCGAGCACGATGCCATTTTCTTCCCCGAAGCCGAGATAGCCGGAGATCGAACCTTCGAATGAGGAGAAGACCGTGCCGTCCAGAAGCTCATAGCTGGGCTTTGCCGCAAGCGTGGCGTGATAACCTTCTGTAGGGTCGAGCTTGTTATCGCGGGCGTCTCGTTCGAAACCGACCGGCAGACTGACCGTGAGGTACTGGTTCTTGCCGAATGCGTCATCGGTATTGATCCAGGCCACTTCGCCGCCGCCGGTGAGCTTGTCTCTTTCGTTCAATTCATAAGCAATGCTGGCCGAATAGGTGATCGATTGCGCCTCGTAGGCATCCGGCGTCTCGCTCTTGGCTTCGAGACGGGATTCGAAAGTCGCCTCGGGCACGAAGGCACCGGGTTTGGTGAATATGATGCCGGCGGAGTAGTCGTAGGTGCCGAGATCGGTCGTGGCTCCGATGCCGGACACCTTGCCCTCGATACGCAGCGATTCGGCCTCGCCGAACAGATTGCGATGACCCCAATAGCCTTCAAGGCCGATTCCGTCGATCGAGGAGTATTCGGCGCCGAAGCCGAAATAACGATGTTTGCCTTCTGAAACCTCGATCGTCAGCGGCAGCGAACCATTCGGAGCGAGTCTATCCGCCTCGCGGATCGTCACGCTCGAAAAGACACCGAGCTCGCGCAGGCGGTCATTCGCCTTCTTCAGTTGCTCCGGCGAATAGCGCCCGCCTCTGTCGAGCCGCGAATAACGGCTGATGAAGGCGGCATCGACGGTGCGCGAGCCCTTGACGGCCACCGCACCGAAAGGCGCCATGGGACCACCGACAGCACCAAGCACGACATCGATGGTATTCGTCCTGTGATCGGCGGTTACCTGTCGCTCGGTAAGCTTTGCAAGCGGCCGGCCCTCATCCTTCAGATCGACGAGAAGCTGCTCGCCGGCTTTGAGGATGAGGCGAGATCCGGCTTTTCCGCCGGGAACCAGGTCGTATTTTGCGGGATCGCGTCCGACGGCATCTCCTTCAAAACGCACTGAGCCAAGCTTGAAGACCGGACCGGGGGCGATGCGAACCGTCACCGGAACCGGCGCCGCGTGATTGAAGGTCGGATTGGGTGGCAAGCTGTCTATGTCGGTGCCGTCGACGGAAATATGTACGGTGCCGCCGTAACGCGCTTCTTCATAAAGAACGGCGATCAGTCGGTCGCGGTCTTCCCGTGCCTTGATGATGACACCAAGATCGCCGGAGACGGGCTGCTTCTCGTCGGTGACGAGCGACGCCGCATTTTCGAGGCGCTCCTTGAGATCCTTGTCCGCATCTCCCGTCTCGAGTGTCACGTCGTACCGGACAGGATCGATGACCTCGACCGTCTCCTCTTCATCCCCGAAGAGCGTTATGCCGAATATCTTGAAGGCGTAGGCATCGTTTGCGAGCGGCGGAGCAAACAGAAAGGCGGCGACGAGCATTGCGACGATGCCTGCTCCCCTCAGCTTCCGGTCCTTTTCCCGCCCCGTACTTTTGTTTCGCATACGCAAATTAACTGTCGACGCCTCGGCTTTGAGTCCTCATAGCCCCCAACAAAACCTATCTAACGGCAAAAGAAGGGGCGGGGTACCCCTTGTCTGTCCTTCGCGATGATTTCATGAAAGAAAAAGCCCCGAAGCGTGCTCCGGGGCCACACATTCCGCCGGCAATCCGAGCGTTTATCGGTAACCGCGCGGGCAATCGTCGACATAGCGACGGCCATAGCGGTCGCGATAGTAGCACTGACCGGGCTGTTCGGCGACGGAGCCGATCAATGCACCCGATACGCCGCCGATCGCGGCGCCGACAGCCGCACCGCGGACGTTGCCTGTCGCGAGGCCACCGATCACGGCACCCGATGCAGCGCCGATGCCAGCGCCTTGTTCAGTTGCGGTGCAACTCGCGAGCGATGCGCCAAGCATCAGAAGCACGATGGCTTTCTTCATGACATTTCTCCTTATGTCTTATTATGGCCGGCCCTTCCGCGGCATCCGCCAGCAAGCTCCAGCACTATCGCGGGAACAATAGGGTGCGATGTAGAAGAGTCCATATGCCGCCTTCATTTCTTTGAGGAATTTGTCCTCGAATCGCTCGTGGAAGCGTCAAGACGGGTTCCGAGGCCGACCAAATAATTGACGTTTCCATAGAAAGTAGCAGTTGATCCTCTCCGTAAAAAAGCAAATGATGATGCCCGTATCCGGGAGAGATGCGAGGAGGAAAATGATGACGAAAGTGACGCTGACCGTGAACGGCCGCACGATGAGCGGCGAATGCGAGGATCGCACCCTGCTCGTGCACTTCATCCGCGAAAAACTTGGTTTGACCGGAACGCATGTGGGATGCGACACGACCCAGTGCGGCGCTTGTGTCATCCATATGGACGGCCATTCGGTCAAAAGCTGTTCCATCCTCGCGGTACAGGCTTCCGGTTCAACGATCACAACGATTGAGGGGCTGGCCGGCCAGGGCGAACTGCATCCGGTGCAGGCGGCCTTCAAGGAGCACCACGGACTTCAATGCGGCTTCTGCACGCCCGGAATGGTGATGACGGCGGTCGACATGATCAAGCGTGAAGGCGGTTCGCTGACAGAAGAGAAGGTCCGCGCAGGGCTGGAAGGCAATATCTGTCGCTGTACCGGTTACCACAATATCGTCAAGGCCATCCTCGCCGCCGATGCCGAAATGGCATCGGGCCGTCAAGCGGCGGAGTGAAGGCAAGCGAATAGGGAGTAGCGAATAGCGAATTGGCCGCTGGTTTGGCCCGTCGCTACTCGAACTCCCTCTATTCGCTACTTCCTATTGGCTATTCGCTCATTTCTGGAGGAGATGAAAATGGGTGTTGAAGGAATCGGTGCACGCGTAACCCGCAAGGAAGACAAGCGTTTCCTGACCGGCAAGGGGCGCTATACGGACGACATGATCGTCCCCGGCATGAAATCCGCCTACTTCATTCGCAGTCCGCACGCGCATGCCAGGATCAAGAGCTTCGATGCGAGTGCCGCGAAGTCCATGCCGGGCGTCATCGATGTGCTGGACGGCAAGCAGCTGCAGGCCGATGGCATCGGCAATCTCATCTGCGGCTGGATGATCCATTCGAAGGATGGCTCACCGATGAAAATGGGCGCATGGCGGCCGCTCGCCGCTGAAACCGTGCGCTATGTGGGCGATGCGGTTGCGATCGTCGTGGCGGATTCCATCGGTGAGGCCCGCGATGCGGCGGAAGCCGTCGTCATCGACTATGAGCTGCTTCCGGCCGTCACCGAGGCGACCGCAGCGCTGGAGGCTGGAGCGCCGCAGCTCCACCCGGAAGCATCAAACAACCTGATCTTCGACTGGCAGCTCGGCGATCCGGATGCGACCGACCGGGCGATCGCGTCGGCCGCGCATGTCACCGAGATCGAGATCGTCAACAACCGGCTTTCGCCGAACCCGATGGAGCCGCGCGCCACGCTCGGCATCTATGATGCGGCCGAAGACCACTACACCTGCTATACGACGAGCCAGAACCCGCACGTGGCTCGCCTTGTCATGAGTGCGTTCTACAATGTCGCGCCGGAAAACAAGCTGCGCGTCATCGCGCCGGATGTGGGCGGCGGTTTCGGCTCGAAGATCTACATCTATCCAGAAGAGATTGTCTGCCTGTGGGCTTCGAAAAAGACCGGAGTGCCGGTGAAATGGACTTCCGACCGCACAGAAGCCTTCCTTACCGACGCCCACGGCCGTGACCATATTTCCAAGGTGAAGATGGCCTTCGATGCGGACAACCGCATCACGGCGCTGAAGGTCGACACGATTGCCAATCTCGGCGCCTATATGTCGCTCTTCTCCTCGGCCGTGCCGACCTATCTCTATGCGACGTTGCTTTCCGGCCAATATGCGATCCCGGCGATTCATGCCAATGTCCGCACCGTCTATACCAATACCGTGCCGGTCGATGCCTATCGCGGCGCCGGGCGCCCTGAAGCCACCTACTTGCTTGAGCGCACAATCGAGACGGCGGCGCGCGAGCTCGGCGTCTCGCCGGCTGAACTGAGGCGGAAGAATTTTATCCGTTCCTTCCCCTATCAGACGCCGGTGATCATGAATTACGACACCGGCGATTACGAAGCTTCGCTCGAAGCTGCGATGCAGGCGGCCGACTGGAACGGCTTTGCTGCCCGCAAGGCACAGTCGGAAGCCAGTGGCAAGAAGCGCGGCATCGGTATGAGCTGTTATATCGAAGCTTGTGGTATTGCACCGTCGCAGGCGGTCGGTTCGCTCGGCGCAGGTGTCGGTCTTTGGGAATCGGCGGAAGTACGGGTGAATGCGGTCGGAACGATTGAGGTTCTGACCGGCTCCCATAGCCACGGCCAAGGTCACGAAACCACGTTTGCTCAGCTCGTCGCCGGCCGACTCGGCGTGCCGATCGACAGCATCAACATCGTTCATGGCGATACCGACAAGGTGCAGATGGGCATGGGCACCTATGGTTCCCGCTCCGGCGCAGTCGGCATGTCGGCGATCGTCAAGGCACTCGACAAGGTCGAGGCCAAGGCAAAGAAGATCGCGGCGCATCTGATGGAGGCGGACGAGCAGGATGTCGTGATCGAAAACGGCGAGTTGAAGATCGCCGGTACGGATAAAGCCTTGCCCTGGTTCCAGGTGGCGCTCGCCGCCTATACGGCCCATAACCTGCCGGCCGGTATGGAGCCCGGGCTTAAAGAAACGGCTTTCTACGATCCGGCCAACTTCACCTTCCCGGCCGGCTGCTATATCGCGGAGGTCGAGATCGATCCGGAAACCGGCGAGACGGACATCATCCAGTTCGTCGCCGCCGATGACTTCGGCAATATCATCAATCCGCTGATTGTAGAGGGCCAGGTGCATGGCGGTTTGGCCCAAGGCATCGGCCAGGCGCTGCTCGAGGCTGTGCACTATGATTCGAACGGTCAGCTCCTGACGGCGAGCTTCATGGATTACGCCATGCCGCGCGCCGACGACCTGCCGTCCTTCAAGCTGTCGCACCAGAACACGCCTTGCCCAAATAATCCGCTCGGTATCAAAGGATGTGGTGAGGCAGGTGCGATCGGCTCGCCGCCGGCGCTGATCAACGCCATCACCGATGCGATCGGCAATAACGGGCTTACCATGCCAGCGACCCCGATGAAGGTCTGGCAGGCGATGCACGCGGCTCATTGAGGAGGAATGGACAATGTATGCAACCAGCTATCACCGGGCTTCCTCCGTGGAAGATGCCGTCAAACTCCGCGCCGCGCATGAGGAGGGTAAATATCTCTCCGGCGGCATGACGCTGATCTCGACCATGAAGCAGCGGCTCGCCGCGCCGACCGATCTCATCGATCTCCGGCATATCGCGGCTCTGCGCGGGATTTCGATCGACGGCCGCAAGGTGACGATCGGCGCCGCCACGCCGCATGCCGATGTCGCCGGTTCCCGTGAACTTCGTTCCATTTGCCCTGCGATCTGCGAGCTCGCAAGCCATATCGGAGACCCGCATGTGCGCCATATGGGCACGATCGGGGGCTCGATTGCCAATAACGATCCGGCGGCGGATTATCCGGCTGGCTTACTTGGCCTTGCTGCGACGGTGATTACCGACCGACGTTCGATCGCGGCGGATGAGTTCTTCACGGACCTATTCGAGACCGCCCTTGAGGATGACGAGATTGTGACCGCCGTCTCCTTCGATGCGCCGGAAAAGGCAGGTTATGCGAAGTTCAACAATCCGGCCTCGCGCTTCGCGATGGCCGGCGTCTTCGTGGCAAAGACGTCCAGTGGCGTGCGTGTCGCCGTGACCGGCGCCGGCTCGAACGGTGTCTTTCGCCATTCGGGCTTCGAACAGGCGCTTGCTTCCGACTGGTCAGCCGATGCTCTGTCGAACATCGCGGTGGATTCGTCCAATCTTCTCTCGGACCTGCATGCCAATGCGGAGTATCGCGCCAACCTCGTGAAGGTCATGGCGAAACGAGCCGTCGTTGCTGCGGGTTGATAACCAGTCGCGATCCGAACCGGAAAGGAAGGAGCGCAGGCGCTGCTCTTTCCTTCCTCATTGACGTGGATCAATTATGACATTGCCGATACTGGCTAAGTCTTTTATTGGAATAATTCAAAAATACGGGCCTTTTGCCGCAGGTGGGTTTTATCACGCATCGCGGGGTTGACGAAAAGCGCGACTGAAACCAAAACCAAAGCAGGTTCTGGAGTGTGACATGGATTTCGAGGCATTTTTCAAGAGCGAACTGGACGGGCTTCACACGGAGGGTCGTTATCGGGTGTTCGCCGATCTCGAACGGCATCGTGGCAATTTCCCGCGCGCCACACGCCACACTCCCGACGGTCCGAAGGAAGTAACCGTCTGGTGTTCCAACGACTATCTCGGCATGGGCCAGAATCCCGCCGTGATCGAGGCGATGAAGGAAGCCATCGATCACTGTGGCGCGGGTGCGGGAGGCACCCGGAATATTTCTGGAACGACGCACTTCCACGTTCTCCTCGAGCGCGAGCTTGCCGATCTGCATGGCAAGGAAGCGGGCCTGATCTTCAACTCGGGCTATATGTCCAACTGGGCAACGCTTGGAACGCTCGGCCAGAAGATCCCAGGGCTGATCATTTTCTCCGATGCGCTAAACCATGCGTCGATGATCGAGGGCATCCGCTACGCCAAATGCGAACGGGTGATCTGGAAGCACAACGATCTCGATGACTTGGAGGCGAAGCTCGCGGCCGCCGATCCGAGCGCGCCGAAACTGATCGCCTTCGAATCCGTCTACTCGATGGACGGTGATATTGCCCCGATCAAGGAAATCTGCGATCTGGCCGACAAATACGGAGCGATGACCTATCTCGATGAAGTGCATGCGGTCGGCATGTATGGCCCGCGTGGCGGCGGCATTGCCGAGCGCGAAGGCCTGATGGATCGGCTGACGGTCATCGAGGGGACGCTTGGCAAGGCGTTCGGTGTGATGGGTGGCTATATCGCTGCCTCCACAGCACTTTGCGATTTCATTCGCTCTTTCGCCTCCGGCTTCATCTTTACGACGGCACTGCCGCCGACATTGGCTGCCGGTGCGCTTGCTTCGATCCGGCATCTGAAGGCAAGCCCCTTCGAGCGCGTCCGTCATCAGGATCGCGTTCGCAAGTTGCGCACCATGCTCGACCAGCGCGGCATTCCGCACATGCACAATCCCAGCCATATCGTGCCGGTCATGGTTGGCGATGCTGCAAAGTGCAAATGGATTTCGGATATCCTGCTCGATACCTGCGACATCTATGTCCAGCCGATCAACTACCCGACCGTGGCAAAGAAGACCGAACGCTTGCGCATCACTCCGACTCCGCTGCATTCGGATGCCGATATCGAGCATCTGGTCGGCTCGCTGCACCAGCTCTGGTCGCGTTGTGCGCTGGCAAGGCACGTCGCGTGACCGGTCTGAAAATCGGATAAGCCAAATGGCCGCTTATGCGGCCATTTCATTTTTCGCGATGATTTCACCGGCCCGCCTGCGGGCTTCTGCATCCGCCGCGAAAACCTCGTCCATGGTCGTGGCTGCGCCGTAATCTGCCATGCTGTCCATCACCTGTTCGGTAATGTCGGCCATATTCAGGAAGCCGATGCGGCCGGCACAGAAGGCGTGGAAGGAGGTCTCTTCTGCAGCGTTCATGGCTGCGCCCTGTATGCCGCCGCGTTCAAGCGCCGTTCGCGCAAGCCGCAGTGCCGGGAAGCGCACTTCGTCCGGGGCTTCGAAATCGAGACGTGCGAGTTTCGCGAAATCCAGCCGTTCGACATTGAGCTTTGGCCGGTTCGGATAAGTGAGCGCATAACCGATCGCGGTGCGCATGTCCGGGCAGCCGAGCTGGGCAAGCACCGAGCCGTCCGTGTACCCGACCATGGAATGGATGACCGATTGCGGATGGACGATCACCTCGATCTGGTCCGGCTTCAGATCGAAGAGGTGTTTCGCCTCGATCATCTCCAGCGCCTTGTTGAACATGGAGGCACTGCCGATCGAGATCTTCAATCCCATCGACCAGTTGGGATGGGCACGGGCGGTCTCTACCGTAACGCCCGCCATCGCCTCGCGTGTCCAGGTGCGGAAGGGGCCGCCTGATGCAGTCAGAACGATGCGTTCCACGGCATGATGCTGGTCGTCTTCCAGCGACTGAAAGATTGCGCTGTGCTCGCTGTCGACCGGAATCAACCGCCCGCCGCCTTCGGCAACCGCGTTGATAAAAAGCTCACCGGCAGAGACCAGGCACTCCTTGTTGGCAAGGGCGATGTCGGCGCCTCGTTGTGCGGCGGCCAGCGTCGGTGCGAGCCCCGCAGTGCCCACGATTGCCGCCATGACCCAGTCGGAATCCCGCGCGCCCGCTTCGATCAGTGCGTCGCGCCCGGCGGCCACTTCAATGTCGCTGCCCGCAAGCGCGTCCTTCAGGGCAGAATATTGAGCGTCATCGGCAGTGACGGCCAGTCTCGCGCCGCAGGCCTTAGCCTGTTCGGCCAGGAGGGCGATATTGGCATTGCCGGTGATCGCAACGACGTCAAAAGCCTCACGACCGCCGAGCTGATCCACGACATCGAGCGTGTTGACGCCGATCGAGCCTGTGGAGCCAAGAATGCTGATGCGGCGTTTGCCGGTACCGGCCATGATATCTTCCGTTTCATAAAGCTGCCGCAGGTCTACAAGCGAAAGTCGCAGCTCACAAGGCTTGAATTTCATCAGGCCGCGACCAAGTGCTGCTTGATCCGGGAAGTGACTTCAAGCGAAATAGGTCATGAGTGCGAGACAGGAAATAAAGACCACATGCGTGATCGCAGGAGCCGGGCCGGCGGGCCTGATGCTCGGTTATCTGCTGGCGCGGTCGGGGGTCGATGTCGTGGTGATAGAAAAGCATGGCGATTTCCTGCGGGATTTTCGCGGCGACACGATTCACCCGTCGACCATGGAAGTGATGCAGGAACTCGGCCTCATCGACGAGTTCCTGAAACTGCCGCATACGCGGGCGCCGAAATTGTCCGCTGAAATGGCGGGCCGAACGATTACCATCGCCGATTTTTCCCGCCTGCCGGTGAAGAACCGCTTCATCGCCTTCATGCCGCAATGGGATTTCCTGAGCTTCCTTGCAGCTCAAGCGCAGGGATATCCGAATTTCCGGCTGATCATGAATGCAAAGGTCACGGAACTGTTGGAAGAGGGTAATCGGATTTCAGGCCTCGTGGCAGAAACGACCGAAGGCAGTCTCACCGTCCATTCCAGGCTCGTTATAGGTGCAGACGGCCGGAACTCGGTAGTGCGGGAGAAGGCGGGGCTCATCGTCGAAAGTTTCGGCATTCCGAGCGAGGTGGTCTGGATGAAGCTTTCGAAACAGCCAGGCGATCCAAACGAAGTGATGGGGCATGCCGGTCCGCGACAGGGCTTCGTGCTGATCGATCGCGGTGACTATTGGCAATGCGGCTATGTCATCCGCAAGGGAACGCTTGCCGAAATCCGCGAGAAAGGCATCCAGGTCTTCCGCCAGATGGTGATCGATGTTTCGCCGCTGCCGGCGGACCGCATGCAGGAAATCCGGACATTCGACGATACGAGCTTGCTCACCGTCCGCATCGACAGACTGAAACAGTGGTGGCGACCGGGACTCATCTGCATCGGCGATGCGGCACATGCGATGTCGCCGATCGGCGGTGTCGGCGTTAACCTGGCAATCCAGGATGCCGTGGCGGCAGCCAACATCCTGGCGGCTCCATTAGGGGAAAACCGCCTTTCCGATGCCGATCTGGCGGCCGTGGAAAAACGCCGCGGCTTTCCGACCAAAGCGACACAGAAGTTGCAGCTGATGATGCGCAGCCGCCGCCGCGCCGATCAGGCGGACGAGCAGAGACGAAAAGGCCCGCCCGCCTTTATCCGCGGCATTGCCCGATGGCCAGTGCTTGCCCATCTGGCAGGACGCCTCATCGGCCTTGGCTTTCGGATGGAACATGTAAGGCTGCGTTGACGCGGCCTACTTCTTGACACCCATCACTTCGGCGCAGCGCGAGAAGCTGAAACCTTCGCCATCGGTGTCTTTCGTCGCGCGCAGCATGCGGATGATCTTGTCGGCGCCGGTTGTAATCTGCAGTTCGCAGAAGAGATCCTCGGTGCGGGCCGGCGAAATCATCTGTGGCGCGGCCGGTTGAGCCGAAATGCCGAAAGACGAGGTTTTGGTGGTCGTGACGGTGCTGCCATCCGCCTTTTTCTGCGTTTCCGTCGTCGTGCGCATAACCCGGTTCGCATCCTGTTTGGCGGGTTGCGGTGTCTGATACTGGGCTGGAATATAACGCGTCGTCTCGCCGCCGACCCAGGTATAGATCGTTCCGCCGTCGTTCAGCGGGAAAGACGAAACGGGCGGCCCGTAATAGGTGAAGAAGGAATCGACCGGCTGGCCGATCCACTTGGACTGGATCGCCTGGTTGGCTTCTTCCGTCGTCGTACAGCCGACCATGATCATGGCCAGCACACCGAGTGCGGCCACGCAAGAAAAACGCGAATTCATTGACTAGCCCCCGAAATATTCCGCCAGCTTCCCCTTAAAGTGGCGCATGACTTTCTATGGCCAGCAAATCGGCGAGGCAATCGGGACGTTACCTGCCCGGGAAGATGTCCACAGCCACGGAAGCGAGCCTTGACTTGGCCCGACGCAGATCACTTCCCGGCGGGGCGCAAGGACCACACTTCCGGCTGAGCCAGAGCCATCTGCCCTGTGGCGGACATGCTTGCAGGCTGGGGTCGTTGAATGGGAACCGGGGCATCAAGCGGAAGCACGAGATCATCCCCTTCTGCCTGCGTGGCACTTGCTCCGACATCGTTCACGGCCACCATGCTTGGCGAAGCGGCAAGATGCGGCGCGAAGGCGAGGATATATTCATCCGCCGGCTTTGGGGCAGGGGTCTGCAGATCACCTTCGTCGTCGCGTTTCTCGTAAAACGCATTGCCACCGGCCACGGTCACATAGTGCATGTTGTCGTAAGGGAATTTCAGCCCATCCTGATGGAAGAACATGGCTTCCTTCACTTCGGGATTTCGTTCGCCTCGAAGGATGGCGTCTGCAGCAGCATTCAGTTCAGGCGCCGTTTCTTCTTTCATCACGCGTGTCATCACGCCCGGCGCGAATTGCTTCTCTTGCGAAACAACGCCGCAAATCGTCTCCGGATAAGCACCGGAAGTCAGGCGGTTCATCACCACACTGCCGACGGCCATGAAGCCGTCTTTGCTTGACCGCTTGGATTCGAAATACATCGCCCGTTTCAAGCATTCGCGGTCAGTTGCGGTATAGGTGTACACCTGCTTCGCGCTTTCAATCGACGCGGTATTCGTCTTCACGGAATCCTTGGTGATTGACGATGTCGTCTGAGACGACGTGCAGCCAGCCAGAAGGGCGAATCCAACCAGGCAGGCTGCCCTCCGAAAAGGGGCGTAAGTGATCGCCGTCATGATGTCCCCGCGATAAAATTTCAAAAATCACCTCGGCGCGAAAAGAGGTACCTCAAGCGCCGCTTCGGATCAAACAAAATCTATAAAGGTCGCAAAGGTTAAGAAAATCATTCTGATACTGGAGAAGTTGGCAAGCGGCAGCGCCCCAGCCGAATCAAGCCGTGGAAGGATCAGTTCCCTGTCCCTGTCCGTGCGTCTTATCCGACGAAGGCGAAGGTTCGCTCTTTCAACAGCCCACGCTATTTCCTACCGAAGGCTCTTCATGTCGACCATGTCCATGTCGGTGAAGGATTGATTGTCTCCTGCCATGCTCCAGATGAAAGCATAGGCAGAGGTGCCTGCGCCGCAATGGATTGACCACGGCGGAGAAAGGACAGCCTGCTCGCTTCTGACGATCAGATGCTCCGTGGCCTCGGGGCGTCCCATCAGATGCACGACGAACGCGTTTTCCGGCAGGTCGAAATAGAGATAGGCTTCCATGCGGCGATCATGCAGATGGGCCGGCATGGTATTCCAGACGCTGCCGGTTTCGAGCCGTGTCAGTCCCATCAGGAGCTGGCAGGTCGGCAGAACCTTCGGATGGAGATACTGGTAAAGTTTGCGCTTGTTCGAGGTGGCGCCGTCCCCGAGATCGTTCTCGATCGCGTCCATTCTGCTGACGATCCGCGATGGAAAGCTCGTGTGAGCTGGCGCGCTGTTGATATAGAATTTTGCAGGTGTCGACGGGTCAACGCTTTCGAAGGCGATTTCCTGCGTTCCCTGGCTGAGATAAAGCCCGTCCATGGGTTCGAGATCACAAGTCGTGCCATCGGCCATGACGCGGCCCGGGCCACCGATATTGATAAGACCGAGCTCACGGCGCTCCAGTAGATAATCGGTCCCGACGAGCTTTGCCAGTTCTTCGCCGACGGTCAGCCGACCGTTCGTGGGCATGGCACCGGCAACGAGCATCCGATCATAATGGGTATAGACCGCCTGGAGGCTTCCTGGGACGAAAAGCGTCTCGATCAGGAAGTTTTCCCTGATCTCTGCGCCTGTCATACGTTCGGACTGGCTGTAGTGGATTGCATGGCGCGTTTGAACGGTGGCGGTCATGTCTTTTCCTTTCGCGTCGCAAAGCGTCGGTCCTGACGTCCGCGCTTTGCATTTGGCCGGGTCTTCTGCGTTTCTACCAAGAGCCTATAACTCGAGTTTGAACGCAGAAACGGGTGAACCTCTCCGGAGAAAGAGCTGCTCAAGCTCGCCGATGTCAGGACATATGAGTGAAGCGTGGAGCGATCTCGTCGCATCATCGCCGACGGGAAGTGCCATAGCGGCGGTCGCCAATACCGTCGTACCTGCGGGGATGTCGCCGCGCAATTGCGGCAGCAGCGTTTTCGCATGAATCAGGTTCGTGTTGGCAATAGGGCTCATCGCAAAACCCGCCCGCCGCACATTCGGTGAAAGGTCAATGATGGCGCTGATATCGCTTTGGCCGTGCCATATCGCCCGGCCTTCCGACTGCTCAGCCCGATCCACATTGAAATCGGCACGCTCAATGGCAAAGCCACCCTCGGCGGTTTTCAGCCCTCGCGGCGTGGTGATCCGATGGACGCGTATATGCCATGGATTCGCAGGCAGAAGCCAGGTCTCGACAACCACGTCGCTCCAGGGACACCAGCGCGAATAAAGCCGGTCACCGGCGATCAATGCCTCGTCCAAGGTCTCCCGCATGCGAAAGTGCACGTCGTCGTCGGACAATCCAAGCATGCCGTCGAAGCTGGCGGCAGCAAAATGCCGGTCATCGGCTTCGATATTGAAGGCGTAGCGCGTCGAATAGACGAATTTCGAGTATTTCTCGTTCGCCCCGCGCATCTTGTCGTGCTGCTGTCCGGACGATAGGATTACCACATTTCCAGGCGTGTGCATGGCGACCATGCCCGGCCCCTTCAGCGGAACCGGTTGTGGAAATTCTGGCGCCGGCGCTTCTTCCGCGGTCCAGAACGGATGATCGGCCGGCAGCGCCAGAGGCAGAAAGAATTTGAGCGCCCAGTAAGGCGATCCCGCCGAATTGTAGCTCTCGCTCATCAAGAGGTTCGGATAGCCGTAGCCGATCGAGAGGACACCATCACGATCGGCGATCGGTTTGTCCGACCACCAGCGGATATGCCGCATATAGTAGCCCTTGATCTCGCTCCAGGGCAGTGCCTCGACTTCGGAGAAGGCGAGTGCTCCCCAAAAGCCGCCGGCGGCAAATCGATAGGTCTGACTGCGTCCGAAGGCGAGCGCTGCTCCATCCGGGCCAAACCAGTGGCGAATATCTCTGGAAAAGGTTCGTGCGCGCTCCCGGAAGCGGGTTTTGCGGGCCTCGTCGCCTTTCGCCAGGGCGGAATAGATCAGGCCGTAGAAATGCATGGCAAAGGGAATGTAATGATCGACCCGGCGCACCGGTCCGTCGCGATACCAGCCGTCGCCGATGTCGAATGCCTCCAGTTCGTCGAGGTAGGCCGTGGTTTTCGACCGGTCGAAGTCCACCCCGACGCGCTCAAGCCCAAGGTCGACCAGCACGCGGAAAAATTTCCAGTTGTTGTCGACGAACTCGCGCTCGCGGGCGTTGACGAGATAGGCTGCGATTGTGCCCTTGTCTTTTGGGGCCAGCGGTTCCCAGATATGCTCCGGAACCATTGCGAGAGCAAAACCGATGGCAGCCAGTTCCACCAGCCGCTGATTTCGATCGGCAACGTCGCCCCAGTATTCAGGATGGGAGGGGTCGGTGCCATTTGCGAGGCCGCGTCGATACAGATCCCAGAACGGAAAAGTGCCACCGCCGGCAACCAGGGGCACAATACCCCAGAGCGGTCGTGCAAAACCCTCCAGATCGGCCGCGGCCCTATCGAAGAGAGCGCCGGTTGCGCTCAGGCGTACGCGAGCACCGCCTTCGGAAAAATAAGGCAAGATCGGCTTGAAAAGATCGATGATCGCCCTCGAAAGGTCGTCACGGGTCTTCAGGGGGTTGCCGAAAAGAGGATTGGCCTGAGCGGGATCGTAAATCACGAGCGATATCCAGGAATATGTCCAAAGAGAGTTGACCGCGAGAGGAGCAGTCCCGCGGTCAATCATGGCAGGAGTTATTTGATCGCTTTCACGCCTTCCGTCATTTCCGTCAGGCCCTCATCGATAGAGATATTGTCCGTCATGATCGCGTCATGCGTACGGTTCAGCACGACCTCGATCTTTGCCGCGTTCGGGTTCACCGCCATTTCCAGGAAGGACTTGCCAGCCTCAAGTGCCGCCCTGCTGTTCGCATCCTGCGGGAAGCCGGGAACGGACGCGATCTTTTCGCCGACATCGTCTGTGCGCTGGGCCGGAATGGTACCGGTGGACGCGATGATTGCCGCCCCCTCCGGCCCGGTGACGAACTTTATGAAATCAAGCGTCACCTCCTTGTGATCGGAATTCGCGTTGACGGCCAGGCCGGAGATCTGCGCTGCGGTGGTCCCGGCCGGCACGCCTTCCGGATGCGGATACTTCACGATGCCCCAATTCTTGCTCTTGGACTCGCCTGAATTGACCTTGGCGATCTGCGTGCCGATGAACCAGGTGCCCATCGGCAACATGCCGATCGTTCCGTTGAAGAACAGAGCCGAATAATGGGTATTGGAGGTTTTCAACGACGCATAGGACGGGACCACACCGTCCTTCTGCAGGGCAAGCGCCCGCTCGTACCAGGGTTTGAGGAAGGCATAATCGCCATCGACCAGCGTATGCTTGCCGTCCAGGATGCCGGGCAGCTGCACCGTCGAGCGCCAGGTATGGAAAAGGGCGCCATAGGTCTTGTTCGTGCCCATGCCGCCGGTGAGTTTGGTGGCGATCTGGTCAAACTGCGCCCAGGTCATGTCATTCGTCGGATAGGGCACGCCGGCTTTGTCGAAAATGTCCTTGTTGTAATAGACGACCCAGAAGTCGGACCGGAAGGGGAGGGCATAGATCTTGCCATCTACCGTCAGTTCCTCGATCAGGCCGCCGAAGGGCGCCGCATCGATCTTCTGCTCCTTCATGAAGCCGCTGAGATCGCTGATCGAACCGGCGCGCACCAGGTTGGCATAACCGGGAACGTCCTTGACCGTGACGATGTCGATATCCTTCGATCCACCGGTCAACTGCGTTGAAATCATCTGCTGGTAGTCCTGCGAGCCGAGATCGACAGGCTCGAATTTGACGTTCGGATGTTTTTTCTCGTAAGCCTCGATCAACGGCTTGTAATAGGCGACCTTGTCCCAATCCCAGAGCGCCCATTTGAGTGTAACCGCGTCGGCTGATTGGGCTAGCGCAGAACCCGCGGCCGTCGTGGCCAAGGCCAGTCCGGCCAAGGCAAGTTTCATTGTTCTCCCAAAATGATCCAAAGACATTCCGATTCTCCTTCCCTGAGTGTTTCTGGATTAGATGTTTTGTGTCGTGTTGCGGGCGTGCGGCTCGCGTTGCTCTTGCATTGCGATTGGCAGGGCTAGAACCATCGTCGTCGCCCGATGAACGCCGAATGCGACGGCAAACATTCCAAGTGAAAAATTCAGCGTTGCCGGCATGAAGACGGAAACCGGATAGAAGGCGATGTGGGCGAGCCAGAGGGCCGATACAAAGGCGATTGCCGCAAGCGCCGGAAGCGGGCGGATAATTGAGGCAATCGCCGCGAGGCGCAGCAGCCTCAACGCCGGAAGATCGCGCATCACCATCAGGACGATGACGTGACATGCCATGACCGCAATGACGGCAGTCACGACGAAGCTGACGGTCAAGGGCGCCACCAAAGCCAGATTATCTCTGGCCGCGGAAGCGTAGCTCGCAGTCGCGTAGGCCCCCACGCCAAGGGCGACGGTGAAAGCAAGCCCCCACCCCGTGGCGCGCCAGAAATAGCGGATGAATGCTTCGCTGAAATCACGCAGCAGGTAGATATTGCGGTCCTCGACGAAAGCGACGCAAATACGCGCAGTTGCGGCGATTGCCGCCGGCAGGGTCACGACGAACATCGCCGCGAGAATGAACAGGATGTTGAGTTTGACCATTTCCCACCATTCACGCGCGAAAATTTCTGCGAACAGGGCAAGCCCGGTCTTCTTTGGGGCATCCTTCGGAATGCCCCGTCCTTCCTTTGTCCACATGTCGCGCAGCCATTGCATGGCCTCTCCCCGCGGAGCTTCAATACAGGATCGAGCGCTCCGTCTCCTTGTCGAACAGCTGCATATTGCTCATGTCGGCGACGAGCATGACTTCGTCTCCGATTCCTGCCTTGAACCGCGGTGAGACGCGAGCGATCAGACCGCGCCCGCCCGCCACCATGTTCAGATGCACTTCCGAGCCCATTGGCTCAGCCAGCTCCACGATCGCCTTGAACGGGGCCAGATTCTCCGCAGGGATGTCGGCCGGCGGCAGCTCGTGAAAGTTTTCCGGGCGGATGCCGAGCACCAGTTCCCGATTTTCGTAAGGTGCAATGCGGCTCTTGTCGAAATGGGCCGGCAGCGGCAGTTCCCGGCCGTCGAAGAGTGCGACATAACCATCGCCGCGACGTTGGATCAATGAGCGCAGCATGTTCATCTGCGGTGCGCCTATGAAGCCGGCCACGAACATGTTGATCGGCCGGTCATAAAGGTTCTGCGGCGTATCGACCTGTTGGATATGGCCGTCCTTCATCACCACGATCCGGTCCGCCATGGTCATGGCCTCTATCTGGTCGTGGGTCACATAGATGAAGGTCGCGTCGAGCCGCTTGTGGAGCTTGGTGATTTCGGCGCGCATCGTGCCGCGCAGCTTCGCGTCGAGGTTGGAAAGCGGCTCATCCAGCAGGAAGACGGCCGGATTGCGCACCATGGCGCGGCCGAGCGCGACGCGCTGGCGCTGGCCGCCGGAGAGAGCCTTCGGCTTTCGGTTCAGCAGATGCGTGATATCGAGGATCTTTGCCGCTTCCTGCACCTGGCTGTCGACGAAGTCCCGCTTCGCCTTCCGGAGCTGCAGGCCGAAGGCCATGTTCTTGTAAACGGTCATATGCGGATAAAGCGCATAGTTCTGGAAGACCATGGCGATGTCGCGGTCCTTGGAGGGAACATCGTTCATCACGTCGCCGCCGATCTTGAGCTCACCGCCGGAAATCTCCTCCAACCCGGCAATCATGCGCAGTGTCGTCGATTTGCCGCAGCCAGAGGGGCCGACCAGGATGATGAACTCCTTGTCGGCGATTTCGAGATCGATGTCGTGCACGACGGTCAGCGCGCCGTAGGTCTTGTTCAGTTTCCTGAGTGAAATGCTGGCCATCAGGTCCTCTCACCAATAGGAAGACCAGTTGCGCGAAAGGCGCGTCAAAGCTTCCATGTAATAGTAATCTCCCCAGGAGACGCACTCGTCGACGCCTTCGCCGCGGCAGGTGTTGTAGGGGGATTTCTTCGAATAAGTCCCGTGCAGGACGAGGCCGTTCGATACGGCGGGATCCTTGACGGCGTAGCGATCCACGAGGCTCTTCATCATGCGGCGTGCCACTTCGCGGTATTGCGATGCGGTCTCAGGCTCGACCAGATCAGCCATTTCGAGCAGGCCGCAGGCGACGATCGAAGCGGAGGAGCTGTCACGGGGCTCGCCGTCCTCGTCCGAGAAGATGAGGTCCCAATAGGGCACCATATCGACCGGCAGGCGCCTGAGATAGAAGGCGAACAAGCGATCGAAGGTCTGGCGATATTCTTCGATCCGTTCATATCGGTAGGAAACCGCCATCCCGGCGATGCCCCAGGCCTGGCCACGCGCCCAGGCGCTTTCGTCGCTGTATCCCTGTTTTGTCACGCCACGGACAGGTGCTCCCGTCACCGGGTCCAGGTAGAAGGTATGATAAGTAGAGTCATCGGGCCGGATGGAATTTGCTAGCGTCGTTCGGGCATGCATCAGCGCTATATCGCGATACTTCGGATCGTTCGTTTCACGGCTCGCCCAATAGAGGAGCGGCAGGTTGAGCAGGCAGTCGATGATGTAGCGGTATTCTTCCGCGACGCCCTTGCGGCCCCAGGCCTGGATGAACCGGCCGATCGGCTGAAAGCGCTCGATCAGCTGGTCTGCCGCGAGTAGCGCAGCCTTGCGGCCATCCTCATCGCCGACCAGTTTCCATGCGGCGATGCAGGACGGCGAATAGAGGAACCCCATGTCGTGATGATCCGTCTCGATGCGGTTCTCTATCCGGTGGAGGAAGCTCTGGACCTGGATCTGCGCAGCATATTGGAAGATCTTGTCGCCGGTATGCTCGAAAGCGAGCCAGATCTCTCCGGGCCAGAAGCCGGCGGTCCACTGGTTGTTTTCGACTGCAGGATAGACATTGCCGACGCTCGAATGATTCTGCGAGACATAGGTGAATTCCGGCAGATTCCGCCTGACCTGCTCGACGGCGATATCGAGCGCGGTCTTAACCTCGGTATCGGTGATCGGCTGCGGGGCGACGGACGAGGCGGCATTCATGGACTTAACCCTTGAGACCCGACGAGGCGACACCCTCGACGAAGAAGCGCTGCAGAGACAGGAAGACGACGAGAACCGGGATGAGTGCTACGACCGAGGCGGCCATGATCAGTCCGTATTCAGCCGAATATTGGGAAATGAACATGCGCAGGCCGATCTGGATGGTCTTCAGCTCGGTCTTGGTGAGATAGATCATCGGCCCGAGGAAGTCGTTCCAGGTGGTGACGAAGGTGAAGATGGTCAGCGTCGAAAGCGCCGGCTTCGAGAGCGGCAGCATGATCTTCGCCCAGATCTGGTACTCGTTCATGCCATCGATGCGCGCCGCTTCGCAGAGTTCCGTCGGGATAGACATATAGAACTGCCGCATCAGGAAGACGCCGAAGGCGGTAAAGGCTTGCAGGCAGATCAGCGCGAGATGTGTGTTGTTGAGCCCGAACTCCCGCATCAGCAGGAATTGCGGCACCATATAGACCTGCCAGGGCATGGCGATCGTTGCGATATAGCCGAGGAAGAGCGTGTTCTTGTAGGGAAAGTTGAGCTTGGCGAAGGCATAGGCCGCGAAGCTCGACGTCAGGAGCTGGAGGAGCGTGACGATGATGGTCAGCTTGGACGTGTTATAGATAAAGAGCGCCAGCGGAATCTTCGTCCAGATGTCCACGTAGTTCTGCCATTGCGGCTCGGACGGGATCCATTCGATCGGGAAGGCGAAGACGTCGCGGCTGAGCTTCAGCGAAGCCGACAGCATCCAGGCGAAGGGCATCAGCATCACTGCGGTGATGACGATGGCGATCGTATAGATGGCTACGGTCTTGGCCGTGATTTTGCGTCCGGCGATCCTCATGACCTCAGTCCTCCCTCTGACGGCGGAACTGGATGACCGTGACGGCGAGCACGAGGAAGAAAAGAACCAGCGCGATCATGCTGGAATAGCCTAGATCCCAGGAGATGAAGGCTTCGTTGTAGATGTGGTAAACGAGGACGAGCGTGGATGTGCCCGGACCGCCTTGGGTGATCATGTAGACCTGATCGAATACCTTGAAGGATTGGATCGTCAGCATGACCGTCACGAAGAATGTGGTCGGCGCGAGCTGCGGCACGGTAACATAAATGAATTTCTGCCAGGAATTGGCGCCGTCGAGGTCGGCCGCCTCGTAGAGTTCGGAATTGATGCCCTGCAGGCCGGCCAGATAGATGACCATGTAATAGCCCATGCTCTTCCAGATGCCGAAGAGGACGACCGTGACCATGGCCCAATGCCGGTCGGCCGCCCAGCCCGGCATGTCCTTTGGATCGAGGCCGAGCGTGTAGAGGATCATGTTCACCGGTCCCATTTCGGGATTGAAGATCATGTTCCAGACGACGGCCACGGCGACCAGCGACGCGACATATGGGAAGAACATCGCGGTTCGGAAGAAATCGCGGCCGAAGATCTTCTGGTTCAAAAGGATTGCGAGTCCGAGCGCGCAGAGAAGCGTCGCCGGCACGGAAACGACCGTGTAGACGATGGTGTTCCAGAAAGCGGCGATGAAGGCCTTGTCCTCGAAAAGCCGCCAGAAATTATCCAGCCCTGCGAAGGTGATCGCGTTGGAGCCATCCCAATGCATGAAGGCCAGCGCGAACGCAAAGGCGATCGGTCCGAGAGTGAAGACGGCGAAGCCGATGAAATTCGGTGCGATGAAGGAATAGGCGACCAGCGCATTCTGTATCTTGCGGCGGCGCTTTGACAAGGCCTTCACCTTGCGCCGGGGATCTGCCGGTGCATGGTCTATCGCCGTGGCCGTATTCGAAATGGACACCGATCCTCTCCTCCCGGCTGACCGCCTGCGACATGAAAGCCGCCAGGCACGCAATTCCGTTCTTGCCTACGGGCGCATCCTTGCGCTCCTCCCTGCCTCCTGCTGCTGCACCACATAGCATATCTTCCACATTGGTCAAACAAGTTATGAATAAATCATATGAATTTTGTGGCGACGGCAGAATACGTATGATAGGTGAGGGTTGCGATCTGAAACTGGCTGCGCTTTGGGAGGAGGAACATGTTCGGTGAGATGACGGGGAAGCTGCCAGGCAATTTGGTCGATTTCTGCCCCGGTGCTCCTTTCTCGGACCGCGCTGCCTGGACTGCTGTGCCCGCTCCCCTTCGCGCCGTGGTTCTTCAGGATGCCGAAGAAACGCTCAAGCGGCCATGGTCGCTTATCCTGGCATCCGACTACCGGGAATACGGTGAAACGGGCAATCGGTCCCGTTTCGAGGAGCTTTACTTCAGCCGGCGACGCATGTTGAACAACCTTGTGCTCGGGGAGTTGATCGAGGGGAGGAAACGCTTCCTACCGGCCATCGTCGACGGCATTTTCCTGATTGCCGAGGAAAGCGGCTGGCAGTTGCCGGCACACAATTCCTATGAGAGGGGTGGCCCGCGTTCTGCTCTTCCCGATACCGCCCGGCCCGTGATCGATCTTTTTGCAGCCGAAACCGCAGCGCTGCTTGCCACTGTCGTGGCATTGATGCGGAACGAACTGGATGCGATGAGCCCCGAGATCGTCGCCCGTATCGAACGGGAGATCGGGGTTCGCATCTTTGAACCTTACTTGGCCAGGCATTTCTGGTGGATGGGCCGCGGCAGCGAGCGGATGAACAACTGGACGGCCTGGATAACCCAGAATGTCCTTCTGTCCGTTTTCTCCCTTCGCACTGAGCAGCAACTGCGCCGGAAAGTCGTCGAAAAGGCCCTCCGCAGCCTCGATGCTTTTCTGAAAGATTATGCCGAGGATGGTGCTTGCGAGGAAGGCGTTGTCTATTACCGGCATGCCGCGCTCTGCGTGCATGGCGCGATGACCATCCTGGATGCTGCAGCACCGGGCGTTTTCACGTCCCTCCGGAGCGAGCCGAAAATCCGCAACATGGCCGAATATATTCTCAACATGCATGTTTGCGGCCGTCACTATTTCAATTTCGCGGATTCCTCTGCGATCGTCGAGCCCTGCAGCATGCGCGAGTATCTCTTCGGCAAGGCGGTCGGATCAGAGGCTTTGGCATCGTTTGCCGCAGCCGACAGAGTGCGTGCGGAAAACCCGCACCTGCCGCAGGAATGGAATCTTTGGTACCGGGTGCAGGAGTTGCTGGCGGGACCGAAGATCTCCGATAAACCTGATCAGATTCCGGCACGCGATATCTTCTATCCCGGCATCAAGTTGCTCATTGCACGCGACGAACACTTCGCGCTCGCAGTGAAGGGTGGCCATAACGGCGAAAGCCACAACCACAACGACGTCGGAAGCGTGACGCTCTACAAGGATGGCCAGCCATTCCTCATCGATGTCGGCGTCGAAACCTACACTGCCAAGACCTTTTCTCCGAGACGATACGAGATATGGACGATGCAGTCGGCATTTCACAACCTGCCGACCTTCGGCGGCGTCATGCAGTCGGATGGCGAAGGCTTTGCTGCGCGGGATGTGGAGACCAGTTTCGATGAGGCGGAAGCGCGCATTTCCCTCGATATCGCCGGCGCCTATCCGCCGGAGGCGCAGGTCCATAGCTACCGGCGCGTTGTCTCACTCCTTCGGGGGCGCCACGTGGAGATTTCGGATATTTGTGAAGGGGATTTGCCGGCTGTTCTGTCGCTCATGACCTGCTTCGAACCATCAGTCGCGACGGGGGTGATCGAAGTGCCGCCCCTCGGCCGGATCGAGTTGCAAGGCGCCGGCAGAGTGGAAGTGGAGCCCATCGAGATAGAGGATGCACGGTTGAGGGAATCCTGGCCCGCCAGGATCTACCGGCTGCTTATCCCTCTTGCCGGAAAAAAACTGACACTACGGATCGCCTGAGGAGGACGGGATGGAGTTGACGTTGAAGGTCCTTGGCGTCAATGGGACCGTCCTGGCAAGTGCGACAGGAAAGGACGAGGTCTTTCTCGTTTACCGCCAGGACTACCGGGAAGGTGATCGGATCGTTGTATTGGCATCGGAACCGGGACATGTCGTTCTCGCGCTTGACGACACGATCGGCTCTGCGGCAGCCTACCTCAAGAGTCCCTGCTATTCTCTCAAAGTCCCTTTCGGCGACAAGCGCGCCTGCTATTCCCCCCGTGCATTTCAGGGTGATATCCACCGGCTCCATGTGCGCAAGGCCCGGCCGGACGAGATCGCCTCACGGAGGAACCTGGCTCTCAATCCATGGGATGATCATGCCAATACGACGCTGTTCCCGCATGTGAAAGCCAATGCGGAGACGCGCGGCGAAGCGGTGTTTGCCGCGCGCAATGCGATCGACGGCGAGAAGGCCAACGACAATCACGGTTTCTGGCCCTACACGAGCTGGGGTATCAATAGAAATCCGGAAGCGGCACTCACGGTGGGGTTCGGTCGTCAGGTTCGGATCGACGAAGTCGTCTTCTATCTGCGAGCGGATTTCCCGCATGACTCATGGTGGAAAAAGGCAAGCATCACCTTTTCGGACGGCGAAACCGCTTGCTTTCCATTGGCTAAGTCAGGGGCAGGGCAATCCTTTTCGATAAGGCCCAGGACTGTCGAATGGATCCGCTTGCACAGCCTCGTCAAGGCCGAAGACCCTTCATTCTTTCCGGCGTTGACACAGATCGAAGTGTGGGGAAGAGACGTTGACTAGGGCCGGGTATGGGTGGCGAGGATCACCCATGTAAGGTGCTGGCTGACCTAGCCCGGAAATGTTCGGAAGTCCTTGAGCAGGTCTCGATATCGGATCTGACTGCCTCTCAAATGGTCGCGCATGGCGTTGCGTGCGGCTTCCTCGTCCCGATCGGAGATCGCCACGACGATTGCCTCATGCTCCTTGTGGATCATTTTTCGATATGCGGTTTGTTCGGCCGCCCGCGACTCGTTGACAATCTTTGATTGGGGAATGACCGCGGAACCGTGGAACTCCAGATGCTGCTTGAAAAGCGGGTTATTGGTGGCCTCGGCAATGGCGAAGTGGAGGGCGAGATCCGCTTCGCGGATCGATTCATCATTCTCGATGCATCTGAGAATTTTCCGATGACACTCGAAAATCGCCTCCTCCTGCGCCGGCGACCGGCGCAGCGCCGCAAGGCCTGCCGCTTCGATCTCGAGCGGCGCGCGGACTTCGAGGACTTCCAGATCGGAGGATACGCGCGCCTTGTCGACCCGTCGTCCGGAAAGCGATGGATACGCCTCGGTGCCGAGAACAAATATCCCGGCTCCCTGGCGCACTTCGACAAGCCCATCGGAGCGAAGTGCCGCGACCGCTTCCCGGATCACGGTGCGGCTGACGCCGTGCGTCTCGGTCAGTTCGATTTCGCTCGGAAGCTTGTCGCCGGGAGAGTATTGACCGCTCAAGATAGCCTGCCGAAGGCTTTCTCCAACTTGTGAGACCAGCGATCCGGGACCCCTGCTGCGATCCTTCATTTGTACTGCCACGCCTTGATCCCTTTGCATTGGCCTTTCGGAGCACCACCTCAATGTGCAATCCTGAAATTTCGATTCATCAGACATGTATGACAAATAGGGCTTCGTTTCAATGGACGAGTCGACGGCGGATATCTCTCCCCGACCAATTATCGTTATCGGACGCAAGAATCTTATGCCGCTGCTCGTGTCCAGAGCGGTTCACTGCTCAAAAGATAAGTTGATGCTCGAGGTCGATCAGGCTCAAGCGACCGGTCTCTTCAAGTGACCTGATCCCAGCGCGATTAGTATGATGATCTTTGCGGCCTGCTCATCATCGTGCGGCCTTCGTCACGACAAGGCAACTCAGACGCCTACCATTGGCGTCGGCAGCCGCGAGGGCTAAGTCAAGCCTTCGGTCGTCAGTGTGCGGTTCCATCCACGATGACGTGATCATGATCCAGTGAGCATTTTTCAATGCGCGCATGAATCTTGTAGACCTCGCGCAACATTTCGGCGGTGACCACGTCGCGAGGCTTACCGCAGGCGCGCATGCGGCCATTGGCGATGACCAACACCTTGTCGGCAAAGCGCAGCGCCTGATTGAGGTCATGGATTGCAATCAGCACGATCATGCCCTTGGTGCGCGCCTGGCGCTGCATGAAGTCGAGCACCTCGACCTGGCGATGAAGGTCGAGCGCGCTGGTCGGTTCGTCCATCAGCATGATTTCCGGTTCCCGGATCAACGCCTGGGCTATGGAGACGAGTTGCCTTTGGCCACCGGAAAGTGCGCCAAGGTCTCGGAAGGCGATCGAAGTGATATTCAGCGCCTTCATGATCTCGTCGATGAAACGCAGATCGCCGTCACTGACGGCCCAGGACTGGCCCTGCTTGCGGGCCAGCAGGATAGACTCATACACGGTCAGAACGGCGTTGGCGGAAGTGTCCTGAGGCATGTAGCCGATGGCATTCCCTCTCCTGGCTCCGTCGATCACAACACTGCCGGGCCCCTTCAGTATGCCGGTGATCCGCTTAAAGAGCGTTGACTTGCCGGCTGCGTTCGGACCGATCACCGCGATCATTTCACCGGATTTCATCATCGGTGTCGTCACGCCTTCGACGAAGAGCTTGCGACCGTGGTAGGCGCCGACCGATTGCAACTGCAACGCTACCATGAGCGGCTCCTGTTGGAGAGGATAAGCGAGAAGAAGAAAGGTACCCCAACCAGCGCGGTGATGATGCCGATCGGAAAAACCACGCCTGGAATGATCGATTTCGACACGATCGATGTCAGCGAGAGCAGGAGTGCGCCGGAGAGGATCGAGCCCGGCAGGAAGAAGCGCTGATCCTCGCCTAGGATCATACGGGCGATATGCGGTCCGACGAGGCCCACGAAGCCGATCGTGCCGACGAAACTCACCGGCACAGCGGCCAGCAGCGAGATGATCAGCATGGTCTCCAGCCGGATGCGGCGGACGTTCACGCCGAAGCTGGCGGCTTTGTCTTCGCCGAGACGGATGGCGCTCAGAGCCCAGGCATTGCGCGCAAACAGCGGCAGGGCGATCAGAAGGACGGCAAGCGTGACCCAGATCTTCGGCCAGGTCGCCTTGGTGAGACTTCCCATCGTCCAGAAGACGACCGCCGACAAAGCCTGCTCGGTGGCGAGATACTGCAGGAAGGCGAGCAGGGCGTTGAAGGTGAAAACCAGAGCAATGCCGAGCAGGACGACCGTCTGAACCGAAACGCCGCGGGCTTGCGAGATGAAATGGATGAAAAGCGTGGCGATCAATGCCATGATGAAGGCGTTGACAGGCACGAGCATACCGGCCGCAACCGGCAGGAGCGAGACGCTGGTGACGATCGCAAGCGCGGCACCGAAGCTCGCCGCGGCCGAAATGCCGAGCGTGAAGGGGCTCGCAAGCGGGTTGGCCAGGATCGTCTGCATTTGAGCCCCTGCAACGGAAAGAGCGGCGCCGACCACGATTGCCATGATGGCGACCGGCATGCGGATATCCCAGACGACGGCCCGGACCTGCGGCGAGACGGAGGAAGGATCGGAAAGTGCAGCGACGACTTCATTGAGGCCGTAGCGGGCCGGCCCCCAGGCGAGATCGACGGCAAATGACAGGCAAAGCGCGCCCGTCATCACCGCAAGAATTGTCAGCTTGCGCCGGGCGAGGGCGCGATAGCGCTCCCGCCCGGCTTCGATTTCGATCGACGGAGCTGCGACCTCGGCCATCGGCGCTTACCGATCCTCTTTCGCGTTGATCCAATAACCCGGCTGATAGGCGACCGGCAGGAACTTCTCGTGGAATTCCTTGAAGGTGGCGTCCGGATCGAGATCGGCGAAAAGGTCCGGGTGGAACCACTTGGCCATCTGCTGCACGGCGACGAACTGATAGGGGCTCGTATAAAATTGATGCCAGATCGCATGAACATTGCCACTGGCGACGGCTTTCGAACCGGTGAAAGCAGGATTTTCCATCAGCGCATTCAGTGCCTTGCGGCTATCGTTGAAGGTGGACGCGGCGCTCGGGCCAACGTTCACATAGTCCTTGGCATTTTTCGTCTGGCTCCAATTGGAACCCGTGACGACAACGATATCCGGATTGGAAGCAACAACCTGTTCGGCATTGATGGAGCCCGTATAGCCAGGCAGGAAATCGGAGCCGAGATTGTGGCCGCCGGCCCAATCCACCATCAGGCCGAAATTGTCCGGGCCGAACGTGCCGCAGCACTCCACGAGTCCGGCAGCGCGGTACATGAAGACGTTCGGTTTCGGCGGATTGGCCCCCTTGAGCTTGTCGGTGACGCGCGCCATCTGCTCCTTCCAGTAGGCGGCGATGGCTTCGGCACGGTCCTCGTGGCCAAGGATCTTGCCGAGAATCTTCAGACTCGGTTCCGTGTTGTCGAGAATGTGTTCGCGGAAGTCGATATAGACGATCTTCACGCCGATGCCGTTCAGCATATCCTCGAGTTTGACTTCGTCGGCGGCCTGCTTGCTGCCAATCGGGAGCAGCACGACATCGGGATTGAGCTTGACGACCGTCTCGGTCTGTAGCGTGCCATCCGTCAGGTTGCCGAGGAAGGGAAGTTCCTTGCCCTTCGGGAACTTCGTGACATAGGTGTTGAAGCCGTCCTTGTCGGTCGTCCACAGGTCGTTACGCCAGCCGACGACCTTTGCGAAGGGATCCTCCTTTTCGATCGGCGCCACGGCGTAGAGCATGCGGCCTTCACCCAGGATGACGCGCTCGACCGGCTTGTCGAAGGCTACTTCGCGGCCAGCCACGTCCTTCACCGTGAAGGATTGTGCCATTGCAGGCGAGGCCAGAAGGCCTCCAAGCACAACCGCAGTTGCTGCAGACAACTTCATGAAATTCATCTGGAAACTCCCCCGATGACTGATAATGTCAACAGGCATAAGAATTATGACTTTTGGAATCAAGTTTTATGTTTTAGAGCTTTTCCAAAGTGCTGATGTGCAGGGGTGGCTGTGATGAACCTGATGAACACCAATTACTCTATCCGCGATGAAATTCGTGATTTCTGGTCGGAAAGGGCTGCAACGTTCGACGAGAGCGTCGGCCATGAAATCTTCTCCGAAGAGGAGCGGAGAGGATGGCTACGGTTGATCAGGAAGCATCTGGGCGAAGGAGAAGGCCGGGCGGCACTCGATCTCGCCTGCGGCACGGCGGTCATCTCGCACCTGATGAACAACGTTGGCTTCAGGGTGACGGGCCTCGACTGGTCGGATGCGATGCTGGCGCAGGCGCGCGCCAAGGCGAAGACGCGAGGCGCGGATATCCGTTTCGTCTCGGGCGACGCGGAAAACACGATGGAGCCGAAGGAGAGCTACGACGCCATCACCAACCGCCACCTGGTCTGGACGCTGGTCGATCCGCCGGCGGCTTTCCGCGAATGGCTCTCCGTCCTGAAGCCAGGGGGGAAGGTCCTGATCGTCGACGGAAACATGGGCAAGGAAACCTGGGTCAAGAGCCTTCAGAAGTTCTGGGCGAAAATGACAGGCAAGCAGCTTGTGAGCCACATGGCGCCAGAGATGATGGCACGGCATCAAAGCATCCGATCACGGGTCTACTTCTCCGAACGAATGCCGGCGGAAGCGATTGTGGATTTGCTGCGTCAAGCCGGTTTCGAGGACATTGTCGTCGATCGCAAGCTGTTCGACATCCACTGGGCGCAAGCCCGCAAGATGCCCTTCCTGCGCGGGCTCGAGCGCATGGTGCAGGATCGGTATGCGATTTGCGCGACCAAGCCAAAGTAGCCTTCCCTCCTGATATTTCATCGGCATTTTGCTGCGCTCCGGCTCTGAAACAAAAAAAGACGGCTGAGATTGAAAGCCGCTGGACAGGTGAGCATCCTTTGCATATGTAATGATATTACATTACATAAATGCCGACATCGGGAGAAGCCAATGGCTCGCTCACAATCATTCGCCACTTGACTGCGATCTCGAGTGGTCTTTATCTGGCGAGTGACGGTTCCCCGAGTTCAATGCGAAGGGATGAAATGGGAACACGGTGCGGAGACCCGAAGGGGATCCAAGACCGTGGCTGCCCCCGCAACTGTAAGCGGATTGCCGTCCATCCTCGTGGCGCCGAAAGGTGCCATGCCACTGCGCAGTCCGGCGCGGGAAGGCAGATGGACGACAGATATCCGCAAGCCAGGAGACCTGCCGTCGAATATCGATCCATCGTCACGGGCGGGGATGCCCGGAACAGGAGCAGGACATGACTATCATCCGCGCCTTTTGGCGCCCTGGCACTTCGTATCCCCCAAATCTCGACGATTATTCCGTTGATCGGGCTGCCTCACGGGCATTCTGAGCCTCACCACCGTCCGGCACGCGGGCTTGCCGCCGGCGTTCACGTCACATTTCGGGGAAACACGATGCATATCTTTCTGAAACGGCCGTTGCATGTTGGCCTCGGCGCCTTCTCCTTGATCGCCTCCGGCCTGTTCCACAGCGCCGCTGCGGCGGAAACCAGCTATCCTCTCACGCTCGAAAATTGCGGCCGGCAGGTCACCTTCGAGAAGGCACCGTCGCGTACGGTCTCGATCGGTCAGAGCAGCACCGAAATCCTTTATCTCCTGGGGCTGGCGAACAAGGTGGTCGGTACGGCGCTTTGGGTCGGACCGGTCCTCAAAGGCTATGAGGATGTGAATACGAAGATCGAACGGCTTGCAGACAACGAGCCTAGCTTCGAAAGCGTGCTCGGCAAGAAGCCGGACATCGTTGCCGTTCAGTTCCAGTGGCAGGTCGGGCCCGAGGGCGTGGTCGCCAAGCCCGAGCAGTTCGAGGAACTTGGCATTCCGGTCTATACGTCGCCATCCGATTGCATCGGCAAGGAAAATTCCGCCGCCAGCGACGGCATCCGCCATCAGGTCTTCACCATGGAACTCGTCTATCGAGAAGTCCGCGATCTCGCGAAGATCTACAACGTCCAGGACAAGGGCGAGGAGGTCGTGGCCGACCTGAAGCGGCGCGAGGAGGCTGCCCGCGCCAAGGTCGCCCCGGCGGAAGGCAAGCTTTCCGCCGTCTTCTGGTTCTCCAGCGCCCAGCAGGATTCTGATCCCTATATGGCAGGCAAGAATGGCGCGCCCGGCTATATCATGTCGGCTCTCGGCATCGAGAACATCATAAAGACCGATGACGAGTGGCCGACGATCGGCTGGGAAACCATCGCCAAGGCCAATCCGACCATGATCGTGGCGGGCGCCATGGAGCGGCGGCGTTATCCGCTGGACAGTATCGAAGCCAAGCACAAGTTCCTTGAGACGGATCCCGTCGCAAGCCTGATGCCGGCCGTGAAGAACGGTCATGTCTTCGACATGGATGCACAGGCGATGAACCCGACGATCCGCACCATCGAAGGCATCGAGGCGTTGGCCGATGCCATCGCCGCTGCCGGCCTTGCGAAGTGACCCTCCAAGTGGGCCGGGCGATATCCTCAATCGGACGAATGGGCGCGGTTTTCCTTGCGCTCGTCGTCCTTGTCGCCGCGCTTTGGCTGGGTGCGGCGATCGGTGAGACAGCGATCCCGCTCGAGGTGGTCGCCAAGACGGTCGCTAACCGGCTATGGGATGCGGGTTATCCGCTGGAACCGATCGACGAAGGCATTGTCTGGAGCTATCGGTTAAGCCGCGCCGTAGTCGCAGCCTGCTGCGGCGCCTCACTCGCTTTATCCGGCGTCGTGCTGCAATCGCTGCTGCGCAATCCGCTGGCCGATCCCTATATCCTTGGCATATCGGCCGGGGCTTCCACCGGTGCTGTCGGCGTGGCGATCCTGGGAGTTGGTGCGGGCCTCCTGACGCTGCCGATGGGAGCCTTCATTGGTGCCCTCGTCGCCTTCGCGCTTGTCAGCCTTTTGGCCGCCAAGGCGGGCAGGGGAACGGCCGCCATCATCCTTGCCGGCGTCGCGGGCTCGCAGCTCTTCAACGCGCTCACCTCCTTTATCGTCACCAAGGCGGCGACCGCCGAGCAGGCGCGCGGCATCATGTTTTGGCTGCTCGGCAATCTTTCCGGCGTCCGTTGGCCGGATGCCTGGCTCGCCATTCCTGCGGCTCTATTCGGCCTTGCGGTCTGCCTCTGGCATGCCCGGTCGCTTGATGCCTTCACCTTCGGCGCAGAATCGGCCGCTTCGCTCGGCATTTCGGTTCGCCGGACCTATCTCACGCTGGTCGGCATATCCGCGATGATGACGGCGGTCATGGTCTCCATCGTAGGGTCGATCGGCTTCGTCGGGCTGGTCATCCCGCATGCGGCGCGCATGCTGGTCGGCATCCGCCATGGCGTGCTCCTGCCGGCGGCAGCGCTGATCGGCGCCGCCTTCATGATTGTGGCGGATATCCTGTCGCGCATTTTGATTCCGGGCCAGGTTCTGCCAATCGGCGTGATCACCGCGCTCATCGGAGCGCCGGCCTTCGCCTTGATTCTCGGACAGAGGAGAGGCCGCGCATGATGCTTTCGGCCAGGAATGTTTCATGGGCAGCCGGAGGCGCCGAAATCCTGCGCGATGTCTCGCTTGACGTGCGGTCAGGCGAATTTCTCGGCATCATCGGCCCGAACGGTTCGGGAAAGACGAGCCTGATGGCGTTGCTTGCCGGCATCCGCAAGCCGAAGTCGGGCGAAGTCCTGCTGGACGGCGTGCCGATCGGCACGCTCGGGCGGCGCGAGGTTGCCCGCCGGTTGGCACTAGTGGAGCAGCAGGCGGAGACCGGCGAGCGGATTACCGCCCGGCAGGCGGTCGAACTTGGACGCACGCCCTATCTAGAGCCGCTGTCGCCCTGGTCGCCGGAGGACGACACGATCGTAGAGGCGGCGCTTCAAAACGTCGATATGCTCCACCTGTCCAGCCGGTTGTGGCACACGCTTTCCGGCGGCGAACGCCAGCGCCTGCATATCGGCCGCGCGCTCGCACAACATCCGCGAATCCTACTTCTCGACGAGCCCACCAACCATCTCGACATCGGCCACCAGATCGGCCTGCTCGATCTGGTGCGTCGGCAAGGTTTGACTGTGGCGGCGGCTCTGCACGATCTCAATCATGCGGCCATGTTCTGCGACCGCCTTGCCGTCATGCAGGGCGGGCAACTGGTGGCGCTCGGCGCACCGAGCGATGTGCTGACGGTCGAATGCATTCGGGAGGTCTTCGGCGTGGAGGCGGAGATCGATCAGGGCAGCGATGGCAGTTGCTTCATCCGCTACATACATAGCCATGGGTTCGCCCCATACGGCATCATCGTTCGGGAAAGATGCACGGCTGAAGTCGATTGCACATAGGGGATCGTGAGCATGGACGGACGCAACCACCACCTCAAGGAGGATATCCGCGAATATTGGTCCAAGCGGTCGGAAACCTTCGATCTCGCCTTTGGTCATCGCATACCGCCTGGGCCGGAACTTGAGGCCTGGGCCGCCGCAGTCCGTCGGAGCCTCGGCAACGAACCGCTCAAGGTGCTCGAACTTGCCTGTGGCACCGGCGAGGTGACCAATGTGCTCCTCTCCCTGGGGCACGAGGTCACGGCGCTCGATTTTTCCGAAGCAATGCTGAATGTCGCGCGGCGCAAGCATGCGGGGCGGAAACGGGTACGGTTCATCCTTGCCGATGCGGAGCAGACGATGGAGCCGGACGCAAGCTATGACGCCGTCGTCTGCCGTCATCTCGTCTGGACGCTGACTGAACCTGAACAGGCCCTTGCCGATTGGTGTCGGGTCCTGAAGCCGGGAGGGAAACTCCTGATCTTCGACGGCGATTGGGCAAGGCCGACGCCGGTTGGGAAATTCGCGTCTTACGCCATCCGTCTCATCGACCGGCTGAGCGGAATCGATCCGCACTATGATGGCGCCATGAGTGACCGGCACCAGAACATCATGGCCTGGCTGCCGTTTGGTGAGGGCCTTACCGTGGAGAGGCTTAAGCCGTTGGTCGAAGCGGCGGGCTTTGAGGACATAGAGATTTCCTCCCACCGGCCGATCGCCGCGGCACAGCGCAAGACCGCCAATCTGAGAAACCGATTGAGAACGCTGCTTTACCGGCGCTTCATTCTCTCCTGCCGGCGTTGAACTCTAATAGGAGGGATTGAAGGCACAGGGTCGTCCCCGCGGTGCCGAATATGGGGTTGAGCCCGTGCCTATTTTGGGCGCACTGCACAATTTTTGGCGCCTATGTGATTGATGTTTGGCAGATGCGAGCATGACTTGAGAGCGAAATAACGGATTTAATTACCTTTTCGTATTTGGCACAGCTCTTGCTTCTAAACTGGTGAGGCCAAAGGGCCGCATTTTTTAGCGTCCAACGACGGGCGCCCCAGGCAAAGCCGCTGATCAGGATATCTCGCACACCTTTGGTGTCCGCGTACCTGGCCAGCGGCTTTTTGTTTTTAACCCCTAGCGATGGATCGGCACGACCTTGTCGGGCCCTGGAGAAGCCATGTCTGTACTTGAGAAAACACAGCCCATGTCCGCCGGCGAACCAGCCAAAGCATTGTGGATGTCCACGATCGCCTTCACCGTCTGTTTTGCCGTATGGACGATCTTTGCGATCATCGGGATCCGCATCAAGCAGGATCTCGGACTGAACGAAGCCGAGTTCGGATTGCTGGTCGGCACGCCGGTCCTGACCGGTTCGCTCATCCGCATCCTCCTTGGCGTCTGGACCAGCCGTTATGGCGGCCGCCTCGTTTACACGCTCACCATGCTGGCCGCTGCATTGGCGACTTTCCTGCTGTCCTATGCTCAAACCTATACACAGATGCTGATTGCCGGTCTCGGTGTCGGCCTTGCCGGTGGTTCCTTTGCAGTCGGCGTCGCCTACGTCTCGCCCTTCTTCCCGGCCGAAAAGCAGGGGACGGCACTTGGCATCTTCGGCGCCGGCAATGTCGGCGCGGCCGTGACCAAATTCGCTGCACCGTTCGTGCTCATCGCATGGGGATGGCAGGCTGTCGCGCAGATCTGGGCCGTAGGGCTGGCGTTGATGGCAATCGTCTTCTGGTTCACCACGACGGATGATCCGGCCTTCCGCCTTCGCCGCGAGCATGGTGTTGTTTCCAAGAGCCTGCTTCAGGAGTTCGCACCGCTGAAGAACGCTCAGGTCTGGCGCTTCTCGCTCTACTATTTCTTCGCCTTTGGCGGCTTCGTTGCCCTGTCGTTATGGCTGCCTCGCTATCTCGTCGGCGTCTATGGCTTCAACCTTGGAGTCGCCGGCATAATCGCGGCTGCCTATTCCATTCCGGGCAGCATCTTCCGTGCCTTCGGCGGCGTGTTGTCGGACAGGAAGGGTGCGCGCAGCGTCATGTATGCGATGTTCGCGGTATCGGCCGTTGCCACGCTCATCCTTTCGCTACCGGCAGCCGGAACCGGCTCCGCACTCGGGATCACGCCGGGCGTCTTCATCGTCGTCATTTTCGTTTTGGGCTTCATGATGAGCCTCGGCAAGGCCGCCGTCTACAAGCATATTCCGGCATATTACCCGGAAAGTGTCGGCGCCGTCGGCGGTATCGTCGGCATGATGGGCGGTCTCGGCGGCTTCATTCTTCCGATCGCCTTCGGCGTGCTTAAGGACATGACCGGCCTTTGGTCCAGCTGCTTCGTGCTGCTCTTTCTGATCGTCGCAATCTCGCTCGTCTGGATGCACTTGTCGGTAAAGCAACTCGACCGTCAGGGGCTCTCCGCTCAGCCAGTGGCCGCCACCTGAGGTCCTGAGATTAACAGCCCCAGCGAAGGCCCGTACCGATTACGGAGGAAGGTAGACCTATGGACTGGCATCTGATCGGCGATATTTCCGACATTCCGCTGCGCGGTGCGCGGTGCGTGAAGACACCGCAGGGCAGGATCGCGGTGTTTCGGACGGCGGAAGACGAGGTGTTTGCGACAGACGATCGTTGTCCCCACAAGGGCGGGCCGCTCAGCCAGGGCATTGTGCATGGCAAAGCCGTCACCTGTCCGCTGCATAACTGGGTGATCTCGCTCGAAACCGGAAAGGCGCTCGGTGCTGACGAGGGGGAGGTTCGCACCATCCCCCTCAGAAACGACAACGGCAGGCTCTTCATCGCGCTTGAGACTCTGATGACGGTGGCGGCGGAATAAATGGCAACCGATGTGAAGACTACCTGTCCTTATTGCGGTGTCGGCTGCGGTGTCATCGCTTCCGTGGCGGATGACGGCGTCGTTACGGTAAGAGGCGATCCGGAGCATCCGGCCAATTTCGGCAGGCTCTGCTCCAAGGGCTCCGCGCTCGCGGAAACCATCGACCTGGACGGGCGCGGGCTTTTTCCCGAGATCGGGGGCCAGCGCGCCAGTTGGGACGCGGCACTTGATCTCGTCGCGCAAAAATTCTCGAAGGCGATTGCCGAATACGGACCGGATTCAGTTGCGTTCTACGTCTCCGGCCAATTGCTGACCGAGGATTATTACATTGCCAACAAGCTGATGAAGGGTTTCATCGGTTCGGCCAATGTCGATACCAATTCAAGGCTTTGCATGTCGTCTTCCGTCACCGGCCATCGCCGCGCCTTCGGGTCCGACACAGTGCCAGGTGCTTACGAGGACCTGGAGCTTGCAGATCTTGTAATCCTCACCGGCTCCAATCTCGCCTGGTGCCATCCGGTGATCTATCAGCGATTGGGCGCAGCGAAAGCTGCACGGCCAAGCATGAAGATCGTGGTCATTGATCCGCGCCGCACTATGACCTGCGATATTGCCGACCTCCATCTTGCGATCCGGCCCGATGGCGATGTTGCGCTGTTCATGGGGCTGCTTGCCCATCTGGCGGCCAGTTCCGCGATCGATCAGAACTACATCGCCGCTCATACACAGGGTTTTGCCGAAGCCTTTGCTACTGCTTCGGCGCTCTCTCTCATCGACCTTATGGAGCGCACCGGTCTGCCATCCATGCAGATCCGCGAATTTTTCCGCCTGTTCGAGACGACGAAAAAGGTCGTCACCTGCTATAGCCAGGGCGTCAACCAGTCCTCTTCCGGCACGGACAAGGTCAATGCCATCATCAATTGTCATCTGGCGACAGGCCGCATCGGCCGGCCCGGCATGGGGCCTTTCTCGCTGACCGGCCAGCCGAATGCGATGGGTGGGCGCGAAGTGGGGGGGCTCGCCAACATGCTGGCAGCCCATATGGCAATCGAGAGCGCCGAGGATCGCGATCGCGTGCAGCGCTTCTGGGTCTCTCCAACCATTGCGTCTAAGCCCGGGCTCAAGGCTGTCGACATGTTCCGTGCTGTCGCCGATGGACGCATCAAGGCGCTCTGGATCATGGCGACCAATCCGGCCGTTTCTATGCCGGATGCCGATGCGGTCGAGGCGGCAATCAAGGCCTGTCCGTTCGTCGTGGTCTCGGACATTCTGAGGGAAACCGATACTGCCCGCCATGCGCATGTGCTGCTGCCTTCGCTCGGCTGGGGCGAGAAGGACGGCACGGTCACCAATTCCGAACGACGCATCTCCCGTCAGCGGCCGTTCCTTCCCACGCCTGGCGAAGCGAAGGCTGATTGGTGGCAGGTAGCAGAAGTCGGACGTCGAATGGGCTTTGCCGGCTTCGATTTCCATTCGCCGGCCGACATCTTTGCCGAGCACGCGGCGCTCTCGGCGTTCGAGAACGATGGCGGCCGTGATTTCGATATCGGTGCCTATGTCGGAATCGACCGTCCCGCCTATGACGCCATCGCTCCTTTTCAGTGGCCGCGGTCTGCCGGCATGAAACCCGGCGTGACCCGTTTCTTTGCAGACGGCGGATTCTATCACTCCGATCGCATCGCGCGGTTCATAGCCGTGCAGGCCCCTGCCACCAGCCGCACCAATGAACAATACTCGCTGACACTGAACACCGGCCGTATCCGCGACCATTGGCACACGATGACGCGGACCGGCAAAAGCGCCCGGCTTAGCAGCCACATCGCCGAGCCCTTCGCGGAGATGCATCCAGCAGATGCGATGGAACTTGGCATTCGGGATGCCGATCTGGTCGAACTCGAAAGTCCGTATGGCAAGGCGGTGGTCCGGACACTGGTGACCGAACGGCAGGCGCGGGGAAATATCTTCGTGCCGATGCACTGGAACGACCAGTTCGCCGCCAAGGCCCGTATCGATGCGCTGGTCGCACCCGTTACCGACCCCTTCTCCGGTCAGCCGGCTTCCAAGAATGTCGCAATTGCTGTCCGCCCCTTCAAGGCTGCATTCTATGGTTTCGCGATTTCCGTCGATAGGCCAGCTGTTTCGCAGGCAGAATACTGGGCGCTCGCCAAGGCGGCCGGCGGCTGGCGAATAGAGCTCGCTTTCATGGATGCGATGGAGGACTGGGTGGGCTGGTGCCGTACCGCGTTCGGCATCCCTGAAGAGATCGAACCGCTGGGTTATGCCGATGCTCAGTCCGGGGATCTACGGCTTGTCTTCTTCGAGGGCGAACGACTGATTGCCGCGCTTTTTCTCGCACGCGAGCCGGTTGCAGTCGCGCGCAATTGGGCGGTTGATCAGCTTGCCGCCAAGCATGTCGATCTTCGCAGGCGCTTTGCCGTCGTTGCCGGGCGCCCGGGCGCCGATCAGCCGGATCCCGGTGCGACTGTCTGTTCCTGCTTCTCGGTCGGTGTGAACCGCATCATCTCCGCCATTCGTGGCGGTTGCCACAGCGTTGAGACGGTGGGGAGAGAAACCAAAGCCGGGACGAATTGCGGCTCGTGCCGCGCCGAGATCAGAGGGATCATCAATGGCTGCCTTGCGGCGGCAGCGGAATGACCCGACGAGATCGTCGAGGCGATTAATGTGTGCCGTGGATCGTGGCGTTTGCCGGGCAGGCGTTTTCCTGCGTCGGTTATTGAACTCCAGCGTCGGGCGCCGGCTTTTCCCTGCGGCCCTGATGATCGAAGAAATGCAGTTTTTCCGCTTGCGCCGTGAGTCCGATCTCGCTGCCGAGGGGTGGCGCCATATGGTCATCGCTGGTTACCAGGCACAGCTGTCCATCCGGCAGCGTGACATGGAGAAGCGTGATGGCACCGGTATATTCGCAGAGACTGACTTTGCCGCGCAAGATGCCGTCTCGAGCTTCGCTCACCTTCAGATGCTCGGGGCGCACACCCACGCTCTCAGCCGAAGCCGGAACAATGGCCGCGGGAGTGAGCAACTGCGCATTGGCTGCCGGCAGCACGTTCATCTTGGGACTGCCGATGAACTGGGCGACGAACATATTGGCGGGCCTTTCGTAAAGCTCGCGTGGTGAGCCTACCTGCTCGATCCGCCCGTCGCGGAGCACCACGATCTTGTCGGCCAGTGTCATCGCTTCGATCTGGTCATGAGTGACATAGATCATCGTGGTCGACAGCCGTTTGTGCAGGGCTGCGATTTCCGAGCGCATGTGCACGCGCAACTCGGCATCGAGATTGGAAAGCGGCTCGTCGAAAAGAAACACGTCCGGATTGCCGACGATAGCGCGCCCGATCGCCACGCGCTGGCGTTGACCGCCGGAGAGTTCGCGCGGGTAGCGATCGAGCAGGGCGTCGAGCTTGAGCGTAGCGGCCGCCTCGTTGATGCGCCGCTGGCGCTCCCCTGCCGGTACTTTGCGCACCTTCAGTCCGAAGCCCATGTTGTCCCTGACTGTCAGATGGGGATAAAGGGCATAGGACTGAAAGACCATGGCAACACCGCGCTCGGAGGGTTGGACCTCGTTCACCAGCCGGTCTCCGATCATCAGCTCCCCGTCGCTGATATGTTCGAGCCCGGAAATAAGCCGCAGGAGCGTGGATTTTCCGCAGCCGGAAGGGCCGACGAACACGACGAACTCGCCGTCATCAATCCTTAGATCGACGCCGCGGATGACGTTGACGCTGCCAAAGTGTTTTTCGATGCCTTTGAGCAATAGACTGGTCATGGGAATAGCTTTCTCATCCCTTCACGCCGGAAAGCGCGAAACTCTCGATGATTTGTCGTTGCGCGATCAGATAGACGATCAGGATCGGCACCACGGCGAGACTGGTTGCGGCGAGCTGCAGGTTCCAAAGGGGTAAACCGTAGCTGTCGTTGAAATTGGAGAGCGCGAGCGGCAGTGTGAACATCTCCAGCGAGCTCACGAAAATCAGCGGCTCCAGGAACAGGTTCCAGGAGAAGAGGAAGGTGATGATGGCAACGGCCGCCAGCGCCGGGCGCGACATCGGCAGTGCGATCTGCCACCAGACGCCGAAGCGGGAAAGGCCGTCCATCTTGCCGGCTTCCTCCAGTTCCTTCGGCAGCGCGAGGAAATACTGTCGCATGAGGAACGTCGCCATCACGCCATGGGGGCCGAAGGTCGGCAACAGGATCAGCGGCCAGTGCGTGTCCACCAGACCCGCCCAGCGCATCAGGAAGAAGTTCGGGATGATCGTCACCTCTTCCGGCACCATCAGCGCGGAGATGAGGAACAGCATCAGCAACCCGGCACCCGCAAAGCGCATGCGCGCCAGCGCGTAGCCTGCGAGCGAGGCGATGAGGAGGGTGAGCACCGTCACCAGGATCGCGATATAGAGCGAATTGAAATACTGCCGCGCAAAGGGCTGATAGGTGAAGACCTCGATGAAATTCTGCCAGCGCCAGACACGCGGGATGAGCGTGGGCGCGCCGAAAATCTCGGTCACGCTTTTGAAGCCCGCGGAGACCATCCAGATAAACGGAAAGACGAAGGGAATTGCGGCAATCAGCAAGGCTATCGTCCAGCAGGCGCGATAAAGGATCTGGATCTGGCGCTGTGTCATTCCATGCCCTTTCGTCTCAGCATCACCTGCACGATGGTCAGCGCCATGACGATGACGAACATGATCATGGCGAGCGTCGAGGCGTAACCGACGTTGAAGAACTTGAAACCCTGCTGGTAGATGTAGAAGGCGAGCACCAGTGTGCCGTTTTCCGGACCACCACCCGTCATCTGGTAGATGTGGTCGAACACCTTGAACGAGCCGATGGTGGTGATGACCATGATCACCAGCGTCGTCGGCGCGAGAAGCGGCCAGGTGATCATGCTGAAGATCTGCCGGCGTGAGGCACCTTCAAGACGCGCGGCCTCCTCGTAATCCCGCGGAATGGCCTGCAGCGCCGCAATGTAGAGGATCATGTTGAGGCCGACCATCTTGATGACGCGGGTGATGATCACCGCTGCCATCGCCCAACCGGGCTCGCGCAGCCAGTTGGGTCCGGTGATGCCCACCAGAGCCAGCACCTGATTGATGAAGCCGCCTTCACCCTGCAGCAGGAATTTCCACACGATCGCCCAGGCGATCGCCGAGGTAATCACCGGTGCGAAAAACACCGTGCGGAAGAATACGACCCCGAAGAAGGGTCGCGAGAGCGCAAGCGCAAGCGTCAGGGCCAGCGCCATGTTGAGCGGCACGAGGCCGAGTGCGAAGATGACCGAATTGCGTACGACATGCCAGAAATCGGGGTTCTCCAGCAACGCATTCTCGAAGTTGCGCAGGCCGACGAAAGTCGCCTGCTGGGTCAGCAGGTTCCATTCGGTCAGCGAGTAATAGACAACAGCGCACAACGGGCCGAGGAAGAAGATAAGAAAGCCGATGAAGGACGGGCTGACAAACAGCCACGCCTCCATCATCTCCCTTGCTTTCAGCGTGAGCCAGGGCTTCTGGCTACTGCGCGTCGTCTTGAGGTTGTGAATGATATCGGTCATCTTCGGTCGTGTCAGAGCAGCGGCTGGATCGCCGAGCAGATTCCCTTGATGGCTGCGTCGACATCGGCATTGGCCTTCCACAGGGCATCGACGCGGGGCGCCATGGCGGCGAGAATCTGCGGCGATTTTTCGTGAGCCGGATGCACCCGACCGTTGGCGATTGCCGCTGCGACGTTCTTCATCATTTCCGGCGGAATGAGCTTGTTGCCGTTAATGAAGGCGTCGCTTTCAAGCACGCTCTTACGCGCCGGCGGGAAGAACTGCGCCATGATGGCGACATTCTCCTTGCTGGTCATATGGGCTATGAATTCGGCAGCAATGTCCTTGTTCTTGCCCTGTGCGAAGACGACGAGACCGGCCTGGCCGATCACGGGCGATTCACCACCGGGTCCGGACGGCAGCGGTGCGATGCCCCACTTGAAGCCGGCTTCCGCCATCTTCGATGCGCGCGAGATCTGGTTCACCGTCATGGCCGAATTGCCGGAGAAATAGTCACCCTGTTCGCCGGGCGGCACGATCGACTTGTCCTTGAACACCATATCGTGCAGTTGCTTGACCGCTTTGACCGCCTCGGGCTTGTCGAAGCCGCATTCATGGTTCGACCAGATGTCGCCACCATAGGCCCGGATCGGCGGCAACAAGGCGTGGGTCATGCGCGACGCATAACCTTCGCCGTCCTTGAACTCGAAACCCCATTTGCCGGGATTGGCTGCGGTCAGCTTTTTGGCGACCTCCTGGAACCTGTCCATGTTCCAATCGCCCTTTGCCGCGAGCGCCAATGGGTCATCGAGGCCGGCTTTGTCGAACATGTCCTTGTTGTAATAGATCATAAACGGCGAGGTGGAGAAGGGAATGCCGTATACCGTATCGCCCTTCTGCCAGAGCCCCATTGCCGGTTGAGAAAAGTCGGCGAAGTCATAGCCTTCGGTGGCTTTGAGCGTCGGACCGAGATCCATCAGCAGATTGGCGTTCTCGAAGGCCGGCGCGGCATCCTCCATCATCCAGGCGATGTCGGGCGGATTTCCGCCGGCAACCTGGAAGGTCAGCTTCTGGGTGTAGTCGTTGACCGGCACCGTCTCGAACTTCACGTTGACGTCAGGATGCTTGGCCTTGAAGCCTTCGGCGATGCCGTTGAGCATCTTGAGATGCACCTCGCTGCCTGTCCATACCGTCATGCGAAGATCCGTCGCGAAGGCGGTGGACGTCATTGCGTATAATGTCAGAGCGGATGCTGTTATACCAGCTAGTGTGGCCCTCATGGTTTCCTCCCCTTTGGTCGCTGGTCATCGGCCCTCATCGAGTGAATGCCTTGGCATTCCCTCCGATTGTGGGCAGTTAGCTGCGGCCTGTTTGAACAGGCCACCCTTGCGGCGAATAGATCCGCCACAGTTGTCTTCAAATCCCGCGCGCGCCGATCATCCGGACGCTCCGGGAAGAGTGCCGGGCGCATCACCGATCGACCATCCTCCGTCGACTGGAATGTTCGCGCCCGTGATGTAGCTTGCAGCATCACTGCAGAGAAAAACGAAAGCTCCGACCAGATCCTCCGGCTGGCCCTGTCGGCCCACGGGGATTTTAGCCGTAACCGCCTTGAGGAATTCCGGATCACTGTAGCGTTCGGCGTTGGCCTCGATTTGGATGGCGCCCGGCGAAACGACATTGAGCGTAACGCCGCGATGCCCGACGTCACGGGCAATGGCGCGCACCGCCGTCAATTGTGCCGCCTTGAGCGATGCGTAGACCACGGTTTCGGCCCGGGGCCGTGCCGCCATGATGCTGCCGGTCGCAATCACCCGGCCCCAGCCGCGTTCAGCCATTGGCGGAACAAGCTTGCCCGTGAGGGCCAGCAGCGCCGAAAAGTTGGCTGCGACATGGGCATTGATATGGGCTTCATCCACCTCCTGCCAGGGCAGGCGGCGTTCGATGGCGGCATTGGCGATCAGGATATCGATCGGGCCGTACCGGTTGACCACATTATCTGCAAATGCCGCTATGGCCCGCTGATCGGTAAAGTCCGCCTCAAGCACCGGGGTGTCATCGCCGATCGCGCGCGCTACTTCTCTTGCACCCGTTTCGTTGCCGAAATGGTGAAGGATGACGCCGGCGCCCTGCTCGGCGAGTCCGAGCGCCACAGCCCGGCCAATGCCGGAACTTGCGCCGGTCACCAGCGCACGCCTGCCTTTCAGCGAGAAACACGGCGATGTCATGACGCACCGCCACCTAACTTGTCGGCAACTTCCAGCGATGCGATGTCGGCAGCGTCGAAATGAACCCGTATGCTCTGCTCGGCCAGATCGGCATCGCCGGCGGCAATCGCGTCATAGATCGCCTGGTGGCGGGCGATCGTGGCGCGCCAATCGGCATCGCTGCGGTTGGCCCGGCGCGAAAACAGTTCGGAAACCTCGCGCTGCACGGAGCGCATGCCCTCCATCTGCACGCGGATCATGGCGTTGCCCGTGGCCATGGCAAGGCCGAGGTGGAAAAGAATATCGGCCGCAGTGAAGCCGGCTGGTTCATGCAGCGATGCCTGCATGTCGACCAGTCCCTGCCGCATGGCTTCAAGACCTTCCGGATCGCGACGCTCGGCGGCGAGCCGGGCGATGCCCGTCTCGATTACCCGGCGCATTTCGTTGGCTTCCTGCAGACGCTTCAGGCTGGAACGTACCGCGTAGCCATAGATGCGATCCATCGGCTCGCCGCTGAGCGCCTTGGCGCGCGCGACCTTGCCCTGCTGGGTGAAAATCAACCCGGCTGCCGTCAACTGGCGCAGCGCCTCGCGCGCAATCGGCTTGGAGACGCCGAATTCCCTGGCGATTTCACCTTCCGGCGGCAGAGGTTCGCCGGGCGAAATGCGACCATCGAACAGGGCGGCTGCGATCGCGTCGGACACCCCGTCCGCCAGTCGCGACGGGCTGGCTGGCTTGGATGTGAATACGGGTTTCCGTTCCGGGTTGTCGGTCATTTGTGTCCTCATATTTTTAACACTAGCACAACGGTTTATAACTTAGCAACTAGGTTTATCAGTTGCCAAGATGATAGCTGATCGCTAAAACTAACAAAATCGCCCGAAAGCGGCGACTGAATTGTGGAGGACGACAACGCCGATGGAGCCCGCGCATCCTGCAACCAAGGAGGCGATCCGCATAACGGATGTGATCGCCCATCCCCTGAGTCAGACGCTGCCGAAACCAACGGTAACGTCCTGGGGCACCTACAGTCAGGTTTCGATCGTGCTGGTCGAGGTGCGAACCGATGCCGGTATCATCGGCGTCGGCGAGACGCTCGCGCGGTTCTCACCCAAGGCTTATGCGGAACTGATAGAAACCTCGCTCAAGCCTCGCCTTGTCGGGCAGGATGCACGCAACATCGGTGCATTGTGGCAATCCATGCGCCGCTCGCTCTCCGGCCGCGCCGGCGGCATGCTGATTGAAGCGATCGCGGGAGTCGATATCGCGCTTTGGGACATTCTCGGAAAGGCGGCGGGCCTTCCGGTCGCCAAACTGCTCGGCGGCATGGGGGGCGAGCGAATCGATGTCTATGCCGCCGCCGTGAACTGGGTAGACGACGCCGAAGCCGACAGGGAACTGGAGCGCTATATCAACGAAGGGTTTCCGCGTATCAAGGTGAAGGTAGCGAACCCGGTGAAGGAAGCCTGCCGGCGTATCGAGCGCCTGCGCAAGCGTGCCGGCGATGACATCGGCCTCTGCGTCGATGCGAACTGGGCCTACAATCTCGATGAGGCGATCGAGGTCGGACGGGCACTGGGCGCCAATGGCTATTTCTGGTTCGAGGAGCCCTTGGCGCCGGAAAACGAGCAGGGCTACGAAGAACTGCGCAAGCGTTGCGACGTGCCGATCGCTGCTGGCGAGAGCAACTTCACTGCCGATCAGGCACAGCGGCTCGTCGCCAACCGCACCCTTTCCGTCCTCCAGCCGGATGTCGCCCGCGCCGGCGGCATATCCGAGACGCGGCGCATGGCCGATTATGCCGGCCTGCATGATGTCGCTTATGCTCCCCATATCGGCATGTCCGGCATTATCTGCGAAACGGCAAGCGTTCATCTGGCGGCTGCACTTCCGAATTTTCGGGTCATGGAATGCGAATGCGACCTGAGCCCCTTCAAGCGCGAACTCGCCGATCTCGATCCGGGCTGCCTGCGGCAGAGAAATGGCACGCTTGATGTTCCGACCGGCCCCGGCCTCGGCATCGAAATCAATTGGGACGCCGTAAAGCGGCTCCGCGTGCAGTGAGGCCATGACACGATGACGACACCCTTTCACTCCCCCATGGCCGAAATGACCGAAGCAATGCGCCTGGCCATGCTCCGGGCCGATCCCGCGCTGAGCCGCTTCGACCCGCTGCCGCGCATACTCTCCTTCGACGACTTTTCGCGCGGCCATTGCGGCTGGTCGCAGCTGGTCGGCAATTATGAGGACAGTCTCGATTCCATGCTGCCGGGTTATGCGCAGCATTCCAGCGCCATGCTCTCTACTCTGGGGCATTGGGATGCCGGCTCCCATGGCGGAATGGATTCCTCCTATGCGTTGAAAATTGCCACGAGGGCGCGGCCCGGCGCGCAGAACGTTGCGATCAAACGCCACACGTTTCGGAGGCGCGGACCGATCCGCTTCGAGCTCTTCTTCACCTTCAAGCCTGAAGCGACGGAGCTGAAACTCTCTGAGACCGATGTGCGCTCGATCGGTTTGCTGTTCGACCTTCAATGCGGCGACCGTGACGGCGACGGCGAACGTGTCATGCCTCATCTGCGTTTTCTGAACGCGCTCGACGGCAAGCATTTGCAGAAATGGCAGTACAAGCGCGAAACCACGCGCCTCATGCCGATCGGTAGCGAGGACAAGACCGTCAGCCACTATCACCTTGCCCCCGGGGGATGGCTCGATCTGCCGGATGGCGAGCAACGACTCTGCTACAACGAAATTCCGACCAAAGTGAACTGGAGCTACCTGCGCTTCGACTTCGATCTCGTCTCGATGAAGGCGCTCGGTCTTCAGTGCAACGACCGCAGCTTCGATCTCTCGAACTTCGATTCGATCCGCATTCCGGCCATGAAGAACCTGTGGTGCATGCTGAATTTCTGCCTGTTCGCCGAGACGGACGTCGCCAAGCGCGCCTTCCTGTATGTCGATTCCATCTGCATTTCCGGGGATTTCTGATGCTGCCCGAAAATATCACCGCCGTCGTCTCCCGCAACGAGCGCTGGAGCGGCGATGCCGCGAGCGAGCCCTATGAAGCCGGCTGGGCGCATGAAGCTGTCTTCTTTGTCCGCGCCCTTAAAGATCCGGTCGGCAAGATGCCCAAGGGCTGGGTCGAGATCTCCCCCGATGGCATGCATTGGGTGCCGGAGGGAACGGAATTCGCCATGCCTTTGCAGCGCGACGGCATCGCTGTCGCCCGTCTCAAAGGCTTCGGAAACTGGTTGCGCGTCGCGACGCGTTTCGAGGATGGCGCAGAATGCACCGTGCTGGTTACGCTGCATCTAAAAGCCTGAATGATAAAGGGCAGAGATCTCTCCCCCCTTTATCGTTTCATTCAGCCGAGATAGGCGCCCTGCGCCAGAAGCTCGCGTCGCAGGTCTTCATAATCGACATGTCGAGGGCTCGCCCGGTTGCCCACCGAGAGCGCGGCAGCAATCCCGGCGGCCTGTCCGAGTGCGAAACAGGGCGGCATGACGCGGATGGCGCTCAGTGCCTCATGGGTGGCTGAAACTGCCCGGCCTGATACGAGAAGGCCATCGTGATAGCGCGGCAGCATTACACGGTAGGGTATCTGGTAGATATTGGCTGTGGCCGGTGCATCGCCACCCGTCCCGCCGCCCGATCCTGTCGGATCGTGAATGTCGAGGGGATAGCCGCAAAGGGCAATCACATCTTCGAACGAGCGGCCCGAACGGAGGTCGTCCAGGGTCAGTTCATAGTCGCCATCGATGCGGCGCGTCTCCCGAACGCCGATCTGCGTTGCGGTATCTCTGAGTTCGACCTTTTCGAAGCCGGGGAGATTGTTGCGGAAGAAATCGAGCAATGCCACGGTCTGCTCGCGGCCTTCGATCTCCGCCAGGGTCAACTCCTTTGCATCAGCACCGTTACGGCGGAGCACGCGGCCGGTATTGATGCGCCAGACGCCGGGCTCCATGGTCTTGTAGAGCCCGATGCCACGCCGTGGCGCCGGGAAGCGGCCTTCCGCGGTCGCCTTCGCGACAATCGAGGCGTAAGGCCGGTAGTCCTCCGGGTGAGACCGGACGTATTCCTCAACCACCTGATCGTTGACGTTCTGGACGCGGAAGAACAGGGTCTGCGGCTGGGCAAGGCCGTCGCTGTCTCGCCCCTGTCGCGTGTGCACGCCTGCGAAGTGGGCGACGTCGCCATCGGCGGAGCAATCCACCACGACCTTCGCTCGGGCGGCCCTCAGGCCGCCTTTGCCCGCGCAGACGACACCCAATATCCGCGGATTGACCGCCTCGCAGTCGTCGACAATGGCATCAACGACCATCGTATGCAGCAGCAGGTCGACACCGGCTTCCAGACACATACGCTGCGCCACCACCTTTGCCGCCTCCGGCTCGAAGGGCGTGACCTTGTCATGACCATAGACGATGAAGCCGCAGTAGGCCGATCCGGCCGGAATGGTGCTCGGATGCAGGGCACCCCCAATCGCCATCATGCGCTGCACGAATTCCTCGTATACGCCGCGGATGAGTTGCTGGCTCCCGTCGAGCGAATAGGATGTCATGCACGGGCCGACGAGGCCCGCTGTCAGGTTTCCTCCGAGAAAGCCGTAGCGTTCGATCAGGCGAACTCGCACATTCAGGCGCGCCGCTGCCACGGCGGCCGATATTCCCGAAGGTCCGCCTCCGATGATGAGTACGTCGACGTCATCGAGTTCGGGAATATCGGCCGAATAGGCGTAGCGCTGCTCAGTCTCCTCCATCCCATTGCCCTCCGGTATCAGCGAAACATCGAGCCGCCGTCGACGTCGAGCGCTGCGCCGTAGACGAAGCTGGCCGCGTCCGAGCAGAGGAACAGGATGGCGGCGGCCATATCTTCCGGCCTGCCCATCCGCCGCACGGGCAGATTTGCAGCGATGCGCTCCTTCAGCGAAGGATCGATATGAGCATGCATGGGGGAATCGGTCGGTCCGGGGTTGAGGGCATTGATCCTGACCTTCTTGCCGGCAAGTTCACGCGCTACGGACTTGACCAGCGACAGTGTCGCAGCCTTCGATGCTGCATAGGCGGTGTCGGCGATCAGCCCGCCGCCCCCGTGAACGCCGGCATCCGAGGCCACGCAGACGATGTTGCCGCCTGCCGGATTTTCGAGCATGCGCTTCACGCCGGCCTGCACCGTAAAGAAGGTCCCGAGCAGATTGACGTTCAGCACGCGCTGCCAATGGGCCCAATCCTGTTCGAAGAGGCGCTTGGCGGTGATGATTGCGGCGCAGGTGACGACATTGTCCAGCCGCGCGAGATGAGCATCGCAATAGGCGAAGGCCTCTGCGATGCTCTCGGGATTGCTGACGTCCACCTTAACGGTATGGATCTTCGCTCCGCCTTTCCGCAGCTCCGAACCATAGCGTTCAAGCCCCGCCTCGTCGCGATCGGCCATCACCACTTCTGCTCCTTTGGCGGCAAAAGCGCGGGCGGTTTCCAGCCCCATGCCGCTCGCGGCTCCGGTGATCAGAACGGTTCGTCCGGCGTAACTGTCATCGGCAAAGGGCGTATAGGCTTGGGTCATCGTTAAATGTCCTTGATTGGAGCGCGGCTGGGAAAGACAGAGATGGATGAACAGCACCGATCCAGGGTTGATGTCGTTCAATCTGGGAGATAACTTAGCAACTATGTTTTCTAGTTGTAAAGAGTGCTTTCCGCGGTTTTTGCACGCGTGATCCAGCGGCACCGCCGCGGATACCTATGAGCCGCAAGTCGGCCTGTATTTGAAGCTTGAGTGCCAGCTTTTATTGCGGCATCCATCCCGCCGCCAAGGGATGATCCGAGCCAAGGGGCAGCCGCACGATTTGACTATGGCGAGCCGATGCGTAGATCGCGGTAATGAGCTCGATTGAGTGATAGCTCTCCTGAAGCGTCGGCAGATAGAGGTCGGGCTGGCCCGTGAGGCAGGCATGGATGTCGGCAAACAGGCCGGGGAATCTCGAAAGGGTCTCGGGAATATCGGAGAGGGCCGCATCGATCTCTGCCTGTCGTGGCGGATCGGTGGCCGTGAAACTCCAGGGACCCGCGCCGATCTGGTAAGGTTCCGTGCCCGAGGTTACGGTAACGTGCTCGAAGCACATACGAAGTCGTGAGCTGTTCCCCGCGGCACCCAAAGTGACCGAGGAGGTGACCAGAGCCCCCTCGCTGGTGCGCATGGAAAGGGCGGCGCAATCCTCGGTCTCCACGGGATTGACGCGCGTGTCCAGAAAGGCTGCTATTTCGGTGACATCGCCGACAAGGTGGGTCATCAGATTATGGATATGGCAAGCGTGGCTGACGAGGACGCCACCGAGCTCTCCCTTCCAGGTGCCTCGCCACCGCTCCTCATAATAGGTGGGGCCACGCTGCCAATGGGTCTCCAAGGCCACCAAATAGGGCTTTCCCAACAAGCCGCGTATCTTCAACTCGTGCGCTGCACGATAGCCGGCTCCATAGCGATACTGAAATACTGGGAAGACCTGTCTGCGCATCTCCGCCGCGAGGTTCGCAATGCGCCGAACGTCGGCAATCGAACCTGCCAACGGCTTTTCGCAGACCACGTGCTTCCCGGCCTCCAGCGCGGCCAGGGTCATCGAGGCATGCAGTTGAGGCGGCAGGCAGATGTCGACGAGATCCACTTCGGGATCTGAGAGGACCTGGTTTATGTCCCGAATGGAGCGGCTGCCAGGCGCCTGTTCGGCGGCCTCTACCGCGCGGGCGAAGTTGAGATCGCAGACATAACGCACCTCGAATAGTTCTGGCAGCGTTGCATAAGCGGCCACGTGGGCTTTGCCGATGCCCGCCCCGACGACTGTCACCCGGATGCGATCGCTCATCGAGTTGCGCCGCCTTCCGCCAAAAGCTGTGCCTGCAGCGCCAGTTCGGTCGCAAGGAACGCATGGGATTGAGACATGGCGGTCTCGGTTCGGTTTTTCACATCCGCGGCAAATCTTCCGAAGAAAGGTTTGCCCGCGCCTTTGGCATCGAACCGCTGGACGCCGGATTTGTCGGCGAGAAAGACGTGATCCCCACCGGGTTGGCCCGCGATATCGATATATTTGCGCAGTTCGATATAGCCGTCGGTCCCGAGAATTGTCATCCGCCCGTCTCCCCAGACGGGAAGGCCATGTGGCGTCAGCCAATCCACCCGTGCATAACCACGGCCCCCATTGCCTTCCAGCAGCGCTTCGCCGAAGTCCTGGAAATCCGGCCGATCCGGATTCGCAACATTGGCCACATGAGCGGAGATCACCCGAACTTCGGTCGACCCGGTAAAATGCAGGAACTGGTCGAATTGGTGGGCGCAGATATCGGTCAGGATGCCACCGCATCGCGCCCGGTCCCAGAACCAGCCCGGCCGGAGATTTGCATTGAGACGGTGCGGCCCGAGCCCCACCGTCTGGACCACCCTTCCAATTCGGCCTTCGGCAATCAGGCGGTCCGCCAAGGTGGCGCTTTCAACGGACACACGCTCGGAGAAAGAGACAAGCCAACGGCGTCCGGTCTCCGCCACAGTTGTACGGATATCCGCAAGCTGCTTCAGGCTCGTGCAGCCGGGTTTATCGACCAGCACATCCTTTCCATGGATCATGGCCGAGACGGCAATTCCTCCACGCTCGCTGTTGATGCCTGCAGAAAGAATGAGATCGATACTCGCGTCTTCCAGAATGGCCTGCATCGGTCGAAGCGGCATATCCGGATAGGTGTCCTGGAATGCCGTGCGTGCCTCATCAGGGGTCTCATCGCCCGTTGTCCACGCGACGAGCGTGGCGCCGGCCTCCCGCATGCCATCTATCATGCCGTAGATATGCCCGTGGTCTATGCCGATGACGCCGATGCGAAGGTCGAAGGCCATGAGGACTATCCTTTGAGGTGGATGCCGCGAGCCCGCAGCATCGACTGGATATTGACGAGCGAGCCAGTTTCGATGGAGGCGTTGGCGGCGATGCCGGTGAGAATGGACCATGCGCCGGCGACATGGTCGGAAGCGCGGCCATAGCGGTCCGGCTCCATGCCTTCCGGATCAAAGATATATCCGAGCATGACCGGATCGGCACCGCCGTGGTCGCCCTTCGCCTTTGGAACCTGGACCAGGCGTGGCGGCTCTCCAGCCAGGTGCAGTTCGGTGGTGATGGCATCTTCGTCCGCATGCGCGCGCTTGCCGCCGAACACGCCGTGGACTTCCACATGGCGATGGGTGATGTCGCCCTTGGTTCCCTGGAATTTGATCTCCAGCCCTTCCCATGGCGAATAGGCGGTCAGGGTGTAATTGGCCGTGACGCCGGACGCATAGCGAATATGCGCCTGCATCGTATCCTCGATGCCGATCTCCTCGTCGAAGACGCAGCGATCGCGGAAGTAGCCGTCTTCGCCTTCGGCCTCGAGGTAGAGCGCGCGAAGGTTCTCGTCGGCCGACAGATCGAGCTCGAAATCGCATCTGGCGGCCACGGGACAGCCCGTGCAGCGTGGGCCGCGGCCTGCAAGCCCCAGTTCGACCGCCGTTTCCGGGCGATAGAAAACCCGCTTGCCGGATGCCAGAACCTCGGTCGGCACCGAGCCGAGCCACCAGTTGAGCAGATCGAAATGATGCGTGGATTTATGGACCAGCAGCCCACCGGAGTTCTCCTTCTGCCGGTGCCAGCGTCGGAAATAGTCGGCGCCATGAACGCGGTCGAGATGCCAGCGGAAATCGACGGCCGTCACCGTTCCGATCGTGCCGGACGCAATGAGCTCCTTGATCTGGGTGCGGGCAGGAGAATACCGGTAGTTGAAGGTGACCGTGACCTTCCGGCCGGTCCGCCTCTGGGCATCGACAATCTGCTTGAGGCGGGAAAGGTCGATCGTCAGCGGTTTTTCACAGATGACATCGCAGCCGGCCTCGAAAGCACGGACGATATAGTCGGCATGCAGGAAGTCGGGCGTTGCCACGACCACCGTATCCGGCTTCTGTTCCGCAATCAGGCGGTCGAAATCGGAAGCAAGATAGGTCGCGACGCCGTTCGTTCCCGGTTTGGGGACTGCCTTCGCTGCTTCTCCCAATCGACGGGCATTGCTGTCGCAGAGCGCGACGATCTTGTGCTTGTCTGCGTAATCTTCGATCACGGAATCGCGGAACATCTGATGCCGCGAGCCACATCCGACAATGGCAATCTTCACTGGACCAGGCTTTCGTTCTGAGTGGGCTCGACGCGCTGACCGGCGCTATCGAAATAATGGAGGTCGAAGAGGTCGAAGCCGATCGTCACCGGATCGCCCATGCGACAGGGATTGCGGCCGCTATCGCTGGCAAGCAGAACCTGGCCCGAAGGCAGGGCCACATGCAGCAGTGTCTCGCTACCAAGATATTCCACAAGCCGGATCGTTCCCTCGGTCGTGACATCGCCGCCGCCCACCCGCAATGACGAAGGGCGTACGCACAGGGTCATGACTTCGCTCGTGGCTGTAAGAGCAGGAATGGCGAACCGGGGCAGGTCGGCAATGTCGACGAGGGTTTCACCTGCCTCACGCAACACCTTTGCCTGCAGCATGTTGATCTTGGGCGAGCCGATGAAGCCGGCAACGAAAAGGTTCTGGGGCCGGGTGTAGAGCTCCTGCGGCGTTCCAACCTGCTCGATCTTGCCGCCTCTCAGCACCACGATGCGGCTTGCCATGGTCATGGCTTCCACCTGGTCATGCGTCACATAAATCATTGTCGTTCCGAGACGCGTATAGAGTGAAGCCAGTTCGGCCCGCATCTGCACACGCAGCTCGGCATCGAGGTTGGAAAGCGGTTCGTCGAAGAGGAAGAGCTGCGGCTCGCGCACGATAGCGCGACCGATCGCCACGCGCTGCTTCTGCCCGCCTGAAAGCTGGCGCGGCTTGCGGTCCATCAACTGCTCGATCTGCAGGATGCGAGCTGCCTCGGCCACCCGGTGTTCCACTTGCTGGCGTGGAACGTTGAAATTCTGCAGGCCGAAGGCGAGGTTTTTCCTGACGTTCATGTGGGGGTAGAGAGCATAGCTCTGAAACACCATCGATAGCTCGCGTTTGGACGCGGGCAGGTCGTTGACGATCCGTCCGCCGATGGCGATTGTTCCTTCGCTGATGTCCTCCAGGCCGGCGATCATGCGAAGAAGGGTGGATTTCCCGCAGCCCGAAGGGCCGACAAGGACAAGAAATTCGCCGTCGCGAATATCGAGGTTCAAACCCTGGATGATGGACAGCGCCCCGTAGCGCTTGCCGACGTTTCGAAGCGTCAATCCTGCCATGCGTCTTGTTTCCTATTTCATGCCGGAGGTGGCGATGCCACGAACGATGAGTTTCTGGAACAGGACGAAGAAGATCACGACCGGCACCAGCGAAAGCACGGACATCGCGAACATCTGGCCGTAGGCCGACTTGCCTTCCTGATCGAGGAAGAGGCGCAGCGCCAGCGGCACGGTATAGCTCTTGATGTCGTTGAGGTAGATCAGCGGCGCGAGGAAGTCCTCCCAAACCCAGATCAGCGAAAAGATAGCGGCCGTGCCCATCGCGGGCAGGGAAAGCGGCAGGATAATCGCCCAGTAGATCTTGAAGGGCGAACAGCCGTCGATCATCGCAGCCTCGTCCAGCTCCCGGGGCAGCTGACGAAAAAACTGCACCATCAGGAAGATGAAGAAGGCGTCGGAGGCCAGGAAGCGAGGCACGACCAGCGGCAGATAGGTATCCACCCAGCCGAGCCGAAGGAACTGCACATATTGGGGAATGAGGACCACATGATAGGGGATCATCAAGGTCATCATCATCAGCGCGAAGAGGAAACGGCGGCCCGTGAAGCTCAACCTGGCGAAGGCATAGGCCGCGAAGGAGCAGGAGATCAGGTTGCCGATCACCGAGAGCACAGTGACGATCGCCGAATTGACGTAGAAGAGTGTGAAGGACTGCGGCAGCGCGTTCCAACCCTCCGTGTAGTTGTCGAAGCGGAACTCCGACGGCCAGAGCGTCAGGCTTCCGAAAATCTCGTTTTCCGGCTTGAAGGAAGAAGCGAGCAGCCAGAACAGCGGGTAGAGCATCACACAGGAGACGCCGATCAGAAAGATGTGCTTCAGGATGCGTCCGTTGCGTGCCCGCTTGCCTCGGCGCAAGCGCATTTCATGCGCAATCTTGGCGGCTTCCTCCATCTCGACGGACAGGTCCATATCAATCGCGCTCGTTCTCATAATGCACCCAGTATTTCGAGGTGAAGAAGGCGATCGCCGTAAAGACCGCGATGATGACGAGAAGCACCCAGGCAAGCGCAGAGGCATAGCCCATGCGGAAGAATTTGAAGGCCTCGTTGAAGAGGTACACCGTATAGAACAGCAGGCTGTCGGCCGGCGCTCCGGTGCCGTTGGAGATGATGAAGGCACTCGAAAAGGTCTTGAAGGCTTCGATCGTCTGCAGCACCAGGTTGAAGAAGATGACCGGCGCGAGAAGGGGCAGGGTGATCCGCGTGAACTGGCGCCAGCGCGGCGTTCCATCGATCTCCGCTGCCTCGTAGAGGTCGCGCGGTATGCCCCCGAGGCCGGCGAGGAAGATCAGCATCGGTGAGCCGAACTGCCACATGGCTAGGATCACTAGAGTATAGAGCGAGGTATCGGGATCGGTGATCCAGGCGGCGCCTTGAATTCCGACGAGGGCCAGAACCTGGTTGACGACGCCATCCTCGGCAAAGAGCTGGCGCCACAATATGGCGATCGCGATCGAGGCGCCGAGCAGGGACGGCAGGTAGAAGATCGCCCGATAGAGGCCGATGGTGCGCAGGCCGTGGTCGAGCAGCATGGCGACGCCGAGCGCCACGATCAGTCGCGCCGGCACCGCCAGCACCACATAAGTGAAGGTCACATCCAGCGCCTTCCAGAAGCGCCGGTCCCGCGTGAACATATATTCGTAATTACCCAAGCCTATCCAGCGCGGGTCGCTCACCATGTCATAGCGGGTGAACGAGAAATAAAGCGACGCCAGGATAGGCCCCAGGGCAAGCAGGAAAAACCCGACCAGCCAGGGCAGAAGAAAAACATAAGCCGGCGCATTGCGGGCAAAGAAACGCTTCATCGAGACAACCTTGTTGTCGGAAGGGAGGTCCCGGATGGAACAGCCGGGGCCTCGGTTCAGGCGGTCACTACTGGGCGCGGTCGACGATATCCTGTGCATCCTGGATGAACATGCCAGCGGCTTCCGCGACCTCCATCTTACCGAGCACTACGTCGGTGCCGGTGCGCATGAAGGCGTCTCGAACCTCGCCGGCACCCTTGGGCGCGGGGAGGGGGAGCGGCCCGACCTTGCTCTGGATCGCATCGAAATAATCGACCGAGAGCTTCTCGACTTCGGTGAGTTTCGGCGCCAGCGCGGCACGGACCTTCGGCGAGCAGGGGATGCCGCGCTCCAGGCCCAGAATGCCGGTGATTTCCGGATCGTTGACCCAGGCGTTCATATAGGCGATCGCAGCCTCGGTGTCCTTTGCGTCACGAGTGAGCGACAGGAACATGGACGGCTTGATGAACTGGCCCTGCTTGCCGCCAGCCTTGTGGGGTATCATCGCGGCGCCGATCTTGTCCTTCGATACTGCCTGAATTCCGACAAGCTGGTTGGACCAGAAATGCGACATGGCGGTGTCGCCGACGGGGACGCCCGACTCGGCAATCGGCGGATCGAGAATGACGGTCTTGTTCTTGTCGCGCACGACGTCGGCCTTGCGCAGGTCGGCCCAGAACTGCCACCATCCGGACACGTCCTCGGCCGTCGCGGTGACCTTCCCCTCCGGCCCATAGAATTCCCGGCCGTTCTGGCGCACCCAGGCTTCGAAGGCTTCGATCATCAGGGAAAGATCGTCCGAGCCCTTCATCTTGCCGCCGGACTTGGAGGTGATCGCTTCGCAGGTCTTGGAAAAGTCATCCCAGGTCCAGTTGATCAGATCCACATCGATGCCGGCCTCCTGGAAGGCACGGGTATTGTGGACCATCACCTGGCTGTTGGAGCCGATGTTGAGTGCATAGAGCTTGCCGTCGACCTTGCCGCCGTCGAGCGGCCCCTGATCGAAGTCTGCGATCATGAGGCTCTTGCCGGCGAATTCGTCAAGCGGCTTGAGCGCGCCGCGATGGACGTATTCGAACAGGAACCGGTAATCCATCTGCACCAGATCGGCCATGTTCCGGCCGGCTGTCTGGGTCGCCATCTTGGTCCAGTAATCGCCCCAGCCGATCGTCTCGCCGGAAACTTCGATGCCGGGGTTCTTCTTTTGGAAGGTGTCGATTACGGCAAAGGTGCGTTTGTCACGTTCGGGATTCCCCCACCAGTAGTGTCGGATCGACCGATCCGCGGCGATCACTGGCATCGGAAATGCAGCAGCGGCGGTCGCCGCGCCTATCGTGCCCAAGAGGGCTCTTCTTGTCAGTTTGGTCATGTCATCCTCCTCCTCTAATCCGACGTGCCTCATTCGCACCGGGTGTTCGATATCATTCGAGACTTCTTGCGCTCCGGCCCCTCCTGCCGGAAACGCTCCAATCTTCCTTCGGGCAGTTCGCCTAGATGTAACTGCGCAGAAGTTCGGTCAGGCAGAGCATGGCCATCGCCTGCCCATAAGGCATGGAAGTCAGCTTGATCTGCCGGTAGAAATCGAGGTCGTGGCCCATGGCAGTGCCGAAGGACACCTGCTGCAATTCGCCGTCGGGACCGATGTTGTCGATGACCCCTTTCATGGCGCGTTCGGCGGTTTCCAGATAATCCGTGGTAAGATATCGCTTACGCACACCTTTCATGAGGCCGTAGGCGAATCCGGCCGTCGCCGATGCCTCCAGATAGCTCGATGGGTCGTCGATCAGCGTATGCCAGAGGCCTGACGCGTGCTGGTATTGCTGCAGGGACGTTGCCTGGCGCCGAAGCAGCGACACGAGATGACGACACAGAGGATCGCTCTCCTTCAGGTCCAACAACTCGATGAACTCGGGAATGGCGATTGTGATCCAGCTATTGCCGCGGGCCCAGCGGGCGCGGGCGAAATTGTGATTGCCGGCGAAGGTCCAACCGTGAAACCAGAGGCCGGTCTCCGTGTCGCAGAGATATTGGGCATGGACCAAGAACTGGTATTTCGCCTCTTCGACGAATTCCGGGCGATCAAGGACAAGGCCGATCTTGGCGAGCGGCAGCACGCTCATCATCAGCGTGTCGTCCCACATCTGCTGGTCGTTGACGTTGTTGTAGACAATGTGCTGAAGGCCGCCTTCGCGGGTCCGCGGCATGTCATGCATCACCCACTCGGCCCAGGTCTCCAGATAAGGCCGCCAGTGCGGGTTCTGTTTGAGTTCGTAAAGATAAGCCAGTATCAGGAAGGGGGCCATGGTGTTGACATTCTTGGTGGGCGTGCCCCCTTTCAGCCGGGCGTCGAACCAGTCCGTGATGATGCCCATCGTGTCCTGGTTACCGGTCAATTGCCAATACTTGAACAGGCCATAAAGGCCGATGCCGTGGGTCCATTCCCATCCGGCCCAGCCCTTCGTATCGATGACACGTCCGTCATCGAGGCGCAGGAGGAATTCGCCGGTACGATCCTCGATATGGATGAGGTTGTCGGTCAGCCGATCGATGAGATCGCACACATCATTGCGCTGGATAAGGGGTTGCTTCTGCCTCAGCAGCGGATGCATGTCTGATGTTCTCCCCAATATTTCGGAACGCTATTCCGGAAATTAGGAAACCATACTCCTAAAGGCTTTTCAACCTTGTTTTTTGCTGCTTTGTGCGATGCTGCAAAAGCTCATGGACCTGCCCGACCACGTCTTGACATAGGCGAGGTCAAATTTCAGAATATGATTTCGAAAAATCCAGAACACTTAAAATGTCAGACCCCAGCTCCAAAACGGAAAATGTTGCCGCTGTCCTCAAGGTCTTCGCCGTTGTGGAGGCTCTTGTCGAGGAAAAGAGGGTAAGTCTTGCTGACCTCGCTCAGCGGGCGATGACATCCAAGACGACCGCGCATCGCTTGCTGCAGACGATGGTAGACCTCGGTTATGTGGAGCAGGATCCGGAGACGGAGAAATATGGTCTGACACTGAAACTGTTCAGTCTCGGAGCCAGATCCTTGAATGAACAGGCAGACCTGTTGCGGGCAGCCGACAAGGCGATGGGTAAGCTTTCCCGAGCCACGGGCGAATCCATCAACCTCGGCATTCTGGATGATCGGGACCAGAAGGTCGTCTACATCCATAAATATGATTCCGCCTACAGTCTTTCGATGAAGTCGACGCTTGGACTTCGCAATCCACTGCACAGTACCTCGCTTGGAAAGGCGTTGCTTGCCTGGCGAGACGACGATGAGCTCCGCGAGCGGCTGGGCAAGATGGAACTGATCAAACTGGCGCCTCGGACCATCACGGATCGGGAAGAACTGTTCGCCCAATTGCGACTCACCCGCGACCGAGGCTTTGCCGAAGAAGTGGAAGAGAGCGAGGCGGGCGTGCGCTGCATGGCGGCGCCAATCTTCAATTATATGGGCAAGCCGATCGCTGCCATGTCGATTTCCTTTCCCCTCTTTCGCTTCGATGAAGGAAGGAAGTCGGAATATGTGAACCTGCTCACAACCGCGGGCATGACAGCTTCCAGCGCCCTGGGCTACCGGCCGAAGAGTTGAGATGATGTGCAGTCGTTAGCCGAGAGCTACGCCATTGGTCGCCACGTAGACGGAGTAAAGGGAGGTGGTGGCGGTTATGAACAGGCGGTTTCTCCGCTGTCCGCCAAAAGTGAGGTTCGCCACCGACTGCGGCACGAGAACCTTGCCGAGAAGCCTGCCTTCCGGTGAGAAGCAGTGCACGCCATCTCCAGCGCTCGTCCAGACATTGCCTTCGACGTCCACCCGGAAACCATCCGGCAGACCATTGTCGAGACTGCAGAAGACTCTGCCATTGTTGAGCCGCTTGCCCTCGATGACATCAAAGACACGGATATGGCGGGGTGCCTTGACGTCATGGCTTGACGCCGAGTCCGCCACATAGAGCTTTCTTTCGTCGGGCGAAAAAGCGAGGCCGTTCGGCTGGCCGAAATCGGTCACCACAGCTTCGAGTTCTCCTGTCTCGGGATCGAGCCGGTAGACGTTGCGCGTCTCCTGTTCGGGCTCCGACCGATAGCCCTCGTAGTCCGACTTGATGCCGTAGGTCGGGTCGGTGAACCAGATGCTGCCATCCGAGCGCACGACCACGTCGTTTGGTGAATTGAGCTTCTTGCCCTGATAGCGGTCTGCCAGCACCGTCAGTGTGCCATCGATCTCTGTGCGGATGACGCGGCGGCCCCCATGCTCGCAGGAAATGAGCCGACCCTGTCGGTCGCGCGTGTTGCCGTTCACGAAATTGGAGGGCGAGCGGAAGACCGAGACCCCGCCGTCCGGTGTCCAGCGTAGCATTCGCTGGTTGGGGATGTCGCTCCAGATCAGGCAGTTGAGATCGGAAAACCAGACCGGTCCCTCGGCCCAGCGGCACTCTGAATAAAGCTCTTCGAGGCGCGCGCTGGAGACGATCAGCTGTCGAAAACGTTCGTCGTGGATTTCGTAAATGGAAGGCGTTTGCGGCATGGTTGTCGTCCGATTGGGAGGGTGTTTCATCGGGTGGATTGGCGGCCGCCGGCCATGAGGATGACGGCAATGATGATGAGGCCGGTGAGGATAAGGCGGAACCCCGCGCCGAAACCATAGGTGTTCAGCATCGATACCACCAGGAACATGAAAAGCGAGGCGCCCCAGATGCCCGGAATATTGGAATTGCCGCCAGCGACCGCAGTGCCGCCAATAACGACGACCGCAATCGACATCAACAGGTATTCCGCTCCCATGTTAAGCGCGGCACCGCCCGAGAAGCTGGCGAGCAGATAACCGCAGATCGAGGCGAGCACGGCGCAGAGCATATAGGTCACAAGCCGTGTGCCATCGACGGGAATACCGGTCATCCGGGCCGCGAACGTGCTCTGTCCGATCGCCGATATCCAGCGGCCGTAGATGCTTTTTTCCAGCAGCAACCATGCGATAGCGGAAAGGGCGAGGGCGACGATTGCCACGTTCGGGATGCCGAAGAGGCTGGATGTAGTGAAGCTTGCAAGAATTTCCGGGGGCTTGATGCGCAGGCCCCGGTTCGCCCAGATCGCCGTCGACTGAACGATGAAGCTCATGGAGAGCGTCGCGATGATCGGCGGGATGCGAAGCAGTTTTATAAGTGCGTAGTTGCCGATGCCGATCATGGTGCCGAGCAGAACGGAGAGCAACAGGCCGACGACGATCATGCTATCCTGAACATCCATCAGCTTCAGTGCCAGCGTACCGGAGAGTGTCATGGTGGCGGGCACCGAAAGGTCGATATTGCCGGGACCAAGCGTGATGACGAACATCTGGCCGATGCCGACGATGACCGAGAAGGCGGCAAAGGTGAGGGCCGCTTGAGACAGGCCGAGCGAGCTTGCGCCACCGGTGAAGAGCACCGTAATGATCCAGACCGTGATGGTGGCGGCGAAAGACCAGATCCAGGGCTTGGAGAGAAGGAGGCGGGGCGCGTTCATTGAATTTTCTCCCGCCGCTCCAAACGGTTCAGGAAGAGGCGCAGCGCCAGCACGACGATCAGGATCGCGCCTTGCGCACCGATCTGCCAGTCCGGCGAAATGCGCATGAAGGACAGGAAGGAGCCGGCCAGCGCCAGAGTCAGCGCACCGATGACGGCCCCGATCGGCGAAACCCTGCCACCGACGAACTCTCCGCCGCCAAGGATCACTCCGGCGATCGACAGCAATGTGTAGCGGAGAGCGATGTTGGCGTCGGCCGAGGTTGTCAGGCCGACGAGCGCGATGCCCGAGAGTACGGCGAAGACAGCAGCCAGGGCATAGGTCGCGGCCCGGATGCGGATCACCGACCAGCCCGCACGCTCGACAGAGCGGAAATTGCCGCCCACGCCACGGATCAGCACGCCGAAGGAAGAGCGCATGATGAGGAAATGGGTGACGGCCGCGATCACGACGCTCGCAACGATTGCCATCGGCACGAAGGGCGGCTTCGAAGTCATCAGCCAACGCACCCAGCCCGGCACTTCACCGCCCGGAGACGGTAGCATCAGCACGGCAAGGCCGCCCCAGAAGAAGCTCATGCCGAGAGTCACAACAATCGAGGGGAGTTCCCGGACATGGATGATCACACCCATGGCCGCATAGGCGGCGATCGCACCCAGGAAGATCAGGACGCCGATTAGGGGCGAAGCTTGCAGGAAGGTCGCCGTGACGCAGGCACAGAAGCTGACGAATGTACCCATCGACAGGTCGAGGTCGTTGACCGCCATGATCAGCATCTGCGCCACGGTCGCGAGCGCGATCGGCACGGCGAGATTGAAGAGCAGATTGAGACCCGTATAGCTCATGGCGCGCGGCTGCATGTAGAAGACGGCCGCGAGCAGCAGTGCGAGCGACACTGCCGGGATGATCAGGCGGAGGGTGCCGGAGGAAAGCTTCATGCAGCCTTCTCCTCGCTGAATGACGCGGCCAAGATGTTCTTTTCGGTGATGTCATCACGAACAAGCTCGGCGACGATTGCGCCTTCGCGGAAAACATAGACCCGATCGCAGAGGCGTATTTCGTCCATTTCGGTCGAGTACCAGATGAAGGTTCGGCCTGACATCGCCTCGGTGCGCAGGATTTCGTAGACTTCCTGTTTGGTGCCGACATCGACTCCCCGCATAGGGTCGTCCATCAGCACGATCCCTGCCGTCGTTGCCAGTGCCCGGGCGAACAGGACCTTCTGCTGGTTGCCGCCTGAAAGCGACAAGATGCGGTTTTGCATGTCGGGGGTACGGATCTCGATGCGTTTCTTCCAGTCTTCCCCGAGCCTGTCCTCACGGCTGCGGTCGATCATGCCGCGGGAGGAGAGCTCTCCAAGCGAGGTAATGCTGAGGTTTTTCAGGATGCTCCACAGCGCAAACGTACCGTTGAGACTGCGGTCGCCCGCCACAAACGCAGTTTCCCGTCGACGGGCCGCCCACCAGTTGCTGTTACGAGAGAGATAGAGATCGAGAAGCGCCTCCGTCTGTCCATGACCGCCGAGGCCCGCAAGACCGACGATCTCGCCACGATAGGCTTCGAAAGCCAGGCCATGGCCGCGCCGGGGCGACATCGAAAGAACCGGCGAGCCTGCTTTCATGGCGGTTGAACGTTGCCACTCCCGCTCGCGCACCACGCTGCCCATGGCTTCAACGAGGCTGCGGCTATTGAATTCGAAGGCCACGCGATCAGCGACAACGCGTCCATCCTTCATCACCACGATACGGTCGGAAGTCGAAAGGATTTCGCCCAGGATATGGGAGATCAGCAGGACTGAGCCGCCTTCGGCGACGAAACGGCGGACAAAGGCCATGAGCTGAGCCGCAAGCCCGGCATCCAGCGACGACGTCGGTTCGTCGAGGATAACGAGCTTCGGTCTTTGGCCGACGCCGGCGAAGCTGATGGCGATCTCGACCATTTGCCGCTCGGCGATCGAGAGATCATCGATCGTACTGTCACAATCGATGTTGTGACCGGGGAATATCTCCTTGAGCTGCGCCTTGATGAGGGAGAGCGCCCGACTGCGCCAGTTCCAGCCTTTGAGGTCTCCATGCATGATCCTGACGTTCTCGCTGACCGTCAGGTTGGGGCAAAGCGACAACTCCTGGAATACGCACCGTATCCCATTGGCACGCGCCGCCGAAATCCCGTGCTGCCCGGCATCGCCGCCATAGCTGACGGTGCCGGCATGTGGGGTGAGGCTTCCGTTAATCACATTGACTATGGTCGACTTGCCTGCGCCGTTATGCCCGACCAGACCGACACACTCGCCGGCGTGTATGGTGAGATCCACGCCGTCCAATGCCTTGACGGCGCCGAACGTCACCTTGATGCCTCCAGCTGCAACCACCTCTGTTTTCGGCATTCCGTCAGTCATATGCGTTCGTCACGGAGGGTTGGTCGGCAGGCCGGTGAATATCCGGACGCGGCTTTGAGCTGCGCCGCGTCCGATCTATAGGGCCGCTGGCGCTATTTAGCGCTTGCGATCACCTTCTGGGCGTCTTCCAGCGTGTATTCGACATTCGCCACGCCACCCTTCTGGGTGCCGGCGAGGTTGGTTTCGAGGTTATCCTGGTCGATGCGCAGGAAGGGAACGACGAGATCTTTCTTGACTTCTTTCCCGTCGAGGATCTGCTGAGCGACCCAGAACGCGAGCGTCGAGACGCCCGGCGCGATCGAGACGGACATCGTCTCATAGCCGTTCTTGTCCTTCTGCTGTTTCCACCAGACGAGTTCGTCTTCGCGATTGCCCATCACGATGGTCGGAGTCGGGCGATTGGCCGCGGCAAAGGCCTGAGCGGCGCCATAACCGTCCCCGCCCTGAGTCACCACGGCTGCGATTTCGGGAAGGCTCGGCAGGATGCCCGCGACCGCGCGCTGCGCAACGTCCTGCGCCCAGTCTCCGTTGACTGACCCCACGACCTTGAACTGCGGGTTCTTCTTGACGCCCGCTTCGATGCCCGCATGGATTTCGTCATCGACCGAAACGCCGGCCAGACCACGGATTTCGAGAAGGTTGCCGCCCTTCGGGAGTTTCTTTGCGAGATAGTCCAGCTGGCTCTCACCCATTGCCTTGAAATCGACGGCGATCCGCCAGGCGCAGGGCTCGGTCACGATGCCATCGAAGGAGACGACGATGATGCCCGCGTCGCAGGCTTCCTTGATCGCGCCATTGAGAGCGGTCGGAGACGCCGCATTGACGACGATCGCATCATATCCCTGCAGAATGAGGTTCTGGATTTGCGCGGCCTGTTCGGTCGCCTGGTTTTCTGCAGTGGTGAACGGATCAGCGGCTGCCACGACGCCCTTGGCGACGGCATCCTTGGTGATCTTGTCCCAGCTTGTCAGCATGGCCTGTCGCCAGGAATTGCCGGCATAATTGTTTGACAGGGCGATTTTCTTGTCGGCGGTGTCGGCCAGGGCAGAAATCGGCCCAGCGACGCAAGCGACGGCGACAGATACAAAAAGCATCTTCCTGATGATCATGATTTCCTCCCTAGCACCCACGAGATCTTCTCCGTTCCGCTCCTCAACGGTATTTCGGAGATAGTGATTGCACTGAGCTTCATTTGCCCAGTAAAGCGAGCATGGAGGAGAAATCAGGTGTTGTATAGGCGCATTCAAGCAACCTTTTTGCGGGCATTCGCGCAGAATCTGCGGGTTCCCGCAAGACAAGTCCGACAGCAAGGCGCTTAATGAGGTTGAGGACTGGGAGGAGGTCCGACATGCTCGATTCGGCCCGAAGCACGCTTTTCGACCGCTATCTTGGTATATCGCGGCTGCTGGCGGGCCAGCTCGATTTCCATTCCATCATACAGGCGGTCGCCGCCGAGATCAGCCACATCATTCCGCATGACCATCTCGATGTCTGTATCAAGATGTTGGACGGCAAATATCACATCGCCTACGAAAGCGGCCTTGAAACCGCATGGAGCAGACAGCCGCCGGCGCTGCTGACCGGTAGCCCCATCCGGACCCTGTTGTCGGGGGAAGTCGATTTCCTGCTGTCACCAGACGCCTGCTCCGACCCCCGGTTTCACTTCGAAGGAGCCTTTTCGAGCCCGATCATCGAACTGTCGTTGCGCAGCCGTCTGCATGTGCCGCTGAGGGTGCAGGGCGATATTATCGGTGCGTTGAGCTGCTCCATCCACGAGGCTGACAGCTATACGATGCAGGATGTCGAGAATGCTCGTTCGATCGCTGACCTGCTCGCTCCCTATTTCTTCGCCTTACGTGCCGCCGAGCAGGCCAAGCATTCGGCGATCGTTGAAGCCGAAGCGCGTGCCCGCGAAGAGGGGCTCAGACTCGGCGCCTTGAAACTGACCGAGGCGCTGGAGATCGAACGGCAGAGGATCGGCATGGACCTGCATGACCAGACCCTTGCCGACCTGACGCGCCTGACGCGGCGAATGGAACGGCTGACGAGCCTTTCGGAAATATCGGGTGAAACGCTGGAACCGCTCTGTCGCATGTTGCAGCAATGCCTTCACGACCTTCGCCAGATCATCGAAGAGGCGAAACCGTCGGTTCTGCAACTGTTCGGAGTGACGGAGGCGATCGAAAACCATCTCGATCGTTCCGTGCGCGAGAGCGGTCTGCCAGTCGAGTGGAGGATACTCGATGAGAGCGACGGGGCGCTTCTCAATATCGGGCAGACGGTGGCGACGGCGCTTTTCCGGATCGTCCAGGAAGCCGTCAACAACGCGATTCGCCACGGGCAACCCACATCAATCCTCGTGCATCTGCGCACATTCGAACGGATGTTATCGATCGAGGTAATCGACGATGGCGGAGGGATAAAAAAGCTGCGTGACAGGGCAGGCCATGGAATTGATAACATGAAAACGCGCGCACGCTTGATTTCCGCGCGGTTTGAAATCGGGCGGAACACCGGCGGTCGGGGGACAGTGGTTAGAGTAACGCTGCCGATCGATCAGAGCGACACTTCGGAGAACTTACCATGAAAGTGCTGATCGTCGAGGATGATCCGCTGCATCGGTCCTACCTGCATGAGGCAGTGCGTGCCGCACTGCCGGAATGCGACATGGTGCTGGAGGCGGAAAACGGTCTAAGCGGTGAGATCGAGGCCCGAAAGTCGCGCATGGAACATGTGATCATGGACCTGCAGATGAGCGAACGCAATGGCATCGAAGCGGCCAGAACGATCTGGCGGGAGAGGCCAGATACCAAAATCCTGTTCTGGTCCAACTATTCCGATGAGGCCTATGTCCGGGGTGTTTCAAGGATCGTTCCGGAAGGGGCGACCTATGGCTATGTCCTGAAATCCGCATCGGACGAGCGGCTGAAGTTGGCTCTTAGAAGCGTCTTCATGGAATCCCAATGTGTGATCGATCGCGAAGTGAGGGGAATTCAGCAGAAAAGCCTCGGAAACGCCCACGGATTGAGCGACGCGGAATATGAGATTCTGGTGGATGTAGCACTTGGCTTGACAGACAAGGCAATCGCCCAACGAAAGAAGCTTTCACTGCGAAGCGTTCAGAACCGCCTGCAGCAGCTTTATGAAAAACTTGATATCTATCAGATACCGAACGCGCAGAATGAAGGCTGGTACAATCTCAGAATGCGAGCCGTCGCCGTGGCGCTTCTTCGAAAGATCTTGAATACAAGCGCACTGGAAAGGGCGGAACGCGAGTTACGAGATTTTGTACAGTCCTGATTGGATATGGTTAGGCGCCGGTGCAGATCTCGCATCCAGTGGCCTCGACCGGCATTGATGTTGTTCTGCCGTCACTATTTTGCAGCGACTAAGTTTTGTGACGGATTTTCGAAGGAAATCGCCTTCCAGTATCGGCGATCTTCCCCTAGCAAGGTCGCGCGTGAATTTCATCAAGGAGGAGAGCCATGAAGATCACCAGACTGGAGACTGTGCGGGTGGCGGAGCGCTCGAACCTGCTCTGGGTTCTCGTCCATACTGACGAGGGAATCACAGGTCTCGGTGAAACCTTCTTTGGTGCGGAAACGGTTGAAAGCTATATCCACGAATATGTCGCGCCGCGCGTGATTGGCCGCGATCCGCTGCAGATCGATCTCCTCGCGCAGGACCTTGTCGGTTATGTCGGCTTCCGGTCATCCGGAGCCGAGGTGCGCGGCAATTCCGCCTTCGACATCGCGCTGTGGGACATCTTTGGCAAGGCGACAGGCCAGCCGATCGCGCAGCTTCTCGGTGGTTTCAGCCGTAGTGAAATCCGCACCTACAATACCTGCGCAGGCACCGAATATATCAAGAAAAACACCGGCCAGGCGACAGCCAATTACGGACTGACGGGCGGCACGGCCTATGATGATTTGAACGGCTTCCTGCATCGCGCCGACGAATTGGCGGAGTCGCTGCTCGAAGAGGGCATCACAGCAATGAAGATCTGGCCCTTCGATGCGGCCGCTGAGAAGACCAAAGGCCAGTATATCTCCGCTTCCGATCTGAAGCTTGCGCTGCAGCCGTTCGAGAAGATCCGCAATGCAGTCGGCGACCGGATCGATATCATGGTGGAATTCCACTCGATGTGGCAGCTGCTGCCGGCCATGCAGATTGCGAAGGAGCTGGCGCCTTATAAGACCTTCTGGCACGAAGATCCGATCAAGATGGATAGCCTTTCCAGCCTGAAGCGTTACGCCGAAGTGTCGCCGGCGCCGATCTCGGCTTCCGAAACGCTCGCAACGCGCTGGGGTTTTCGCGATTATCTTGAAACTGGCGCGGCGGGCATCGTCATGCTCGACATTTCCTGGTGCGGCGGGCTCTCCGAGGCGCGCAAAATAGCGTCCATGGCTGAGGCCTGGCATCTGCCGGTCGCTCCGCATGATTGCACCGGTCCGGTCGTTCTCTGCGCCTCCACCCATCTTTCGCTCAATGCGCCGAATGCGCTGGTGCAGGAGAGCGTCCGTGCCTTTTATCGCACCTGGTATCGCGATCTCGTGACGGCGCTGCCGGAGGTGAAAAACGGCATGATCACCGTGCCGCCGGGGCCTGGTCTCGGCATGGCGCTCAATCCAGAGCTCGACCGTGCCTTCACCGTCAGCCGCCGGACCTCTGAAGCATCCGATCTCTAAGGTGAATCCGAATGAATACTTCGACCGCGACGGCGCTCAGGATCACGAGCATGACCGGCCCGTTTCTCATGCTTCTCGGCATGCTCATGTTCGCCCTGAACGATGCGATGGGGAAGTGGCTTGTCGCGAGCTACGGGCTCGGCCAGGTCATCCTGATCCGCAGTCTTGCTGCGCTTGTTATCCTTGTTCCCATGGTCTGGATGGCCGGTCTGAGCAATCTTCTCAGTGTCGACCGACCGGTTATGCAGTTTGCCAGGGTGGCGTTCTCAACAGCCGAGGTCTTCTGCTTCTATTACGCCGTGATGTATTTGCCGCTCGCAGACGTCATGACCTATTGGCTGGCTGCGCCCATCTATGTGGCGGCCGCCTCACCCTTCCTGCTTGGAGAGAAGGTCGGCTGGCGGCGCTGGACGGCAATCGCTGTCGGCTTCATCGGCGTCATCATCACGCTCGAGCCTTCCAGCGCCATGTTCACGATGCCGGCAATCATCTCGATTGTCGGCAGTGCGGCCTTTGCGTTCATGCTGATTTCCGGCCGCTTCCTGCGGGGCACGCCGGACAGCACCCTCGTCTTCTTTCAGGTCGCGGGTGCAGGCCTGGCTGGTCTCGTTTTCGCGCCGGTGGACTGGTCACCGATCGCATCCAGCCGTGATCTCGTCCTTCTCGGACTGCTCGGCATCGTCGCCATGGCCGCACACATGCTGGTGAACCGGGCGCTCAAGATATCCGATGCAGCAACTGTCGCGCCGCTTCAATATACATTGCTGCTCTGGGCGGTGGTTTTCGGCTGGCTTTTCTTTGGCGATGTGCCCCGTTTCAGCATGCTTATCGGGGCTGCCTTGATCGTCGCTTCAGGTCTGTTCATCTTCATTCGCGAGCAGATGCTCAAGAAACGCGAGACAGTCCTGCCGTCCATCCCCGAATAAAAGCAGGAAGCCTGCGGTGGTGAAACCGCAGGCTTCCGATTGTCGAGTGGCTTGTCGCTTACTTGCCGCGGATCTGCTTCAATTCGGCGAGAATGCCGTCGACGACATCCGCCCCAATCTCCGCCTTGTGCTTTTCGTAGACGACCATGGACTTTTCACGGATGCGCTCCTGCTCCTCGGGGGAGAGCGCATTTACCTCGAGGCCTTCCGCCTTGATCTTCTCCAGCGACTTCTTGTTGAGTTCCTGGATGACCTTGCGCTCCTCATCGCGGCCGACAATCGCGCATTCACGCAGGGCAGTCTGTTCTTCTGGCGTATAGGTGTTGAAGATGGCCTTGGAGAAGAGGAACAGGAACGGCGTATAGGCGTGGTTCGTCTCGGTCACATATTTCTGCACTTCGAAGAATTTCGACGTATCGATCGTCACGTAGGGGTTTTCCTGTGCGTCGATTGCCTTGGTTTCAAGTGCGGAGAAGACCTCGCCAAAAGCCATCGGCGTCGCATTGGCGCCGAGATTCTGGAAGGTGTCGAGGAAGATATTGTTCTGCATGACGCGAACCTTCATGCCTTGCAGATCTTCCCATTTGTTGACCGGGCGGACCGAGTTGGAGAGGTTCCGGAAGCCGTTCTCCCAATAAGCCAGATTGACGAGGCCGGCGGCGTCGAGCTTCTCGTTCATCATGTCGCCGAACTTGCCGTCGAGCACCTTGTAGGCTTCCTCGGAATTGGCAAAGAGGAATGGCAGGTCAAAGACGCCGAGTGCCGGGACGATCCCCACAAGCGGCGAAGACGACGTTACGACAGCTTCCTGCACGCCGGAACGGAGAGCCTGGGTGGCCTGAAGGTCGCCGCCCAGCGCGCCGCCCCAGAAGGCGGTGAGCTTTAGCTTCCCGCCGGATTTTTCATCCAGGCATGTCTGCATCGCGTTGATGCCGTTGCCGACCGGGTGGTCGGCGTTGATGCCGTTCGAGACGCGGATATTGCGCTCGTTGAATTCGGCGAAAGCCGGAGCGGATGCCGAAACGGCGAATGCGAGTGCGGTTGTTGCAAGTAAAAGTTGTCTCATGAGTATCCTCCCGTGGATGGTTGATTGAGACGTTGAGACTTTATTCCCTCAATGCAGCCAGCGTGCTGGCACGATGACGATGTCTGGGAACAGGACGAGCAGCATAAGTACGCAGATCTGGGCTGCGAGGAACGGCAGAATGCCGGTTACCACCTTACCCAGAGGAATGCGCCCCACACCGCTGACGACGTTCAGCACGACGCCGACGGGCGGCGTGATGAGACCGATACAGCAGTTCATAATGAAGAGAACGCCGAAGTAGACCGGATCGATACCCGCCTGCTTGATGATCGGCATCAACACCGGCGTCAGGATCAGGATGGTGGGTGTCAGATCGAGTGCCGTGCCGACGACGAGGATCAGCAGCATGATGACGAACATGAGAAGTTTTGGCCGATCGATCAATGGCGCAATATAGCGTGTAACCTCGGCCGGAATGTTGGCAGCCGTAATCAGCCAAGCGGAGACGAGCGCCGCGCAGACGAGGAACATGATGATCGATGTCGTCTTTGCCGCTTGCAGGATGACGCGTGGGAGATCCTTTGGTTTCAGCTCCCGATAGACCACCATCCCGACGAACAGGGCGTAGGCCGCTGCGATGACGGCAGCTTCGGTAGGCGTCACCACGCCCGCTTTGATCCCGCCGAGGATGATGACCGGCATGCCAAGTGCCCAGAGGGCGCGACCGGTGGCACTGAGCCGGTCAGTGGTGGAGGCCTTCGGCAGCGGTGCGACATTGTCCTTGCGGACGACGACCAGCCACGTGGCGACAAGCGAGAGGCCCATGATGAGGCCCGGCACGATGCCGGCCATGAAGAGCTGCGTGATCGAAACGTTGGCGGCGACACCGAAGACGATAAAGGCCATGGAGGGTGGGATGACGGGTGCGATAATCCCGCCCGAGGCAATCAGGCCGCCAGATCGGGGCACGTTGTATCCAGCCTTGGCCATCATCGGGATCAGGATCGCGGCAAGGGCTGCCGTGTCTGCAGCTGCCGATCCGGAAATGCTGGCCATGATGACGGCCGCCATGATGGCGACGACACCGAGACCGCCGCGGATGTGGCCCACACAGGCGATCGCGAACTCGATGATGCGCTTCGAAAGGCCGCCGGAGTTCATCAGTTCGCCGGCGAGGATGAAGAACGGAATGGCGAGAAGCGTAAACGTGTCCGCGCCGATGATCATGTTCTGCGCTATGATCTGGCTGTTGAACATCCCCATGAACCACATGAGGATCACACCGCAGAACATCAGTGCAAAAGCGACAGGAACGCCGATCGCCATGGCTCCGAGCAGTGAAGCGATGAAGACAAGAAGGGTCATCAGCCACGCTCCGAAAGATGTTCGAGGGACATGTCTTCGCCGGCGAAGGCGGCGAGTTCCTTTTCGGTCACGCGACCGGTGACAAGGCGAACAAGGCGTTCAAGCGCGATTATCACGCAACCGGCGCCTGTAAAGAAGCCGATGCCATAGACCCATGCCATGGAAAGGCCGGTCACCGGGGCGCTCATGCTGGCATTGATAGGTAGTTGCTTCCATGTTCCCCAAAAGAAGATGCCAGAACAGCCGATGATCACGAGATTGCTGACGATCATGCAGACGATGCGGCCTTTGCGGCCGAACAGCGCAACCACCGTCTCCACGCCCATGTGGCCGTATTCCCTGAAGCCGACGACGGCACCGATGAAGGTCAGCCAGACGAAGAAGTAACGGGACATTTCGTCCGACACCGTCAGGCCGGAATTGAATGCGTAGCGGAGCACGACGTTCACGAAAACCATGAGTGCCATGCCCGACAACAGGAAGATCAGCAGCAGTTCCAGAAACTTATAAAAAAGATCGATCGTCTTTTGCATTCGCTCCTCCCTTTTCCTCACAAGAGGCCGCGTCCGGCAAGATTCTTCATCAACGCCGTCAAGCCGAAATTCCACTCGGGACAGTTGTCGCTATGTTCGACCCAGTTAACTAGGCGCCCCAGCTTCGGCGTCGAGATTTCCACGCGATCACCGATCTCATGGGTGAAGCCAAGGCCTTTGCCGCGACGGTCTTTGACCGGTGCAAACATGGTGCCAAGGAAGAACAGGACGCCGTCGGGATATTGATGGTTGCGGTTAAGAAGCTGGGAGACAAGATTTTCCGGCGAGCGGCTGATTGCCTGCATGGGGCTGATGCCTGTCATGATGAAACCGTCCGTACCCTCGACCGCCAGCGAGATTTCCGCTGATTTGATGTCATCGATGGTGAAGTTGCCATCGAAGAGGCGAACGAAGGGGCCGACGGCGCAAGAGGCATTGTTATCCTTGGCCTTGCTGAGAAGCAGAGCAGAACGGCCTTCGAAATCGCGCAGGTTGACGTCGTTGCCAAGTGTCGCGCCAACGATCTTGCCTTTGGATGTAACCGCGAGCACCACTTCCGGTTCGGGATTGTTCCAATCGGACTTCGGATGGATGCCGATGAGCGCCCCGCAACCCACCGACGACATCGGCTGTGCTTTCGTGAAGATTTCCGCGTCAGGGCCGATGCCCACTTCGAGGTACTGAGACCAGAGTCCCATTTCCTGCAGCAGGGCCTTGACGCTCGCAGCTTTTTCCGAACCCGCAACGAGACCTTTCAGATTATCGCCAAGGACTGGCGCCAGCCGGCTGCGGATATCCTGGGCGCGCAGCGGATCACCCTTCGCCTGCTCCTCGATGACGCGTTCCAGCATGCTATCGGCAAAGGTGACGCCGGCCGCCTTGACCGCTTGCAGATCAGCGGGCGCAAGGAGTTCGCCCGCAGTGCCGTCGAGAAACGATGCGAGGCTGCCAAGCTCGGCGAAGCGCGAGGTATCTTTCAGCTTGCTTGCGAGGTCCTCGATTTCCAGAAGCCCCGACATTGTCAGCGCGACCGGAGAAAGGTCGAACAGATGACCTGAGGAGAGAAGGACAGGGCAGGGACCGCCTAGGGCCTTGGACCAGGCGCGGCCGACAAGCAGCGCATCCGCCGCATCCAGGGGCAGTATGGATTCAGGAGCCAGCGCCCGTTCGATATTCACGCGATGATCCTCCTTCACTTGATCGATGCCGAGCCTCCACTCCATCGATCTATTGTCAGGATGTCTGACAACATTCTCTGCTAGGTTTTAGTGTGACTTTTTCACCGTGTCCAGCGCGTGTACCAAACCATCCCCGAAATTATAGATCGATCTAAGAGATGACGAGGCCCGAACGAAGGCCGGATGCTATTGCATTTCCAGCTGCAGATTGAGTCGGCTGGCAGCGCCCTCAAGATGATAGCGCATGACTTTTTTCGCCTTCGCAGGATCACGTGTGGCGATCGCATCGCGGATTGCGACATGCTCGGCGATGGTGATTTCCACAATCTCTTCCAATATGGCAGTCGCGCGTGCGGCATTGATGGCGACGTGGATACGCTCGGCAATGAAGCTGATGAACTGGAGAAAATATTCATTCCGGGTTGCGGACGCGACCAGACGGTGAAAGGCGAGATCGGCGACGATGCCTTGTTCGGTCCATTTCTCGGCTCCCGTCATCTGCGCCAGTGCTTCATCTAGCTTGGCGAGATCATCAAGCGTATGATGGATTGCCGCCAGTCCCGCAGCTTCAACCTCCAGGGCCATGCGCAACTGGAAGAGGCTGCGGAAGCTATCGGGGTCGGAGAGGTTGCCCTGTTCGATTCGGATCGACTGGCGCCGCTCGATCTCCGTGGCGAAGGCCCCGATGCCTTGTCGGGTCTCGACCAGACCTTCATTGCGGAGCTGCGCGATCGCCTCACGCACGACGGAGCGGCTGACGCCGAACGTCTTTGCCAGCAAATGCTCTGTCGGAAGTTTCTGTCCCGGTGCTATCCGGCCTTCGCTGATTTCGCGGCTTATCTCGGCGGCGATGCGCGCCGGGAGATGTTCGCTTCGCCTGATCTGACTGAAATCTGCCACCGCCACCTTCATCTTCCTTTCCCGAAAGGTCTTCTACGACTTCGGCTGGAAATTCAACTGGCATCCAGGGTTCATCATCAGGCCCGGATCGATGGCGCGCTTGACCGCGGTCAATAGCTTTCGGTGGGTCTCGGGTAGCCGTGCGTCGAAATCAGGCCGTTTGAGGCGTCCGATGCCATGCTCGGCGCTGATGCTGCCGTGATAACGGTCGACCACCTCGTTTAGCACCGTCTTTGCCCGGTAGATGCGCTCGGCCCGTTCATCCGGCGCCAGTCCGGCGGGCGGCAGAACATTCAGATGGACATTGCCGTCACCCACATGGCCGTAGGATACGCTGATGCAATCCGGAAGAGCCTGAAGGATAGCCGCTTCCGCATCGGCGACGAACGATGCGAGCTGCGAAAGCGAGACAGAAATATCGCTGCGCATATGCGATCCTCGCCTGGCTTGTCCTTCATTCATGCCCTCGCGGATCAGCCAGAGGTTCCGGGCCTGGGCCTGCGACGCGGCAATTGTGCCGTCGACCACCAGGCCATCCGTCATGACGCCCTCCAGGAAACGCTGCATAAGATCGTCAATGTCGACGAGGCCGGAACCCGATATCTCCATCAGGACATAAGCGGGGTAATCGGGGGCGATGGGAATCGGCAGATCGGGCATCGCTTCGCGCGCCAGCGTGAAGGCGAGCGGCGGCATGAATTCGAAGGCCGACATCAGGTCGCAGCAGTCCCGCCGCGCGCGACGATACAGGCTGATCGCGTCTTGCAGCGAAGCAAGGCCGAGGAGAGCGGTTGCGACCTTGTCCGGATAAGGCATCAGCTTGATGGAAACCGCTGTGATAATGCCGAGCGTGCCTTCTGCGCCGATGAAGAGCTGCTTGAGGTCGACACCACGGTTATCCTTGCGAAGGGTGGAAAGCCCGTCGAAGATCGAACCGTCCGGCAGGACGACCTCCAGCCCGAGGACGAGCTCGCGCGTCATGCCGTACTTGAGCACGTTGATGCCGCCTGCGTTGGTGGAGACATTGCCGCCGATCCGGCAACTTCCCTGCGCGCCCAGCGCCAGAGGAAAGAACATACCTTTCTCGGCGATTGCCTCCTTCATTTCCCAAAGGATGCAGCCGGCCTCTACCACGGCTGAAAAGTCGTCCGCGTCGATCTTCCGAATGCGATTCATGCGTTCAAGGCTTAGGACGACATGCCGTTCCGGCATATCGGGAATGGCACCCAGAACAAGGCCGGTGTTACCCCCCTGCGGAACGATCCCGAGCCCAAGCTCACGGCAAATCCTCACGGACGCGGCGACATCTTCCGTGGACCGCGGCCTGAGGACAGCGACCGCACCGCTTGTCACATCGCCGTGCCAATCGCGGCAATAGTGCGCCATCGCGTCGGCATCAGTCAGGACAATATCATCCCCAAGCGCCGACTGCAGGGCGAGGCGGTGCTCACCAATCCCATCCGTTTCCGCGACTGTCATGCTCTTAATCCTTCGGATCATTCGCCCCAAGGATGGTCGATTTCGTTCTGCGTCATGCGCGGCACGTCCAACTATCCTATTTCCAAATGAAGCATATAAGGTTATCAGACAACCATACAAGATAATTTCTCAAAGCTGCGAAGATGAGCGGCGCCAGCGGAAACGGGAGGTTTCATGCATATCTTGATTATCGGAGCGGCCGGTATGGTAGGTCGCAAACTTGCGGCGCGCCTCATTGCAGATGGCGGCATCGGCGAGAAACCCATCGAGAAGCTGACACTGGTGGATGTCGTGGAGCCGGAACATCCGGAAGGTTTTGGCGGAAGCGTCGTGACGCGGAAAGCCGATCTCTCCGCCCCCGGAGAGGCTGAGCAGCTCATCGAATCCAGGCCGGACATGATCTTCCATCTCGCAGCGATCGTTTCCGCGGAAGCCGAGCTCGATTTCGATAAGGGATACCGGGTGAATCTGGACGGCACGCGCTATCTCTTTGATGCTGTCCGCGTCGCGCATAACCAGGATGGGTACGGGCCGCGCGTCATCTTCACGTCATCGATCGCGGTTGTGGGCGCGCCACTACCTTTCCCGATTCCCGATGATTTTCACCTTACGCCGCTCACCAGCTACGGCACGCAGAAGGCCATATCGGAACTGCTTCTGTCCGACTACACGCGCCGCGGTTTCTTCGACGGCATCGGCATTCGCCTGCCAACCGTCTGCATCCGACCGGGCAAGCCGAACAAGGCCGCATCGGGTTTCTTCTCCAATATTCTGCGCGAGCCGCTGATCGGGCAGGAGGCAATCCTGCCGGTATCGGAAGATGTACGCCACTGGCATACATCGCCCCGATCGGCTGTCGGTTATCTGATCCACGCGGCAAAACTGGACCTTGATGAGGTCGGACCACATCGCAACCTTTCCATGCCCGGTGTCAGCGCCACGGTCGGCGAACAGATCGAAGCGCTCCGTCGTGCGGCAGGCGAAAGGGCGGTGCGACTGATCCGGCGCGTTCCGGACGAGATGATCATGAAGATGGTCGCGGGGTGGGCGCCCGGGTTCGAAGCGAAGCGGGCTACGGCATTGGGCTTTACGGCTGAGAAAAATTTCGACGAAATCATCCGGGTTCACATCGAGGACGAGTTGGTGTCCATTGGCGGTTGAACGCGAGAATGCGGCTGTTTCGGCTGGATCCGGCATTTGGAGATGAGAAGCCGCATAGCCGCGTTCTCGTATCAGCTACGACTGCGACACGTTCGATCCGCTGACGATGCCGGTGCTCATCAGTATGGTGCTGATTATCATCGGTAAGGCGATCGAAGGATCGGCGGCGCCATCCTCCTGACACCCATGTTGCTGCCGATCATGACGGAGTGCATATCGACATGGTGCATTCCGGTGGGGTCTTCATCACCAATCTGACGATCGCTGACACAACACCGCCCGGCGGTGGTGTGCCGTATGTTTCATCGATGGTGAGGAAATGCCGATGATGCCTATGGATGTGAGTATAGGCTGCGCCAAGACCTGCTTTTCAATCGGAAGCGAGATCCGATCGCTCTCTTGCTGCCGGCGGGTGATCGACCATGACGGCAGGCATAATTTTTCATAAGGCCTTCTTATCGCAACGATCAGTAAATCCAACTTAAATTTATCAGTCGCTTCCGATATGAAGGAAGGCAAGGGAAGGTGATCGCCGGTGTCTCTTGCTTAACCGAGCGGAGGCCCAAAATCTTGCACGTGTGAACTTCATACAAAAGGTCGATATTGAGCTGAAGCTAGCCGATTGGTCGGCGGACGCTACTCCCCTGGATGCAGATATTGAGAAATCAAGGAGGAAATGATGGACACCAAAACCGACAGCGCGGGCAAATGTCCCGTCGCACATGGCCATACACCTCGCGGCAGATCCAACCGCGATTGGTGGCCTAGCCAGCTCAACGTCCAGATTCTTCATCAGAATTCTGGCCTGTCCGATCCCCTGGGCAAGGCGTTCGACTATGCCGAAGAATTCAAGACGCTCGATCTCGACGCTGTGAAGAAAGACCTTCATGCGCTGATGACGGATTCACAGGACTGGTGGCCGGCAGATTTCGGCCACTACGGCGGCCTGTTCATCCGCATGGCCTGGCACAGTGCCGGCACCTATCGCATCACCGATGGCCGCGGCGGCGCCGGCGCCGGCCAGCAGCGTTTCGCTCCGCTCAACAGCTGGCCGGACAACGCCAACCTCGACAAAGCCCGCCGCCTGCTGTGGCCGATCAAGCAGAAATACGGCAACAAGATTTCCTGGGCGGACCTGATGATACTCACGGGCAATGTTGCCCTGGAATCGATGGGCTTCAAGACTTTTGGCTTCGCTGGCGGTCGCGCCGATGCCTGGGAGCCGGAAGAGCTCTTCTGGGGTCCGGAAGGCACCTGGCTGGGCGATGAACGCTATAGCGGTGAACGGCAGCTCTCAGAGCCGCTCGGGGCCGTCCAGATGGGCCTCATCTACGTCAATCCGGAAGGTCCGAACGGCAATCCCGATCCGGTTGCCGCCGCGCGCGACATCCGCGAGACCTTCGCCCGCATGGCGATGAACGACGAAGAGACCGTGGCATTGATTGCCGGCGGCCACACCTTCGGCAAGACACACGGTGCCGGCGATCCGTCCTTCATCGGCGCCGAGCCGGAAGGCGGCGCTATCGAAGACCAGGGACTCGGCTGGAAGAGCACGTTCGGCACCGGTGTCGGCAAGGATGCCATCACCGGCGGTCCTGAAGTGACTTGGACGCAGACCCCGACGAAGTGGAGCAACTACTTCTTCGAGAACCTCTTCAACTGCGAATGGGAACTGACGAAAAGCCCGGCCGGTGCGTATCAGTGGAAGGCGAAGAACGCGGAGGCGTCCATCCCGGATGCCTATGACGTGTCGAAGAAACATGTCCCCACCATGTTGACCACCGACCTGTCGCTGCGCTTCGATCCTGCCTATGAAAAGATCTCGCGTCGTTTCCTCGAGCACCCGGATCAGTTCGCCGATGCCTTCGCCCGTGCATGGTTCAAGCTGACCCATCGCGACATGGGACCGAAGGTGCGTTACCTCGGCCCGGAAGTGCCGGCCGAGGACCTGATCTGGCAGGACGTGATCCCGGCCGTCGACCACCAGCTCGTGGACGAAAAGGACGTCGCCGACTTGAAGGCCAAGGTCCTTGCCGCCGGCCTTTCGGTGCAGGAACTGGTCTCGACCGCTTGGGCTTCGGCCTCGACCTTCCGTGGTTCCGACAAGCGTGGCGGTGCAAATGGCGCACGCATTCGCCTTGCCCCGCAGAAGGACTGGGACGTGAACCAGCCGGCACAGCTCGCCAGGGTTCTTGGCGTCCTCGAAGGCATCCAGAGGGACTTCAACGCTGCCCAGACCGGCGCTAAGAAGATCTCGCTCGCCGACCTGATCGTTCTTGCCGGCGCTGCGGGTGTCGAGAAGGCTGCCAAGGCCGCCGGATACGACATCACCGTACCGTTCACGCCGGGCCGCATGGATGCATCGCAGGAACAGACCGACGCCGTTTCCTTCGCGCCGCTCGAACCGCGTGCCGACGGTTTCCGCAACTATGTCAATAACGGCAGGATACAGTTCATGCAGCAGGAAGAGGCTCTTGTAGACCGGGCCCAACTGCTGACGCTGACTGCACCGGAAATGACGGTGCTCGTCGGCGGCCTGCGCGTGCTGAAGGCCGGACAGCCGGAGCATGGTGTCTTCACTGACAAACCCGAAACCCTGACGAACGACTTCTTCGTCAACCTGCTGGACATGAGTACGGAATGGGCGCCGGTTCCCGGCAAGGACGGCGTCTATGAGGGGCACGATCGGAAGACGAAGGCGCCGAAGTGGACCGGCACGCGCGTGGACCTCATCTTTGGCTCGCATTCTCAACTTCGGGCCATCGCCGAAGTCTATGCCCAGTCCGATGCCAAGGAAAAGTTCGTGAGGGACTTCGTTGCCGCCTGGAACAAGGTCATGAACGCCGATCGTTTTGATCTGATCTGATGACAAAAGCCCTGCCTGGGCGCGGCTTCTCGGCCACGCCCAGGCATCCCTCGCCGGATTGGATTTCCTCCCCGGATCTCGCAGGCAGCCGGATCGTAAGGCGCATAGGCGGCGCGACGTGAAGAAGATGATGGTCAATCATCCCACATATGTCATCGGCAGTTTTGGACGAAGGTATCCGGGAGCTCAACCGGCTCCGCGCCTACAGGGAACATCCCGGTTGGGTTGGTGATCCCGGCGCGATTCGAACGCGCGACCCCCAGATTAGGAATCTGGTGCTCTATCCTGCTGAGCTACGGGACCACTCAGGCGACATCCATACAAAAGCCGCCCGATTTAGCCAAGTCTTTTCCGCAGCTTTACTCCGTCAATCGCTGCTCGGCGAGCCGCACCCAATAGGAAATGCCGTAAGGGATCGCCTCATCGTCGAAGTCGTAATGCGGATTGTGGAGAGCTGCCGTATCGCCGTTGCCAATGAAGATGAAGGCGCCGGGCCGCCGTTTCAACATGAAGGCAAAATCCTCGCCGGCCATCGCGGGATCGACATTGGTGTCCACGTTGGAGACGCCGACAACCCCGGTCGCGACACTGATTGCATGTTCCGTCTCCTGATCATGATTCGTGGTGACCGGACATCTGCGTTCATATTCGATGTTCGCTTCCGCGCCATGTGCACTGACGATACCCTCCACGATCTGGCGGATACGCATCTCAGCAAGATCACGCGTCTCCTCGCTCAGCGTCCTGACCGTACCCCAGAGGGTTGCCTCATCCGGGATGATGTTGTGCGTCGTACCGGCGTCGAAGCGCGTCACGGAGATGACGACCGAGCGTAGCGGATCGGCATTCCGGGCAGCGATCGCCTGCAGGCTGCCGACGAGCTGCGAGCCGATGAAAATCGGGTCGATCGTCTTGTGCGGCTGGGCTGCATGGCCGCCGCGGCCCTTGATGGTGATGGTGAAGCGGTCGGGCGCGGCCATGATGCCTCCCTTGCGGATGGCGAACTGGCCGACCGGAATGCCCGGCATGTTGTGCATGCCATAGACTTCCTCGATACCGAAGCGCTCCATCATGCCGTCCTCGATCATCGCCAGTGCGCCGGCGCCACCTTCCTCCGCAGGCTGGAAGATGAGGACAACGCTGCCGTTGAAGTTGCGGGTTTCGGCGAGGTATTTCGCCGCACCCAGCAGCATGGACGTGTGCCCGTCATGGCCGCAGGCATGCATCTTGCCGGGTGTTTTCGAAGCCCAGGCCTTGCCGGTGATTTCATCGAGCGGCAGAGCGTCCATGTCTGCACGAAGCCCGATCGTGCGGCTAGCCGGGCCTTTGCCGTGGATGATGCCGACGACGCCGGTCCGGCCGATGCCGGTGATTACCTCGTCGACACCGAATTCTTTCAGCTTCTGTTCAACGAAAGAGGCGGTGTTCTCGACGTCGTAAAGAATTTCGGGATTTTCGTGAAGATATCGTCGCCATCTGCTGACTTCGGTCTGAAGCTCGGCGGCCCGGTTCAAGATTGGCATAGGGTTCCCTGTTTTTGTTGCTCACGCGGTTATGAATCGTCCTCCCCTGCAGATAGTGCCTGTCCTGATTGACGCAATCAATCTTCTTTGCCATTGCTTGGCCACATAGGCCGCATATGCGCCACACTCGTTAAGCCGCAACAACGAGGGACGACCTTGCCGATTTCACCCGTTCGACCTGGGGCCACTGCCCGGCTGATTTCCGCTTTCACGGCCTTCGGCTTGCTCCTGTCGGCTGGAAGTGCCGCTGCCAAGCCGAAGATGGTGGTCGACGTGAGGACGGGCAGGGTGATTGCCCACGAGGATGCCTTCCTCAAGTGGTATCCCGCCTCGCTGACCAAACTCATGACGGCCTATGTCACCTTCACGGCGCTGAAGAGCGGCAAGCTCACGCTCGATACGCCGGTGGTCATGAGCAAGAAGGCGACCGAGCAGCCGGCAAGCAAGATGTATTTCAAGCCCGGCTCCAGGCTCACCATGGACAGCGCGCTGAAGATACTGCTTGTGAAATCGGCCAACGACATGGCCGTCGCGGTTGCCGAGACCGTTGGCGGTTCGGCCGACCAGTTCGTGGCGATGATGAATGCGCAGGCCAAGGCCCTTGGCATGACGTCGACGCATTTCATCAACCCGCATGGACTGCCGGGAAAGGGCCAGTATACGACAGCCCGCGACCTTGCACTGCTGGCTCTCCGGCTGAAACAGGATTTTCCGGAATACCAGGGTTATTTCTCGCTGGAAGGCATCGATACCGGCAACAAGCAGTATACCAACTTCAATACGCTGATCGGCCGTTTTGATGGCGCGGACGGCATGAAGACCGGTTTCATCTGCGCCTCCGGCTTCAACCAGGTCGGCTCGGCGACGCGTGACGGCCGCACGGTGATTTCCGTCGTGCTGGGGTCGGACAGCCTGGCCGGCCGTGCGGACGATACGGCCAATCTTCTGCAACAGGGACTGACATCTTCGCCGAGCCAGGGCGTGCCGCTTGCCTCTCTGGCTCCTTATGGCGACACGGCCGCCGTCAACGATGTCAGCGCGGAGATCTGCAATCCCAAGGCAGCCAAGGTGCGCAGCGAAAATCGCGACGATGCCGGCCGCATGGTGCTGCACTCGCCCTATATTCACGAGATGACCAGGCCGCCGGTCTACAGCTTCGCGGGCGTTCTGTTCGGAGGCGAGGACATTGCACCCGCCAAAGACAAGGTCGCATCCACCAAGGGCAGGAAAGAGATCGCCAATGTGCCGATCCCGCAGCCCCGCCCGACATTCTGAAGTGGAATAGTTGATGTCCTCTATCCGCGGCCGGATTCCGGTCTCCATCCTCACCGGCTTTCTCGGTGCGGGAAAATCGACGCTGCTCAACCGCATCCTCAAGGACCCGGGGACAAGCGACACTGCCGTCATCATCAATGAGTTCGGCGAAGTCGGTATCGACAATTTCCTGGTCGAGGCTTCGGGTGACGCCCTGGTGGAACTTTCCAACGGCTGCCTCTGCTGTACCGTCCGCGGCGAACTGGTCGATTCGCTGGCATATATGATGGATGGCATCCAGACCGGCCGGCTGAAGCCCTTCCGCCGCGTGGTGATCGAGACGACCGGCCTAGCCGATCCCGCTCCTGTCATGCAATCGGTCATGGGCAATCCCGTGATCGCGCAGAATTTCGAGCTTGACGGCGTGATCACGGTGGTGGACGCGGTCAACGGGCTCTCGACGCTTGATCGTCATCAGGAGGCGGTGAAACAGGCAGCGGTCGCCGACCGGCTCATCATCTCCAAACTTTCCATGGCCGATGCAGCCCAGATTGCCGCCCTCAAATCCAGGCTCGCGACGCTCAATCCGCGCGCGCCGGTCGTCGATGGTGACGGCGCGGAAGCCGGTACGGCGTCGATTCTGGAAAACGGGCTCTACGATCCGGCGACCAAGATCGCTGACGTGGATCGCTGGCTGCACGACGAGATAGCGAACGATGCCGAAGAGCATCATGATCACCATCACGACCATGAACATCACGGACACGATCATCATGGGCATGGGCACCATCACCACCATCATCATGATGTGACCCGCCACGGCGAGAATATCCGCTCGTTCTCGATCATCCACGACAAGCCGATCGATCCGATGGCGATCGAGATGTTCGTCGATCTGCTGCGCTCGGCGCATGGGGAAAAGCTGCTCAGGATGAAGGCGGTCGTGGCGCTCTCGGACAATCCGGACCGGCCGCTCGTGCTGCACGGGGTGCAGAGCGTATTCCATCCCCCGCAGCGGTTGCCGAAATGGCCGGAAGGTTCCGGTCGCCGCACCCGCATGGTGCTGATCACACAGGACCTGCCGGAGGCTTTCGTATCGGATCTGTTCGCCGCTTTCACCGGACAACCGCGTATCGACCGGCCAGATCGAGCGGCGCTGGAAGAGAATCCGCTCTCCGTTCCCGGGCTCCGGATGTAAATCCGCCTATCCCTTACGGATCAGGAAACGGTGGCCGGCTCCGGTCTTTTCCGAGCGGATGAGCGCATGACCTTCTTCGGTGCAGAAATGCGGGATGTCGATGCCGGCCAGCGGGTCGGTGGTTTCGATCAGGAGTTCCGCACCGCTTTCCATGCTTTTCAGCCGCCGCCGCGTTTTCAGCACGGGCAGGGGACACTTCAGGCCTCTCAGGTCGTAGAGGCCGTCAGCGGTGGAATTCATTCCGTGCTCCAGAATTTCCAGAACGGCTTCTTCTTGACTTCCGTGACCTGCTGCGGTGCCGCATAGGCAAGCGGGTTCTGTTCCGGGATCGGAACGGTTGTCGTCCCTTGAGCGGTTGCTACGGTGGGAGCCGGTGTCTGAGGCGGCGTGCTAGCTGTCGGCAGGCGGTCCTGCTTCATCCGCTCGGCGGCGGAGGAGGCACGCGGCGAGGGAGCGGCAGAAGCGAGCATGGTATTGGCCGGCTTGTTCTGCGCAGCCATGCGTTTCTCCATCATCGCCTTGAATTCCGATTGGCTCATCAGCTTGCCGGCTTCGAGCGAGGTACCGGTCGGCGCGTAGGCCAGGTCGCGGCCCTTGCGTTTCTCGGCGACAACCGCCTTGCGTTCCGCTTCGGAAGGCTCGTACCAGACCTTGCCGTCGAACTTGTCGAGGGCCTTCTGATAGGCGAGGTCATAGGTCTTTCCATAGGAGGCCAATGCGGCCACCAGCGCGGGCGGGGTCGACATGGCCGGGCAGGCGGACGCTGCGTTGAACGTGCCGTTGCCTTCCACCTGCTGGTTGAAGACGTATTTCTTTTCGCAGACGGCGACTTCCGGCGGGCGCTTGGTGACTTCGAAATTATCGTAGCCGGCCTTCAACATCTTCCAGAAGTCATAGTTCGAATTGTCGCGGTGGCGGACCATGTTCTCCGCGGTCATGCGGAAGGGAAGAGCCTGGAGCTGAATGGTCGTCTGGCCGCCCTTGAAGGCGTCGCGGGCGAAAGCATAGATTTCCAGAACCTGTTCGTCCGTCATGGAATAACAGCCGGATGACGAGCAGGCTCCATGGATCATCAGGTTGGATCCGGTGCGGCTGTTCGCCTGGTCGTAGCGGTTCGGGAAGCCGGTATTGATGGCGAGATAGTATTTCGAGTAGGGGTTCAGATGCGCCGGCGTCAGGTTATAGAAGCCTTCAGGAGCCTGGCGATCGCCTTCCTTGACCTTCGGACCAAGCTTTCCGGACCAGGCGCAGATGTCGTAGCTCTTGATCACCTCGAAGCGGTTGTCGGCCCTTGCCTTCCAAACCTCCAGCTTACCCTCTTCCTTGAGGATGCGGACCATGATCGGCGAATTGCGCGGCATGTTCTTCTTCTGCATCTCCGCAAGGATGCGGGAAGGCAGAGGCTGCTCGACCTTGTTCTTGACTCTCTTGAGATCGGTGCTTGCCGAATCGAGCGTGTCATTGCAGCCCGTCAGCGCGGTTGCCACGAGAAGAGCGAAGGCGATGTGTTTCATCAGACGCATCGGAACGGACCACATGGATTTCGAAAGCCGACCGGGATCGGTACGGGACTTCGATCAATAAAGCGGTAATCTTTACATCTTCTTAACCGCTTCTATCCGTCTGTCCAGCAAAACCGCCCAACATCACTGTTTACAGCAATGTGGCCAAATTTGGCAATTTCAGCGGCAGCCGTCCACGGATTAGAGATTGCGGCCAATATCGAGGAACTTCTGCCGACGCGCGGACCTGAGTTCGTCGCCGGACAGTTGCCCCAGATCGTCAAGGGCTGAAGCGATCACCTTGCCGGTCGAGGCGATCACGGTATCCGGTTCGCGGTGCGCTCCGCCGAGCGGTTCGGGAATAATGCCGTCGATGATGCCAAGCGCCTTCAGGTCGTCCGCCGTGATCTTCATGTTCGTGGCGGCTTCCCGGGCGCGGGTCGAATCACGCCAGAGGATGGAGGCGGCACCTTCCGGCGAAATCACCGAATAGATCGCATGTTCGAGCATGTAGACACGGTTACCCGTGGCGATCGCGATTGCTCCGCCGGAACCGCCTTCACCGATGACGACCGAAACCATCGGCACCTTCAAGGCCAGGCACATTTCGGTCGAACGGGCGATGGCTTCCGCCTGGCCGCGTTCTTCGGCGCCGACGCCCGGATAGGCGCCTGCAGTATCGACCAGCGTGATCACCGGCAGGCCGAAGCGGCCGGCCATTTCCATGACGCGGATCGCCTTGCGATAGCCTTCCGGACGGGGGCTGCCGAAGTTGTGCTTGAGGCGCGTCTTCGTATCATGGCCCTTTTCCTGGCCGATGATTGCGACTGGCATGCCGTTGAAGCGGGCAAGACCCGCCTGGATCGCGGCATCCTCGCCGAAGTTGCGGTCGCCTGCGAGCGGCGTGAAATCGGTAAACAGCCGGGTCGAATAGTCGGTGAAATGCGGACGCTGCGGATGCCGCGCGACCTGCGTCTTTTCCCAGGCTCCGAGCTTGGCGTAAACCTCCCTGGTCGCTTCCCTGACGCGGGCCTCGAGCCTCGTGATCTCCTCGGACGTATCGATGCTCTCGTCTTCCGAGGCGAGCTTTTTCAGCTCATGGATCTTCCCCTCGAGATCCGAGATTGGCTTTTCGAAATCGAGATAAGTCTGCATGAGATCCGGTTTCCCGTTACTTCTTAGCTCAGGAACGCGGAGTTCCCCGTTGCGGTCGGGCCTCTAATCCCGGTTTTTGGCCTGTTTTGCAAGAGGGTGATGCATTTCAACAAGCTCACGCAGCCGTTCTTCCAGAACATGCGTATAAATCTGCGTGGTGGAAATGTCTGAATGGCCAAGCAATTCCTGCACTACGCGGAGGTCCGCTCCGTTCTGAAGGAGGTGGCTTGCGAAGGCATGGCGCATCACATGCGGCGAGATTGTCGTGGTTCTGAGACCGGCCCGAGCGGCGACGCTTTTCAAGTCGCGCGCGAAGACCTGCCGGGGAAGATAACCCTCTTTGCCGGACGACGGGAAAAGCCAGGGGCTGTCTCCGGTCCTGGCAACCATGGCAGCGCGGGCTTCGCCATAGGATTTCAGCGCGGCAATGGCCGAGCGGGAGAGCGGTACCAGCCGTTCCTTGTTTCCCTTGCCACGGATCATCAGGAAACGGCCTTCCTGGTCCAGGACCTTGATGGGCAGCGAAACGAGTTCGCTGACGCGCATGCCGGTGGCATAGAGAAGTTCGAGCAACGCCAGCATCCTGAGGCGGGAAAGTTGGTCCGGCCCAGGCTCTGCCGCCTCCTTCGCCGCAAGTTCCAGCAGCCGGGTCACATCATCCTCGCTCATGGTCCTGGGCAGCGGGCGGCCCTTTTTAGGCGCTTCGAGGATTGCGGTCGGATCGTCGCCGCGCAGGCCTTCCGCATAGAGAAACTTGTAGAATTGCCGCATGGCCGACAACCGCCGCGCCTGGGACGAGGCCGCAAACCCCTGTTTGCTCAGATGAGCGAGATAGGCCGCAAGATCGGCACTTTCGGCGGTGAGCGGAGTTTTCCGGCTCGAGGCAAGGAAGGAATGCAGGTCTTCGAGGTCGCGCTCGTAGGAGGCGAGCGTGTTGCCGGCCGCGCCCCGCTCGGCGCTCATCATTTCGAGAAAGGCCTCGATATGGGCGCGGGAAAGATCGACCATGTCCGTTTGCCGTTATCGTTGAGGTGATGCCGGGTTCAGCCGCTCGGAAGGAATGCGCACCGTCACATCGCGTTCGCGCGGCTCCACCAGCATGACGAGCGCCACCATGCTTCCATAAACGATGCCTGCGATCACCGCCAGCACGAAGAGGAAACGAAAAAGGGTGGGCATCCGGAACTCCACAAGGTTGCGTCGCACTATATCGATAAAGGTTTATGGAAGAACAAGAACAAACAATCCTCCGCTGTCTTTAGGTATTGCGACGGCTTGACGCTGCCCCGGCATTTGTCGATACCGTGTTCGAAACGGACCTGACGATGACAGAAGCTGCAACCTCCGCCGCACCGACCCTCAGCGAAAAGGCGCGTGCCGTTCTCGGCAAGCGCAATCTCGTCTTTGTCGGTCTGATGGGCGCCGGCAAGTCGGTGATCGGTCGGCTTGTTGCGCAGAGCCTTTCCATCCCGTTCGTGGATACGGACGCGGAGATCGAGAAAGTCTCCCGCATGACCATCAGCGAGCTGTTCGCGGCCTATGGTGAGGCGGAGTTCCGCTCACTCGAGACCCGCGTCATCGAGCGCCTGTTGAGGAATGGACCGCGCGTGATCTCGACCGGCGGGGGCGCCTTCATCAACGAGAATACGCGAAGGCAAATCAAGAACGGCGGCATTTCCATCTGGCTGAAAGCCGATCTGGATGTCTTGTGGGAGCGTGTCAGCAAACGCGACCATAGGCCGTTGCTCAAGACCGAGAATCCGAAACAAACGCTCGAAAACCTGATGATCCAGCGTTATCCGGTGTATGCCGATGCGGATCTGACCGTCCAGTCGGGGAATGTCCGCAAGGATGTCATGGTCAACGAAGTGCTGTCCGCCATTGTCGGCATGGCCGATCATTCCAGTGAAAGTGAACTGCGATGAACGTATCTTCCCGATCTCCCGAGCGATCCCTGGAGCGGCTTGTGCATGTGCCGCTCGGCGACCGCGCCTACGACATTCTGATCGGTCCCGGCCTGATTTCGCGGGCCGGGGGCGAGATCACGTCGCGGCTCAAGGGCCGCAAGGCGGCGATCGTCACCGACGAACATGTGGATCCGCTTTATCTCGAAGCCCTGATGGACAGCCTGCAGACCGACGGTATCGAAGCGGTCTCCCTGACGCTGCCTGCGGGTGAGAAGACGAAGAGCCTCGAACATCTGGCAACCGTCACCGATATGGTGCTTTCGGCCCGCATAGAGCGTAACGATTGCGTGATTGCGCTTGGCGGCGGGGTGATCGGCGATCTTGCCGGCTTTGCCGCCGGCATCGTTCGCCGCGGGGTGCGTTTCGTGCAGATCCCGACCACGCTTCTGGCGCAGGTCGATTCCTCCGTCGGTGGCAAGACCGGCATCAACACCCATCACGGCAAGAACCTGCTCGGTGTTTTCCACCAGCCGAGCCTCGTGCTTGCCGATACCGCCGCGCTCGACTCGCTTTCCGAGCGGGAGTTCCGCGCCGGTTATGCGGAAGTCGCGAAATACGGGCTGATCGACAAGCCGGATTTCTTCGTCTGGCTGGAAAAGCACTGGAGAGAGGTCTTCGAAGGCGGTCCGGAGCGGATCGAAGCGATCGCGGTGAGCTGTCAGGCGAAGGCCGATGTCGTCGTCGAGGACGAGCGGGAAACGGGCCGCCGAGCGCTTCTCAATCTCGGCCACACGTTCGGCCATGCGCTGGAAGCGGCGACCGAATATGATAGCAAGAGGCTCGTGCATGGAGAGGGTGTTGCGATCGGCATGGTGTTGGCGCATCAGTTCTCGGCGAGGCTCAATCTCGCAAGCCCGGACGATGCCGGGCGGGTCGAGGCCCACCTGAAGGCCGTCGGTTTGCCGACTTCGATGAGCGATATCCCGGGCAAGCTGCCGCCGACTGAAAAATTGCTCGAGGCGATCGCGCAGGACAAGAAGGTCCAGGGCGGCAAGCTCACCTTCATCCTCACGCATGGCATCGGCCAGTCCTTTATCGCGAACGACGTGCCATCGTCCGAAGTCTTGAGTTTTCTGGAGGAAAAGCGACCGAAATGACGTCGATGGGAGGGCTGTTGTCGCGTGCCGTCAACGCGTTGATTCGCGGACTTCTCCGTCTGTTCGGTGTTTCGCTCTCTCCTGAGACGCTTGCTTTTTCGAACCACGACGACCTGCATGCTGCGCTCGACGCGATCCATCGCGAGGGCAATTTCGAGAGGCCGGACCGGGATCGATTGAGCAGCCTCTTCGAGCTGGAAGAGCTGGAAGTCTCCGATGTCATGAAGCATCGCACCGTGATGCGGGCGGTCAATGCCGACGATCCGCCGGACGTGGCTGTTCGCACCGTCCTGGAAAGCCCCTATACGCGCATGCCCGTCTGGCGCAATTCGACGGAGAACATCATCGGCATCGTGCATGCCAAGGATCTGCTGCGCGCGCTTGCCGAGCCGAATGCGCAGCTGGACAATATCGACATCGTCAAGATCGCCCAAAAACCGTGGTTCGTGCCGGACAGCACCAGCCTCAAGGATCAGCTCAATGCCTTCCTGCGCCGCAAGGTGCATTTTGCCGTCGTCGTCGACGAATATGGCGAGGTACAGGGCATCGTGACGCTGGAGGACATCCTTGAAGAGATCGTAGGCGACATTGCCGACGAGCACGACATCGAGATTCAAGGTGTGCGCCAAGAGGCGGACGGATCGATCGTCGTCGATGGATCGGTGCCGATCCGCGATTTGAACCGCGCGCTCGACTGGAACTTACCGGATGCCGAAGCGACGACGATTGCCGGCCTTGTCATTCATGAATCGAAACTCATCCCCGAGGAGCGGCAGGCCTTCACCTTCTATGACAAGCGCTTCATCGTCATGAAGCGCGAGAAGAACCGCATTACACGGCTGAGGATACGACCGGCGGACGAGGCTACATTGCCGGCGGAGTAGCCTTCAGTAATCTTGAGGGTCGTCGGGGCGGCCCCTGCGTATTCGCCTGCTGGCTACTTTTGTGCGACAGTTTCCGCGTAATCCGGTGCTCGCAGCCTGGCGATCTGGGGGGCGACGATTGCGATGAACAATCGGGTATCGTCGAAAGCTCTTGCGGATAGCATTGCCCCATGAACCGAGGCCATCAGCAATTGGGCTTCCTCTTCCGGTCGGTTGTCCAGCCGGAACAGGTCCTGCTCCACTCCTGCCTGCAGCACCGAGGTGAGCCATCCTGCAAGACCATGGAAATGGGCGCGGACGCGTGATGCAACGCCTTCCGGCAGCATCTGCATCTCGCTGGCGAGCATCGCGCAGACGCAGAAGGGTAACGAGGCATCCCGAATGCATGACTGCCAATAGTTCATGTAGGACTGCAGTTGTTCGGCAGGGTTTGAGACCTGCTCGCGCAAGGACTTCAAGCCCGCTTCCGCCTGGTGCCTGTAGCGATCCACCAGCGCCGAGACCAGCTCGGCCTTCGTCGGAAAATGATGGTGAATGCTCGCCTTCCTGATGCCGATCGCAGCCGAGATGTCGGCATAGCTGAACCCGTTATAGCCTCCCGTGACAATGAGAGACTGCGCGATGTCGAGAATTTTTTCCGAAGTCGAAGTCATTGATTTCATACCGATGCCTACCTTCTGATAGGCAGATTGTCAAGAATGTTGCGGCGCTCCCGCTTTTCACAAGGAAGTGTTTGAGCGTCGGGTTGATCTAGAGGATTCATCTTCCTACTAGTAGGTAGTCAACAATTAGGAGCCTGTCAATGCAAAGCCAATCTTCCACCCAATCCAACTGGCTGCGATCCTATTATTTCGTACGCGCCACATTCTCCATTGCCTGGATTGCCGCCGCCATTCTCTTCAGTGCGCAACCCGGCCCCGCCACGTTTCTGCTGGTGATCTACCCGTTGTGGGATGCGCTCGCCAATCTGGTTGATGCCCGGACAAACGGCGGCCTAAAGGTCAACCCGTCCCAGTCATTAAATGTCGTGGTCAGCATGATAACGACGCTCGCCGTCATCGTGGCGGTCAGTAATGGTACATACGCCGTCCTGGCCGTGTTTGGGGTCTGGGCGATCCTTTCGGGTCTGCTTCAACTGTACACGGGGGTAAGGCGCTGGCGTGCCTATGGCGCGCAATGGGTGATGATCCTGAGCGGTGCGCAGTCGGCCCTCGCCGGCGGCTTCATGATCAGCCGATCCCTTGGCACGGCGGCGCCGACCATCCTGGACGTCGTACCCTATGTCGGGTTCGGCGCTTTTTATTTCCTGCTTTCGGCAATCTGGCTTGTCGTCGCAGCCTATCGCAGAAAATATGCATAGGCACTGCCTGGTCCGGCGACGGCAAACTTGTTAATTGCCGCCGCCGGAAGAAGAAATACAGCTCATTTTTCCCCGCAACTCACCGGCAAGGCCCCATCAATCCGCTCGGCATTGATATGGCGCGATGATCGCTTTTGACGCAAAGCCACCAGCATCCACCCTAATCACGGGAGCGGTGATCCAGGCCGGCAACGCGTCTCAAAACGAGCGCTTAGGCCTTGGTCTCTCCCATGATTATTCCTATCTAAGCCCTGCTACCAGTTTGTCGGTTCGCCGGGTGCTGCGGTTTCCACCGCCAGCGCATGCAAGCCGGCATCGAGTTCCGGCTTCAGAAGCGCGTTCACTATTCGATGTCGGTCGATACGGCTCATTCCGGAAAATTTGGCTGAGACGACACGGACACGCATATGCGTCCCCTCGGCGCCGGTGAAGTGCGGCTGATGACCGGCATGCTGATGGCTTTCGTCGATGACGACCAGCCGTTCCGGCTCAAGGTTTTCGGTAAGCGTGGCTTCGATCCGGGCTTTGACGGACATGTTCGGCTCCATGACAACGTAGGTCGCGGCGGCGACCTCAAAGGGGCATCCCACAAACCAGTAAGAAAGCGCTTTGTCAATTCTTGCCGCATCCTGCCGGCCATCCCATAATGAGGGCCTTATGAAGCTAGATTCCAAATATTTCGATCGTATCCGGACGCGCCGGAACAGGCAGCAGGAAGCGGCTCCGCAGACGCCGACCTGTCAGTGGGACGGGTGTGACAAGCCCGGAGTTCACCGCGCTCCCGTGGGCCGCAACGCGGAAGGCCAGTTCTTCTTGTTCTGTTTCGAACACGTCAAAGAATACAACAAGGGCTATAATTATTTTTCCGGTCTTTCGGACGGCGAGATCGCCCGGTACCAGAAGGAGGCGGTGACGGGCCATCGCCCGACCTGGACGCTCGGCGTCAACAAATCGGCGAAGCAGGCTCCACTTCATTCGACCGTGCGATCCGGCGGTGCCCACGCGCAACGGTTCAGGGATCCGTTCGGCTTCGTTTCGCAGGCGCGCGCCGGCGGCCCTCGCTTTCCACCCCAGGAGCGCAAGCTGAAGACGCTGGAAGCAAAGGCCTTCGACACGATGGGGTTGACGGGGAATGCGACAGCGACTGAAATCAAGAGCCGCTACAAGGAACTGGTCAAGAAGCATCATCCCGATGCCAATGGCGGCGATCGCGGCTCGGAAGAACGTTTTCGCGCTGTCGTTCAAGCATATCAGTTGTTGAAGCAGGCGGGTTTCTGCTAAGCCGTAAAAATTGCGTCAGTGAGGATGACGGACGGGCGGCGGCCCGTGCCTTGGAGAGATGATGAGTAAGATTGATCTAGATATTTCCAATCTGCCCGATACGACTGTTTCGGTCCGGGAAGTTTTCGGCATCGATACGGATTGGAAGGTTCCTGCCTACAGCAACGGCGACCCCTATGTTCCGGATCTCGACCCGGACTACCTGTTCGACCGCGATACGACGCTCGCCATCCTTGCAGGCTTTGCACATAACCGACGCGTCATGGTGTCCGGCTTCCACGGCACCGGCAAGTCCACCCATATCGAGCAGGTCGCAGCCCGTCTCAACTGGCCTTGCGTGCGCGTCAACCTCGACAGCCATGTCAGCCGTATCGATCTCGTCGGCAAGGATGCGATCGTGCTGAAGGATGGCAAGCAGGTCACCGAATTCAAGGATGGTATCCTGCCTTGGGCCTACCAGCACAATGTCGCGCTCGTCTTTGACGAATACGATGCCGGCCGCCCGGACGTCATGTTCGTCATCCAGCGCGTGCTGGAATCCTCCGGCCGCCTGACCCTGCTCGATCAGAGCCGCGTCATCCGCCCTCACCCTGCCTTCCGTATCTTCGCGACCGCCAACACTGTCGGCCTCGGTGATACGACCGGCCTCTATCACGGCACGCAGCAGATCAACCAGGCGCAGATGGACCGCTGGTCGATCGTCACCACGCTGAACTATCTGCCGCATGAGAAGGAAGTCGACATCGTCGCCGCCAAGGTGAAGAGTTTCGGCGCTTCCGCCGAAGGTCGCGAGACGGTTTCCAAGATGGTGCGCGTTGCGGATCTTACCCGCTCGGCCTTCATGAATGGCGACCTTTCGACCGTCATGAGTCCGCGCACGGTCATCACCTGGGCGGAGAATGCCGAGATCTTCGGCGATATCGCCTTTGCCTTCCGCATCACCTTCCTCAACAAGTGCGACGAGCTGGAGCGCACGCTGGTCGCCGAGCAGTACCAGCGCGCCTTCGGTGTCGAGCTGAAGGAAAGCGCAGCCAACATCGTTCTCGGGGCATAAACGCACGGAGGCGGCATCATGGCAGTGCGCGGAGACAATTCGAAGGCCAAACCCGGCGGGCCGGTGGATACCGAGCCGTTGCGGCAGGCGATCACCGGCTGCATTCGCTCGATTGCCGGCGACAACGAGGTCGAGGTTTCGTTCGCGAACGAGCGCCCCGGTCTTGCCGGCGAGCGTATCCGCCTGCCGGAAATTTCCAAGCGACCGACGGCGCACGAACTTGCGGTGACCCGTGGTCTTGGCGACTCCATGGCGCTGCGGCTTGCCTGCCATGATACGAATGTCCATGCCAATATGTCGCCGCAGGGCTCCGACGCCCGCGTTGTTTTCGACGCGGTCGAGCAGGCCCGCGTGGAATCGATCGGGGCACTGCGCATGGCCGGCGTCGCGGCTAACCTCAATTCGATGCACGCCGAAAAATATGCCAAAGCGAATTTCTCCGGCATCGAGCGGCAGGAAGATGCGCCGGTCGCGGAAGCCGTCGCCATGCTGGTGCGTGAAAAACTGACCGGCGAGCGGCCGCCCGCCAGTGCCGGCAAGGTGCTCGACCTTTGGCGGCCTTTCATCGAGGAAAAGGCATCCGGCGATCTCGACAACCTGAAGGGTGTGATCGAGGACCAGCAGGCTTTCGGCAAGCTCGTGCGGCACATGCTGTCCTCCATGCAGATGGCGGAGGAATTCGCGGAGGAGGACTCCGAGCCGGAGGAAATGGAGAATCCGAGCGAGGAAGACCAGCCGCGCAGCAATGAGACCGACAACGAGGACGTCGAGGAAGAGGCCGGTGCCGACGCCGCGCCCGCCGAGCAGAGCGAGGCTTCCGACGATGAACTCGAAGACGGCGAGATGGACGGTGCCGAGATGTCTGACGAGGACATGTCGGACGACAGCGACGAACATTCCGAGACGCCGGGCGAAACCCGTCGTCCGAACAGCCCGTTCGACGATTTCAACGAAAAGGTCGACTACAAGATCTTTACGCAGGAATTTGACGAGGAGGTCACGGCGGAGGAACTCTGCGACGAGGCCGAACTGGACCGGTTGCGCGCCTTCCTTGACAAGCAGCTTGCTCATCTCCAGGGCGCGGTCGGGCGGCTCGCCAACCGTTTGCAACGTCGCCTGATGGCGCAGCAGAACCGCTCCTGGGATTTCGACCTGGAAGAAGGCTATCTCGACCCGGCCCGCCTCGTGCGCCTGATCATCGACCCGATGCAACCGCTTTCCTTCAAGAAGGAGCGCGACACCCAGTTCCGCGATACGGTCGTTTCGCTGGTCATCGATAATTCAGGCTCGATGCGCGGCCGGCCGATTACGGTTGCGGCCACCTGTGCCGACATCCTTGCCCGCACGCTGGAACGCTGCGGCGTGAAAGTCGAGATCCTCGGCTTCACGACTAAGGCCTGGAAGGGCGGGCAGGCGCGCGAGAAGTGGCTCGCCGGCGGCAAGCCTCCGACCCCCGGCCGCCTTAATGACCTGCGTCATATCGTCTACAAGTCTGCCGATGCGCCCTGGCGCCGGTCTCGCCGCAATCTCGGCCTGATGATGCGAGAGGGCCTGCTTAAGGAGAACATCGATGGCGAAGCGCTGATGTGGGCGCACCAGCGCCTCATCGGCCGGCCGGAACAGCGCAAGATCCTGATGATGATTTCCGACGGCGCACCGGTCGACGACTCGACGCTGTCGGTCAATCCGGGCAATTACCTGGAACGGCACCTGCGGGCGGTGATCGAGCAGATCGAGACGCGCTCGCCAATCGAGCTTCTGGCGATCGGCATCGGCCACGACGTGACGCGTTACTACCGCAAGGCCGTGACGATCGTCGATGCGGACGAGCTTGCAGGCGCAATGACCGAGCAGCTTGCGGCGCTCTTCGAAGAGAGTAACGGTCATTCGACGGGCCGCATGCGCCGGGCCGGTTGAGGCTTGCTCCCTTGAAGCTTGTCCGTCTTGCCATCTGCTCCGCGCTTTTCAGCGCGCTGGCTTTTCCGGTGGCGCCGGCGACGGAGAGCGTCTCGGTGAGGGCGCGGGCGATCACGGAGTTCAAGCGGGGTTCGGCCGAGACGCGTTTCGGTCCGCTCGAATTCCTCGGTGGCATCGAGTTCTCGTCCACCGACAGCCGGCTGCAATCGTTGTCAAGCATACGCTTTCGCTCCGATGGCCAGGGCTTCGTATCCGTCCTCGATATCGGCAACTGGCTGACGGGCAGGATCGAGCGGGATGCCGGCGGTCGGCTTTCCGGCCTCTCGGATATCTCGATCAGCCCGATCCTCATCCAAGGCGGGCGTGCCGGTTCGAAATATTATACGGATGCCGAAGGGCTGGCTCTGCGCCGGGGACAGGCGATCGTCAGTTTCGAGCAGCGCCATCGCGTCGATGTCTATCCCGATCCGGGCTTTGAGACTTCCGCTCCACTGAAGACACTCGATCCCGTCATTCCCCGCCATGAGTTTCGGATGAATGCCGGGATGGAGACTGTGGCGGTCTCGCCTTCCTCAAGCCCGCTCAAGGGGGCGCTTGTCGTCGTCACGGAGCACAGCATCGACGATGACGGCAATTCGTTCGCAGCGATCCTTGAGGGGCCGCTGAGGGGTGTGTTCAAGGTCGCGCGCCACGATCCCTACGATGTAACGGATGGCGCCTTCCTGCCGAGCGGCGATTTACTGCTGCTGGAACGCCGCTTCAGCTTCACCGGTGGGCTCGGCATGCGCATCCGCCGGATCAGGGGCGACAGCATCCGTCCCGGCGCCGTCGTGGACGGCGAGGTGCTCATCGACGCCGATATGGGTTATGCGATCGACAATATGGAAGGGCTGGACGTCGTTATAGGGCCAGAGGGAAAACCGCATCTGATCCTGGTCTCGGACGACAACGGCAACCTCCTGCAGCGGAACGTCATGTTGGAGTTCCGGCTGAACCAATAGCGGTTTCCGGCTTCAGTCCTTTTTCGCAGCCTTGTACGCATCAAGCAGGTATTGAACAGGGATGCCGTCGATCCTGGCTCCAGTCATTCTGCATCCCGTGAATTCCGCGCCTGAAAGGTTTGCGTTCTGGAGGCGCAATCCGGAGAGATTGACGTCATCGATGGACCAGCCCGACATATTGCTATCCGTGAATGTCGCCCCAGAAAAATTGATGTCGTTGAACCTTGTTCCGGAGAGGTTGATATTGTTGAAGCTTGTTCCGGAGAGGTTGACGTTTTCAAATGACGAACCTGAAAGGGTTGAATTCGTCGCTTCAACAACGTCGATGACATCGTGAATCTTCATTGGCGTCCACCTTTTTTGAACCGTCGCTGGCGCGCGCAAATTGCAGCGCTTTTGTGCGACTTTCAAGTGGAGACGAGGCGGCTTCCGGTCAGGCGGCCTTGGCCACCTGCGGCATCGGCTTCAGCACGTTCATCAGCGCGCCATAGGGCAACAGCAGCACGATACCGACCAGGATCTTGACGACAAGATCACCCAGCGCCCAGGAGACCCAGCGCGGAGCCTCGATGGCGAAGGCGCCGAGGATCGGAGCCGAGGCGATTGCGAAATCCTCGTTCGGGCCGATGAAGACAAAGATCGCGGCGAAGGCCAGCGAGAAAAACAAGAGAGTATCGAGCGCCGAGCCGAGAAGGGAGCCCGCAAGCGGCGCACGCCACCAGGTCTGGCGGCGGAGCTGATTGAAGACCGAGATATCGAGAAGTTGGCCGATGAGATAAGCGGTGCCCGATGCGATCGCGATCCGCGGCGCGGAGGCCAGGAACGAAAGCGTCACACCGACGATGAAGCCGACGAGGACGATGCGGCGGGCAATTGCCGGGCCGAACTGTCGATTGGCGAGGTCGGTGACCAGGAAGGCGACGGGATAGATAAACGCGCCCCAGGTCAGAAGGTCGGCGAGCGCAACGCCCCAGAACGTTCCCGTGACCGGAAACTGAACCAGGAAGTTCGAGGCGACGACAACGGTCGCCATGATCAGAGCATAGATGAGGGTATAGCGTGTCACTTGCATTTTTTTATCCTGGGTGATGCCACCAGTTGGAGAAATATTGAGGCAAGAGAAAAGGCTTGTCCGGTTTTACCCGTTCAAGCCTCCCTCAAAGCCGGATGATATGTCGCCGGGCGATTAAGCGGCTTCGGCGGTCTTCTTGACGATCTGGCGGCGCAGCAGGCGAGCGCGCATCGACAGTTCGTTTTCGTCGGACTTCAGCAGGAAGGCGTCGAGACCGCCACGATGCTCAACGGAGCGCAGGGCATGCGCGGAAACGCGCAGACGGAAGCGCTGGCCGAGTGCGTCGGAGATCAACGTGACCTGGCAGAGGTTCGGCAGGAACCGGCGGCGGGTCTTGTTGTTGGCGTGGCTTACATTGTTGCCGGTCTGAACGCCTTTGCCGGTCAGTTCGCACACACGAGACATGGATACACCTTTGTTCTTCTGCAATCGGATGGTCTTTCCGGGCAACACCCGGCACCCCGATCCAACTGGTCCTGATTGGAAAGTTGCGGTTCTATAGTCAGTGAGGTCCGCCGCGTCAAGCCAAACCTTGGCCAAACCCCGGAGATTCCGCCTATGGTGAGATTATGCCGCTATTTTCTTGCCATTATGCCCGGTCTATATGTGGGTGGGAAGGCGCTTTCGGCGTCCTCATCGTTCAGAGCAGAATCATGATCCCTCGGGGCCGTTTCGTCAGTGCATTCATGTTCATCTTCGGACTTACCGCCGTTCCGATCGGCTCCGAGGAGATCCGGCATGTCAGCGAGTACGACATTTCGCTCGGCATCCTGCCGATCGCCAAGGCCTCTTTTTCAAGCGAATTTAACAGCAAGGACTACAAGATCACCGGCATCTTCAAATCCGCCGGCATCGTCAACATCATCAGCCGCATCTCGGCCGAGACCAATGTGAGCGGGCGCATGCAGGCCGACAAGCTGCAAGCCGATCGCTACAATCTCGTCTACAGCGCCGGCAAGCGCACGCGTATCTACGAGGTGGAATATCGCAACGGCAATGTCACCGAAACGACCGTCAAGCCCGAGCCGAGACGCAATCCGAAAAACTGGATTCCGGTAACGGAGGACGATCTGCATTCCGTTCTCGATCCGCTGAGCGGGCTCATCTTCCCCGCCAATGCCAAAATCTGCCCGAGCCGCCTGCCGATCTATGACGGAGAGTCCCGCATGGATCTGGTGCTGACGCTGAAGGGCATAAGGCCCTTCTCGACGGATGGCTTCAAGGGCGATGCGATCGCCTGCTCGATCCGCTATGTGCCGAAATCCGGCTTCCGCCGGGGGCGCAGCGATATCGAGTATCTCAGGAAAACGCCGATGGAAATCTGGTTTGCCAAGGCACAGTCGGCGAATGTATATGCTCCCGTTTACGCCCGCATCCCCACCAGGATGGGGCCGGTATATGTGACTGCCGTCAAGTATGGCGGCTGAAATGACGCTCGGCAGGGCGTCGAGGGGGCAGGGGTGAAAATCCGGGGAACTCTGATCGGCTTCACTGCGATCCTGATGTGGTCGCTGCTTGCGTTGATGACGGCCGCATCCGGCAAGATGCCGCCGTTCCAGCTTTCAGCGGTCACCTTCGCGATCGGCAGCCTGCCGGGCATCATCCTTTTCATCATGAAACCGCGGCGCATCGCGTTTTTGAAGCAGCGGCCGAAGGTCTGGATCACCGGCATCGGCGGGCTGTTCGGCTATCATTTCCTCTATTTCACGGCGCTCCGGAATGCGCCGGCGGTGGAGGCAGGCCTTATCGCCTATCTGTGGCCGCTATTCATCGTGGTCGGCTCCGCCTTGCTGCCGGGCGAGAAACTGCGCTGGTATCATGTGATCGGCGCCGTCGCCGGCCTCTGCGGCACGATCACCATCGTATCGCGCAACGGTCTGTCGTTCGACGACGCCTATCTGGTCGGCTATGGTGCGGCTTTCCTTTGCACCTTCACCTGGTCCGGCTATTCACTGTTGACGCGGCGCTTCGATCGGGTTTCGACCGATGTCGTGACCGGCTTCTGCCTCGCGACTTCGGCCTTGTCGCTGATCTGCCATCTGGCCCTGGAGACGACAATCTGGCCGGCAAATGGCGGTGAATGGGCGGCTGTCGTCGGTCTTGGCCTGCTGCCGGTGGGGGCGGCCTTCTACGCCTGGGATTACGGTGTCAAAAACGGCGACATCCAGATCATCGGCGCGGCGAGCTATGCGGCGCCGCTGCTGTCGACGCTGATCCTGGTCGCCACGGGTTTTGCCGAACCTGACTGGCGTATCGCGCTGGCCTGCCTGCTGATTACGGGGGGCGCGGTGCTTGCCGCGCGCGACATGTTCCGGCCGAAGCCGATCGGCGAGGCGGTTGCTGAGTAGGCGTCTCCGAATAACCGGAGGCGTCGGGGGGAAAGATGTCCGTTCTTTTGTCTGTCGTGCTTGCCGCGTCGATTGCGCTTGCACTTTTCTATTTCCGTTGCCTTGAAAAGCGCTCAAGCCATTGGCGCGCTGCGCTGAAGACCGCGCCCGTCCTGCTGCTTGCGATCTACGCGCTGCTCATCCAGGCGCCGCTTCTCCTGGTCGCGGCGCTTGCGCTCGGCGCCTTGGGGGATGCTTTCCTTGCCTATGATCGAGAAGGTGCCTTCCTTGCCGGTCTTTCGGCCTTCCTCCTTTCACATCTCGCTTATATCGCGCTCTTCTGGCCGTCGATCATGCCGGAATTGGTCGTTGCCAGCCCCTGGCGCTACACCGCGGCCTGGACCTTCGTCACCCTGATGGCGATGATGCTTCTCGTGCTCTGGCGACCGGCCGGACCGCTCGCAATCCCGGTCGCGGCTTATGCTGTGGCGATTATCGCCATGGCGTTGTCTGCCGTCGCGCTGAAGCCTGTCCCGCCATCGGCGGGCGCCATCCTGTTTGTGATGTCGGATACAGCGCTCGCCATCCAGACATTCCTGGTGAGGGCGGATGATCCTGTGATGAAAAGACTCAGGCCCTTCGTCTGGGGCACTTACTATGCTGCGCAGCTTGTCTTTACGCTGGCGATTGCCGGGCTCCCCTATTGAGCCGAAAGTTCCCGACTGGCCGAAGGAAGATCAGCCAGGTAGCCAGTTGGCCAAGGGGGATATCAGCCCGGCTCCCAGCCGGGTGGCGCCATTTCGAAGCTTGAAAACTCGAACCCAGGCGCGACCGTGCAGCCGACCAGTGTGAAACGGCCGAGCGGTTCTGCCGCCTGCCAGGCATCCGCCGGCACGATCGCCTGCGGCCGCTCGCCCTTTGCCAGATCGATGCCGAGCGTCACTTTTTCCGTCGCCTTGCCATCGGAAATGCAGAGAAGCAGCGGATCGCCGTCATAGAAATGCCAGACCTCCGCCGCGTCGCGCACCCGGTGCCAGTGGGACCGCTGACCGGCTTCAAGCAGGTAGTAGATCGCAGTGGAATGACCACGGGTGCCGCCATTGTCATCGCGGAAGGTCTCGGCATACCAGCCGCCTTCCGGATGGGGCTGCATGTCCAGCACCCGGATTATCTCCTGGATATCCATTCAGAAATTATCCTTCCGCTTGCGGATTTCGGCAAAGACCTCTTCATTGGACCTGCCCTCCATCAGCAAGTTGCGGCGGATGGCAGGATCGGCGGCGCGCAGGAACGGATTGGTTTCCTTCTCCAGCCCGATCGTGGTCGGAATCGTGAATTTCCCCGCAGCGCGGTTTTCCTCGATCTCCTCGGCTCGAGCCTGGAGGCGCGGATTGTCCGGATCGATCGTCAGCGCAAATCTGGCATTGGACAGCGTGTATTCGTGACCGAAATAGACCGCCGTCTCGTCCGGCAGGACGGCGAGTTTCTGCAGCGAATGCCACATGTCGGCCGCCGGGCGTTCGAAGATGCGGCCGCAGCCGAGCGCGAAAAGCGTGTCGGCCGCAAAGAGGATCTTGTCGTCCGGGAAATGGTAGCAGATGTGGCCGGCGGTATGGCCGGGCGTCTCGATGACGCGGACGAAGTGGTCGCCGAACTGGAACTCGTCGCCGTCCGCCATGGTCTTGTCGAGCCCGGGGATCGCCACCGCCTCGTTGAAGGGTCCGATGATGTCGAGCCCGAATTTTTCCTTCAGCGCCAGATTGGCTTCGACGTGGTCGGTATGGTGGTGCGTGGTGAAGATGTGGGTGATTTTCCAGCCGCGGCGCTCGGCGGCGTCGAGGATCGGCTTTTCTTCGGGCGCGTCGATCGAAGCCGTCAGCCCGCTTTCCGGATCGTGGACCAGGACGCCGAAATTATCGCTTCGACATGAAAAAACTTCGAGTTCCAGTGGTTTCATATCATCGCCCCTATTGCTCAAATCGCTTCGCGGGACAATGTAGGGGCTGCGTCCTCGAAGTCCAACCACTTGCCTGACAGATGTCCGTCGATATCGTTGATCTCCGCGAATTCTATCACTCGCCGCTCGGCCACCTCGCCGAGCAGTCGATTGCGATGGCGCTTTCATCGCTTTGGGCGCGGCTGCCGGAAGAGCGGCTGGTTGGGCTCGGTTACGCCGTGCCCTATCTCGATCGGTTCCGCGCCGATACCGAGCGCACCTTCGCCTTCATGCCGGCAGGCCAGGGCGCGGTAAACTGGCCGGTTGGAGAACTCTCCTCAACGGCGCTGGTCTTCGATGAGGAATTGCCGCTGCCGGACTCCTCCGTCGATCGCGTGCTCATGGTGCATTCGCTGGAATTTGCTGAAAATCCGCACGAGACGCTGAAGGAACTCTGGCGGGTGCTCGCGCCCGGCGGCCGTCTCGTCATCGTGGTACCGAACCGGCGTGGCGTCTGGGCGCGGATGGAACATACACCGTTCGGTTCAGGTCGGCCCTATTCGCGCAGCCAGCTCACCTCTCTGCTTCGCGAGACGAATTTCACGCCCGGGGCCAGTGCCGAGGCGTTGTTTTTCCCGCCGTCGAAGATCCGCATCGTCTTGAAGCTCCGGCATGTCTTCGAGCGTATGGGGCGGCGCTTCTGGCCGGTCTTTTCAGGTGTCATCGTGCTTGAAGCGCAAAAGCGGCTCTACCAGGGCCTGCCAGTCGCTGCGCGCGCCTCCCGCCGCGTGTTCGTGCCGGTGCTGGCGCCGCAGGGCGTACAGACGATGCGGATGCGTGACGTTCATCCCCGCTGACGGCGCTTCGCTTTGGGATCAGGGTCGTCTTTCGAAACGATCCACCGGAGCGTTTTGTCGGCGGCACCGACCATTCCTCGCCCCTCGACAAAGGCCGTTTTCGGCTTTAATGCCACTCAGATCATCGCCGCTTGAGGCATTTCCGAAAAGGTTGATCCGATGAACATCGTCACGAGTGAGCCCGTTCCACGTCCAGGCATCCTGGATATTGCCGCCTATGTGCCCGGCAAGGAACATGCTCCCGGTGTGGCGCGTGTCTTCAAGCTGTCCTCCAACGAAACGCCGCTCGGGCCGAGCCCGAAAGCGGTCGAGGCGTTCAGACAGGCCGCCGGCAATCTCGAACTCTATCCGGACGGCCAGGCGCTGGCGCTGCGCGAGGCGATTGCTTCCGTGCACGGCCTCAATGTCGCGAACATCATGTGCGGCAACGGGTCCGACGAACTGCTCGGCCTGCTCTGCCATGTCTATCTCGGATCGGGCGATGAAGCGATCATCACCGAACATGGTTTCCTGGTCTACAAGATCCAGATCATGGGGGCAGGCGCCAGGCCGGTCGAGGTCAAGGAAAAGGATTGTACGGTCGATGTCGACGCGATCCTTGCCGCCGTGACCGAGAAGACGAAGATGGTCTTCATCGCCAACCCCGGGAACCCTACCGGCACTTATGTCCCGGTCGCTGAAATCCGTCGCCTGCATGCGGGGCTGCCGAAGAACGTCATTCTCGTTCTCGATGCCGCTTATGCGGAATATGTCCGCAAGAACGACTACGAAGCGGGGCTTGAGCTGGTTTCGAACAACCGCAACGTGGTGATGACCCGCACCTTCTCGAAGGTTTATGGTCTTGCTGCACTGCGTATCGGCTGGATGTATGGCCCCGCCGGTATCCTCGATGCGCTGAACCGCGTGCGCGGTCCGTTCAACATGAATGCACCGGCGATTGCCGCGGGTGCGGCTGCAATCCGCGACCAGGCTTTCGTTGAAAAGGCGGTCGAACACAACACGCTGTGGCTCGACAAGCTCACACATGCTTTCGAGGCGATCGGCCTCAAGGTAACGCCGTCCGTCACCAATTTCGTCCTCATCCATTTCCCCGATGCGGACGGCAAGCGTGCGCCGGAGGCGGATGCATTCCTGACGAGCCGTGGTTATATCCTGCGGGCCGTGAAGGGTTACGGTTTCCCGAACGCATTGCGCATGACGATCGGCACGGAAGAAGCCAATCGCGGCGTCATCGAGGCGCTCGGCGAATTCATGGGTAGGAGCGCATGACGGAGCCGCATTTCGACCGGATCGCGCTGATCGGCATCGGTCTCATCGGGTCGTCGATCGCGCGTGACGTCAAGGAACTCGGGCTTGCCCGTGAGGTGGTGATCTCCACCCGCAGCGCCGAAACGCTCAAGCGCGCCGAGGAGCTGGAACTTGGCAATCGCTATGTGGCCTCCGCTGCGGAAGCGGTGAAGGATGCCGATCTGGTGATCGTCTCGGTGCCGGTCGGCGCGTCGGAGGCGGTCGCAAAACAGATCGCCGGCAGCTTGAAGCCCGGCGCCATCGTCACCGATGTCGGCTCCACCAAGGCTTCCGTCATCGCCCAGATGGCGCCGCATGTGCCTGAGAACGTGCATTTCATTCCCGGTCACCCGCTTGCGGGCACGGAGAAGTCCGGTCCGGACGCAGGCTTTCCAGGCCTGTTCCGCGACCGCTGGTGCATCTTCACGCCGCTGCCGGGCACCGATCCGGCGGCGCTCGACAGGCTCAAGGCCTTCTGGACGGCGCTCGGCTCGCGCATCGACGAGATGGACCCGCAACATCACGACAAGGTTCTGGCGATCGTTTCGCATCTGCCGCACATCATCGCCTACAATATCGTCGGCACGGCGGACGATCTGGAGACGGTGACGGAATCGGAAGTCATCAAATATTCCGCTTCCGGTTTCCGCGACTTCACCCGCCTTGCCGCTTCCGACCCCACCATGTGGCGCGACGTCTGCCTGCACAACAAGGATGCGATCCTGGAAATGCTGGCGCGCTTCTCGGAAGACCTTGCTTCCCTGCAGCGGGCGATCCGCTGGGGTGAGGGCGACAAGCTGTTCGAACTTTTCACCCGCACCCGCGCCGTCCGTCGCTCAATCATCGAGGCCGGCCAGGATGTCGATGCGCCGGATTTCGGCCGCCACGCGCTGGATCAGAAGAAGTGAACTTCCGGGTTAGATCGGCGGGATTTCGCCGATCGGGATGAAGCCGCCAGCAAAGACCTTGCCGCGGGTGATGGTGAGGTCGAGCGAAGCGTTCCTGCCGCCGCCTAGCGCCGACAGCATCCTGGAGACGGTTTCGAGCGTTGAGGCGATCTCCGGGAAGGCCTCTCCGAGACTGTTTCGCCAGGCATCGATCTGCTCGATCCTGAGCCTCAGCTTGCCGGAGAGATAGCCTTGTTCGTCGAAGGAAAAGGGTCCGGAAACGGTAATCAGCCGGCCTTGGCCGAGATCGGCAGACAGGCTGCGCATCTCACCTTGCGTGCCGTAAAGAACCAGTCCGTTCGGATCGCTGCCGTCGATCATGCCGGCGCGACCATTGAGGGTCAGATCGACATTGGCCGTCAGCCGGGGAAGAAGCTGCGGCATGTCCTTCATCATCAGATCCGTGCCTTCGAGCGTCATGGCCGCATCGAGATCGCTGCCGTTCTGGCGCAGATGGATTTCGGTATGGCTGGCGCTGATATCGAAAGCCTGGCCGGTTGAAGATGAGACGACACTGGTCTTGGCATTCTCGATCACCGTCGAGGTTCGCTCTACGCCCCGAAGCCTGGTGATCAGGCTCGACTGGAAGTTCTCCCAGGTGGTCGAAACCGTAAGGCCGTGGCCGGTACGGGCTTCCACTGGCGAATCGAGTTCCCAGACGATATGGCCGGGATTGTAGACCTGAGCGGCGGAGCGCAGGGCGCCGAAGGTGGCAGAGATCCCGTTTACCCGATCATCGATCGCGACCTTCGAGCAGAACAGGCCGATCCGGAAAGGATAGCCGCGATATTCCGCATCGCTGCATTCGGCGGAAACGCCGTTCCTCTCCTGGCTGCCGAGCAGCGTCAGGGTCCGTTCCCTCAGGGTCGATGCGGCATAGAACCAGCCGGCGGTGTAGAGCGCGATCACCAGCACAACGCCGCAGGCGAGTAGCCATAATTTTCCGCTGACGCCAGTTCGGCTTGACGCTGCCATGATGTTCTCCAATGGTGCTGAAAACGAAAGGCCAGTCTGTTTGATTGAATTGGTGTTGCGCGCGATATGGACGAATTTTGGGTGTTTGGCTACGGGTCCCTGATGTGGAATCCGGGTTTTGCGTTTGAGGAAAGACTGACCGCACGTGCCTTCGGCTTTCGCCGTTCCCTCTGTGTATGGTCGTATGTGCATCGCGGTACGCCGGAAAAGCCGGGTCTGGTGCTCGGTCTTGATCGTGGCGGCTCCTGCCGCGGCGTCGCTTTCCGGATAAGCCGGGAAGATCGTGAGGATGTCCTCGATTACCTGCGACGCCGCGAGCTTGTTACCAATGTTTACAGGGAAAAGATGCTGCCCGTGTTGCTCGGCGATGGGCGGCAGGCGAGGGCGGTCGGCTATGTGGTCGATCGTCAGCATGTGCAATATGCCGGCGCGCTCGGCGTCGAGGAGGCAGCCGAAATCGTGTGTACGTCCGTTGGCCAGTCTGGACCCAACGATGCCTACGTCTTCAACACGCTCGCGCATCTGAAGGAGATGCGCATCCGCGATCATTGGCTGGAAGGCGTGGGAGCTTCCGTGGCGGCACGCCTTCAAGCCGCGGTCTGAGCTTTCAGCTCTGCCAGGCGCCTTACTGCCGTGGGCGGCAGCGGCAGATGCGGATTGTCTTCGACAGTCTCGATCAGCAGCTTGTCGCTCTCGCGCTCCATCGTCTCGACGAGATGGGCGTAGAAGGCATCCGGATCCATGCCGGGCGCGATCGGCGGCAATATGCGCACCTTGAAATGGCCGGGATGCTTGATCAGCTTGCGGCGGCCCCAGAACAGGCCCCAATGGGCGACGACCGGCACCACGGGGACTTGCACGTCGCGATAGATGCGGGCGATGCCGTATCGGTATTGGGGTTCGGCCCCCGGAGGGCGACGTGTGCCTTCGGGGTAGATGATGAGCTGGCGGCCGTTTGCCATTTCCTCCCGGGTGCGCTTCATCACGTCGATCATGATCTTGCCGCGGGCGCCGCGATTGACCGGAATCATGCGCTGCTTCATCGCGTACCAGCCGAACAGCGGAATCCACATGAGCTCTCGCTTCAGAATGTAGACCGGGTCCCTTTGATAGGGCAGGAGGGCTACCGTATCCCATGCGGACTGATGCTTCGGCGCGAAGATGCAACCGCCCTCCGGTACGTTCTCCAAACCCTCGATCTCGAACGTGGCTCCTACGATCTTCGCCATCAGCCAATTGCAGGAAGCGGCCCAGGCTTTCGGAATCCGATAGGCGGCCTTGCGCGGCATCAGAAAATAGATCGGACTCAGCACGATCATGCGAATAATGAGATTCGTATAAAAAGCCGTGTTGAAAAGAACCGAGCGTATCAGAAGCATGAATGGAAGTTCCTTTTGGACAGCCGTTGCCTACACGAGATCGGCTTTCGAAAAAAGCGCCTTGTGTCGGCGGCTCCATGGACGCGACTGACTGTCAGGGCTCCGGCTTGGCCGCCGTCTTGGTGGCCGCTTCCGTGCGCAGCCCGGTGCCCCGCTCGATGCCGATCCAATCGCGCACGGTCGCCAGAACGACCTTGCCATATTCTGCGAGCATGGTGCGCAACACATCCGGTTCGGCGAACCATGCCTTGCGGGTGAGGTCGGAATTGACCACCGGATAGGGGATGAATTCGGTCACCGGATCGGCGCGGCGCAACTCGTGCAGGCTGCGCAGCATGTGGTAGTTGTTGGTCACGACCAGCACGGACCTGTAGCCGTGGTCGTGGATCCAGCGGTTGATCTCATTGGCATTGCCGATCGTGTCGATCGCGTCATAGCCGATGTCGACGCAGCAGGCGAAGAGGTCCAGCGAGGCCTGGGTTACCTTGCGGATCTGGTTCGGTGTCGTGGAGGGATGGGCGCCGGAAATCAGAAGCCGCTGGCCGGCACCATCCCTCAGGAGACCGAGCGCCTGCTCGATGCGCAGGTAGCCGCCGGTCAACACGACGATCGCGTCTGCCCTCACGCCATCCGGTGCCTTGAGCGATGTGACGGAATTCGCAAACCACAGGAAACCGCCGAACAGCACGGCTACGAACAAAACGCCCGCCATGATGACGCGGCGTGCAACCCAGCGCAGCCGGCCCTTGCGTGAAAACAAGCCGGCGGGCGGACGGTTCGGCTTGCCGTCTGCTCCATTGTCGGGTGTCATCTGAGCCGGTGTCATGATCGTGCATAGCCGGAGATTCGTGGCGAGAACAGGGCCAACCTATAAGGGGAAGAAGCCCGGTTCAAGAAGATGGCGCTCCATCGGAACGCGCCGGATCGGACCGTATGAGGTCGATTTCGTCGATCGTTCGCATCACGGTGAACCGGGCCGTCAGCGTTGTCAGCAACGCAATCACGATCATCGTGGCGAAAATGCCGAGATAACCGGTGATGCCGATTGTGAAGGAGCCGAAGAGAGCGGTTGCCTGATCGCTTTCCGGTGTCGCCAGCGAATTGGCCTGCCACATGTTGGCAGCGGCGAACAAGGCCGCCGCCAGCACGCCTCCGGCGGCCGAGCCCTTGATGCTGATCTTGAGGAAATGCTTCTGAAATTCGCCTGCCACGAAGGAACTCTCCGCACCGACGAAATGCAATACCTCGACGATATGGCGGTTGCCGGACAACGCTCCCCGCGTTGCGAAGACGACCGTGAGGATCATTGCCGTGAAAACCAGTATCAGGACCCCGGTTCCGATCAGTACCGTCGTCTGGGCCATGGAGACCAGGCGGTCCACCCAGGTGCGGTGATCATCCAGAAAGGCTTGCGGTATCTCCGTCTTCAGGAGGTCGCGCATGGCCGCGAAATCCGGCGGATTTTGTTCGTCGATGGTGATGATGACAAGGCGCGGCACCGGCAGTTCGTCGAGGTTCAATCCGGTGCCAAGCCAGGGTTCCAGCAGCCGGGCGGTCGCATCCTCGTCCATGATCGTGCCTTCGCGGGTGCCGACGAAGGTGAGCGCCAGCTCGCGGGCCTTCTTCAGCGCCGCGTCCATGTCGAGCCCTTCTTCGGGCTTGATCTGGATGGTGATCTCACGGGAGATCTGGCTCTGCCAGCCTGCGGCGGTCGCCCTGACCATGGTGACAGCGCCAAATGTCAGACAGGCGAGGAACGCCATGATGGCGATCACCACCATCAGCGCATTGCCCTGGATATTGGAGGGCGGCAGGATCGGAGCGGTGGGTCTCACCCGCATTTCCGCCCGGCGTGGCTGTTGTTGGGTTGGCGGCGCCGGTTCCGGCTGCCTGCCGGCCCCGGTCGCCTTCGCCGCCTTCAGGATTTTCTGGCCAAGCTCATTCATAGATGTCGAGCCGCCCTTCCGTCAGGATCATCCGCCGCGCATCCACCTGATCCATCAGGCCTAGATCGTGGGTGGCGATCACCACCGCGGTGCCGAGCCGGTTGAGTTCCAGGAAGAGACTGAGGAGCCGCCGCGCCATCGGTGGATCGACATTGCCCGTCGGCTCGTCGGCGAGCAGGATTTCCGGCCGGTCCATCAGCGCCCGGGCGATTGCGGCGCGCTGTTTCTCTCCGCCGGAAAGCACCGGCGGCAGCACATTGATACGCTCACCAAGCCCTACCCATTTCAGGAGTTCGATCACATCGTTGCGATAGGAATTTTCCTCCTTGCCGCGGACGCGCAGCGGCAGCGCCACGTTTTCATAGGTCGTAAGATGGTCGAGCAGACGGAAATCCTGGAAGACGATGCCGACACGCCGGCGCAACATGGGGAGTTCGGCACGCGGGATCTGAGACAGGTCCCGGCCGAACATATGGATGATGCCGCGGGTCGGGTGCAGCGACATGAAGAGCAGACGCAGAAGCGTGGTCTTGCCCGCGCCGGACGGCCCCGTCAGGAACTGGAACGACCGCTTGGGGATGTCAAAGGTCATGTCCCGGAGAATTTCCGGACCCATCCCGTAGCGCAGGCCGACATTTTCGAAATGAATCAATGGGTGACCCAGTCTCTCGCCTTCAGATTTCTGGTGCTCGTTATCTCTTAACGACCCGGGTAAACGGACGGTAAATCACGCGCGTAAAAAAGGCTAATTTCGGGTCGCGTTTGCGAAGCATTAACCATTTAAATTTACGACTGAGCGGGATTCGTTTCAATGCCCGCAACCCCGAACATCGGGGAAAACGGGCCGAAGAGGCCCCATGAGCACGTTCCACAGCCAGCAGGGCAAGACGGTCATCCGAATGGACATCCTTCCGCCGGATCATCCCGGCCGGGCAGGACGGGTAATGCAACGTCGCGGGGAGGTCATCGACGCTCAGTTCGTCACGGTTCGTGATGTTTCCCGTCGCGCTTCAAAGCCGCGCTCGCATAACGACAATCGTAACGACCCAGGATCTGCTGTCGATGCCGAACCACTCCTGCAGCGGATGGTCGCGGCGGGCGAACGTGCCTTGTCGCGCCTATCCGCCGATTTCTTCTCGGCTGTCGTTGCGGTCGTCTTCGTCACGGTTTTCAGCCTCGCAGGCGGCTTCTCTTTCCTTTTAAACGGATCGGACGCGGCTCCGGCGGGCCTGGCATTCGACATCACGCATGTCACCATGACACCACAGGACGCCAACGGCATGCGCGTGCTGCTGATCAACGGAATTGTTGAGAACCGCAGTGGCGGCAGTCGCGTCATGCCGTCGATCCGCGCTGATCTGATGTCCGGCGAAGAGCTGGTGGCGAGCACATTGATCTCGCCCCCTGCCTCCGCCATCGCGGGCGGTCAGAGCCGGGGCTTTTCGGCGCGCGTACCGCATCCTGGTGGAAAACTGCCGGACCTCCGGCTTTCGCTTGCCGAACGGGGTGCGTAAGCCTTTTTATTTTCCGGCCGTTTGTGCTATCGCAGCGCTTTAACGGACACGGAGAACCTCATGCCCGTCGTGCGCGGCAAGACCATTGAGCCGCTTTATACCGCCGAACAGATCGCCGAACGCAACCGGGCCATGGCTGCCGAAATCGCTGTCGGCCCGACCAAAGATCTACTTGTCATCGCCATCCTCAAGGGCTCGTTCATTTTCGCTGCCGATCTTCTGCGGGCGCTGCATGATGTCGGCCTTGCGCCTGAGGTGGAGTTTATCACCCTGTCGAGCTACGGCGCCGGCACGGTTTCGCAGGGCGTGCGCATCGTGAAGGACATCGACAGCGACGTGAAAGATCGCGACGTGCTGCTGATCGACGATATCCTTGAATCCGGCCGCACATTGCTTTTCGCCAAGGAGATGCTCTACGAGCGTGGCGCCCGCCACGTCTCAATCGCCGTGCTGCTCGACAAGCGCGTGAAGCGCAAGGAGGCGCTGGAGGCGGATTATGTAGGCTTCGAATGTCCGGATTATTTCGTGGTTGGTTACGGCATGGATGTTGCCTATGCCTTCCGTGAATTGCCTTTTGTCGGTGTCGTCACCGGCGATGCGTGAAACCTGGTGGCAAGGTGTTAACCATCCCAGCCCAGTAAAGGCCAATATTTACTCCTCGACAAGAAAACTCTGGTGAGTTGCTCCCGATATGAAACACGACAGGGAGCGATGATCGCTATGGCAAAGATCCTGATTACCGAGGACGAGGATACGCTCCGCAGCTTCGTCGCGCGGGCGCTTCGTCTCGACGGTCATGAGACACATGAAGCAGGTGACGGCGCCGAGGGTCTCGAAAAGCTGAGCCAGGGCCCTTTCGATTTGCTGCTTTCCGATATCCGCATGCCGGTCATGGACGGAATCGAGCTGGCGCATCAGGCTTCCGTCAGGTTCCCGGGCCTCAAAATCCTGCTGATGACCGGGTATGCCGAACAGCGCGAGCGCGCCGATGACCTTACTGCCAAGATCGTCGACGTGGTGCAAAAGCCGTTCGCCCTTCCGGACATCCGCAAGGCCGTCGCCGCGGCCCTGGCGGCCTGAGGGCGGCAAGAGGTGACGCAGTCGAGATCTGCTCGCCCCCTCACCTTGCATTTCTGACACCTGGCTTTCAGCCAAAGTTTTGAGTTTGCTACCTCTCCTGCAAGAGGAGAGGTAGGCTGCCGCGTTCACAAATCATGATCTTGGCGAAGCTAAGCCGTGGATTTTGTCGGTGAGGAGATAATCTTCTCCGCTATCTTATATCCAGCAGCCGCTCCAGGTATTGCCGTTCGGCCTCGCCGGAGAGCGCGTTGCCGAGTCTTTCGCGGATCGCTTCAAGGATCTCGCGGGCGCGCTGCACGTCGATCTCGTCCGGCACCTTCACCTGATCGCCGAAATCCGGGCCTGACGTGGCACGGGGCCGGCCAAGCGGGTCGCGGCCGTTCTGGCCGCCTTGCGACGACATGCTCTCACCCGGGCCACGGTCCTGACCTTGCCCCTGGCCCTGCTGCATGGCCTGCATCATCTGCTGCATCATGTTCTGGGCGCCCTGACGCAGCGCACTGAGCGCGTTGCCCTGACCCTGGACTGCCTGCTCGCCCTGGCCTTCGCCAAGCGCGCGGCCGGCATTGCCCATTTCGCGCTGTGCTTCGCCAAAGCCTTCGCCAGGCTGCATGCCGAGGTCCTTCAGGCCCTTCTGCAACTCTTCCAGCTTTTTGCCGAGGCTATCCTGTTGCGCCCGGAGGTTCTTCAGCGCCTCGCGAAGCTGTTCGGCCGTCATCTGGTCGGTATTCTGCTGACCCTGCTGGCCCTGTTGCCCCTGCTGACCTTGTTGTTGGCCCTGCTGCTGCTCGCCTTGCTGTTGGCCCTGCTGTTGCTGGCCCTGCTCGTTGGGCTGCTGGTTCGGATTGCCGCGCTGCATACGGTCGCGCAGCGCCTGGTCCAGCTTGAAGGTCTGGTCCATCAGCCGCTGCTGTTCCTGCATGATCTCGCCGAGTTTGTCGATCTGCTGACGCATCTGGCTGTTCTGCTGCTGGCCCTGCTGCCCGCGCTGCATGCGGCCGGCCTGCAGATTGTTCATCATCCGCTGCATTTCGGAGAGGAGTTGCTGGGCGGCATCGCGATTGCCGGACCGGGCGAGGTTTTCGATCTGGTCCATCATGTTCTGCAGGTCGCGCTGGCGGATGACGTTCTGGGCCTGCATGTTGTTCGGCGCCTGCGGGGCGTTCTGCATCCGCTGGGCAAGCTCGTTCATGAACTGCTGCATGGCTTCGCGCAGTTCCTTCATCAGACGGGCGATCTCCTCATCCGAGGCCTTGTTCTCAAGTGCTTCGGCAAGATTGCGCTGCGCATCGCGCAGCCGGCGTTCGGCGAGCGACAGATCGCCATCCTCGATGCCGATCGCTATTTCCCAGAGATAATCGGCGGTGTCTTTGAGCTGTTCCTCGGTGCGGGAAAGCTTCATGCGTTCCTGCGCCGAACGGATCAGCAGGAAATGGGCGAGATTCGGGATGGTCTCGTCAGGACGGATCGCCAGCGCTTCATTTAGCGCGATGGCGCGCGGCATCTGACGGGTGTCGAGTGCGAAGACCTGGCGCTCCTCCGCGACGGCTGCAGCAAGCGGCTCGGAGAAACCGCGGGCTGGCAGCACCATTTCATGGGGAGGGCTTCGGCCTGTCTGGCTGGCGCCATCCTTGGCGACGAGCGTGACCCTGACACGTTTGCCGGCAAGCGGATGCTCGGTCAGGTTCCGGCTCGTCAGTCCCTTGACCTCGCGGCTGTTCTGGCGTGGCAGGTTCAGCCTGTAATCCGGCGGAGGATAGAGTGGGGTTGCAGCCGGATCCTGTTGTTCAACCGGCTCGATCAGCGCATGCGCTTCGCGGATTCCATAATCGTCTTTCCCGGTGAAGCCGATTTCAAGAGCACCGTTGACGGAGCGTCGCGGTTGCCCGTCGAAGGCGATCTCCGGCGGACGGTCGGGAATGACTTCGAAAGCCCAGCTCTGGCCATTTACGGTCAGGTTGCCGCTCTCGGCGATGTTGAGCGCGTAGGTACGCGGCGGCATCTGGTGGTTTATCTGCGGCTGCGGCGGTTGGGCCGGAGCCTGCTCTGCTGTTTGTGCACCATCCCGCTGCGGCTGTCTGGCCGAAGCTTCGGCGATCTTTTTGGCCTCCTCGGTGATGAGCGTAACCTCCTCCCCGCCGGCTTCCGGTGTGAAGATCACGGCCTCGCCACCTTCGCCGCCGGTGACGCGCACGGTGAGTGCGGAGTTCTGGGGGATGGATACGGTGTTGACCGCGGCATTCACCTCGCGACCGGTCAGGAACACCGGTGCGCGGCCGGTATAGGAAGGCGGCGTCAGCCAGGCGTCGATGCGCAGGTCGGGATTGACGCTCGGTGCAGGCGGAGCCGCGCGGAACGCATCGGCCGGCGAGCCGCCGCCGTTCGAGAAGGAGTAACCGAGCGCGATTGCAAAGACGAGTGCCGGGATGGCGCGCAGGGCGAAGCGGTCATGCCTGGCGATATCGGGCTGCGGCAGGCCGGCATCGAGGGCGGCGATGCGTTCAGCCATGCGGATCTGGTGTTCCTTCCAGAGCGCCCTGGAGAAGGGCGTCTCGAAGGCCGGCTCATCCTCCTGCACGCCGACCGGCTGGTGGGGCAGGTTGTTGCGGTCTTCGAGAAGCCGGTCGGCCTCTTCCGAGGCCGGCCAGCGCAACCGGCCGAAGGGAAGGATGGAGTAGAGAAAGGCAAGAGAGAAGCCGCCGAGCAGAACCCAGCGTACCCAATCCGGCGCAATGCGGAAAATCCCGAACCAGGCGACCGACAGGAAGAGCGCTGCTATTCCCAGAGGAGGCAGCAACAGCGGTAAAATCCGCTCGAAAAACAGGACGATCCGCGCAAAGGAACGCTTCAGCGCGACGCGGCGCGCAAGCACAGGATGCGATTCGAAGGCACCTTTGCGGATGAAGCTCATGCGGTCCGTCTCCAGTCGTGGCGGCGCAAATCAAGCTTTAACGATAACGATCTTTGTGGCGAAGACGAGGGCAGGAGGCGTTTCGCACCCATATTTTCCGGTGTTTCCCCGAAAAGTGAACGGATGTTAACCCGTCACGCCAGCCATGCGGGTACAGAATCGAGACCGATAAGCTCTTCATAGGTGCGGCGCGGGCGCACGACGTGGAATTCACTGCCCTTCACCAGGACTTCCGGCACCAGCAGGCGGGAGTTATAGGTTCCCGCCTGGACGGCCCCATAGGCACCGGCCGACGCAACGGCGATCAGGTCGCCCGGCTTCGGTGCCGCCATCTCGCGGTCGAGCGCCAGGTAGTCGCCGGTTTCGCAGACGGGACCGACGACATCGGCCTTGATGCGGGGGGCATCGGCAGGGGGCACGACGACCGGGCGGATCATGTGATAGGCATCGTAAAGCGTCGGGCGGATCAGGTCGTTCATCGCGCCGTCGACGATCACGAAACTCTTCTCGCCGCTATCTTTCACATAGATGACCTCGGTCACCAGAATGCCGGCATTGCCGACAATCAGGCGGCCGGGTTCGGTGACGATCCTGCAGTTCAGCGAGCGGAGCTGGCGCTTGACCGTATCTGCATAGGCGTCCGGCAACGGCGGCGGATTGTTGTCGTCCTTGTAGGGGATGCCCAGGCCACCGCCGATATCCACGTGGTCGATGCGATGACCGTCGGCCCGCAGCGTGTCGACGAGTTCACGCAGCAGCCGGAAGGCATCGTCGAATGGCTCAAGCTCGGTGATCTGGCTGCCGATATGCATGTCGATGCCGGTCACCTCGATACCGGGCAGGGTCGCGGCATGGGCGTAGACGTCGCGGGCGCGCTCGTAGGAAATGCCGAACTTGTTTTCCTTCTTACCCGTGGAAATCTTCGCGTGGGTGCGGGCGTCGACGTCCGGATTGATGCGGAAGGAGACATGCGCCTTCTTTCCCATCTTCCGGGCGCGCAGGTTGAGCACTTCCAGTTCCGGCTCCGACTCGACGTTGAAACAGTAGATGCCGGCTTTCAGCGCGAGATCCATTTCCTGCACCGTCTTGCCGACGCCGGAGAACATGATACGGCTCGCCGGAATGCCGGCCGCCAGCGCGCGGCGCAGTTCGCCGCCGGAAACCACGTCAACACCTGCGCCAAGACGTCCCAGTGTCTTCAGCACCGCCTGGTTGGAATTCGCCTTCATCGCATAGCAGATCATGGTGTCCACGTCGGCAAAAGCCTGGGCGAAGACCTTGTAATGGCGCTCCAGCGTCGCGGTCGAATAGACATAAAAAGGCGTGCCGACAGCCCTTGCGATCTCCGGGATCGGCACGTTTTCGGCGTGCAGGACGCCGTCGATATAGTGAAAATGGTTCACGTCAAAACTCGAAAAAATTAAAGAAGCGGGTCGAGCACGAAGGGCTTGTCGGCGACAGGCTCCGGTTTCTTCTGCTCACCCGGCCTGGTGACCTTGCGGATGTTCTGCTGTTCCACCGGCGTGCTCGGGCGGTCGAGATCGCCCTTGCGGCCGCAGCCCGCGACGACGATGCCGGCAAGGCTCAGCACAAACGCTATGCGGGCAATATTCACCAGGGATTTCGACATTCTCTTGACCTTCTTCGGCACGGCTTGAGGGAACTGTCATAGCGAAGTTCCACTCGCTTGTGCAGTGTCATTCCGGCATCAATTGATCTCAGTTGCGGGCGCGCCACCAGGCGATCTGCTTCCTCACCTCCGCCGGCGCGGTGCCGCCGAAGCTGGTGCGGCTGGCGACAGAGGCATCGACCGACAGGACGTTGAAGACCTTGTCGGTGATCGCAGGATTGATCGACTGCAGTTCTTCCAGCGACAGTTCGGAAAGGTCGCAGCCCTTCTCTTCGGCAAGCGCCACGACGCGGCCGGTCACATGATGGGCGTCGCGGAAGGGCAGGCCGACTTCACGCACCAGCCAGTCGGCAAGGTCGGTCGCTGTCGAATAACCGGCACCGGCGGCGGCGCGCATCTTGTCGGCACGGATCGTCATGTCGCGCATCATGCCGGTCATCGCGGCGATCGCCAATTCCAGGTTCTCGGCGCAGTCGAAGACCTGTTCCTTGTCTTCCTGCATATCCTTGGAATAGGCGAGCGGCAGGCCTTTCATGACGGTCAGCAACGCGACCAGCGAGCCGTTGATACGGCCGGTCTTGGCACGCACCAGTTCGGCCGCATCCGGGTTCTTCTTCTGCGGCATGATCGAGGAGCCGGTCGAGAACGCGTCCGAGAGGCGCACGAAGCCGAATTGCGGCGTCGACCAGATGACGATTTCTTCGGCGAGACGCGACAGGTGCACGGCGCAGATCGCTGCGACGGACAGGAATTCCAGCGCGAAATCGCGGTCGGAGACGGTGTCGATCGAGTTGCGGGTCGGCTCGCGGAAGCCGAGCGCCTTTGCCGTCATGTGGCGGTCGATCGGGTAGGGCGTGCCGGCAAGCGCCGCGGCGCCGATCGGGCTTTCATCGAGATGGTCGATCGCGTGGCGCACGCGGGCGCGGTCACGGCCGAACATTTCCACATAGGCCATGCAGTGATGGCCGAAGGTGACCGGTTGGGCGGTCTGCAGATGCGTGAAGCCCGGCATGACCGTTTCGGCATGCTCTTCCGCGCGATCCAAAAAGGCGGCGATGAGGTCAGTCAGCATCCGCTCGGTCTTGGCGAGCTCTTCCTTGACCCACAGGCGGAAATCGAGCGCCACCTGGTCGTTGCGGGAGCGGGCGGTATGCAGGCGGCCGGCGGCAGGACCGATCAAGGTGGCCAGCCGCGCCTCGATGTTCATGTGGATGTCTTCGAGCTTTCTGGAGAATTCGAACTTTCCGCTCTCGATCTCTGACATGATCGTGTTCAGGCCGGACAAGATCTTGTCTTTATCTTCGCGGGAAATGATGCCTTTCTCCGCCAGCATGGTCGCATGCGCTATAGAGCCGCGGATATCCTGGGCATAGAGCTTCTTGTCGAAACCGATCGAGGCATTTATCTCCTCCATGATCGCGTCCGGTCCCGAAGCGAAGCGCCCGCCCCACATCTGGTTGGAAGATGCCGCGTCCTTCGTGCCCTCGGTCATGATGCCTAAGTCCTGGAGTAGTTGATGACGACCAAAAGACCTTTCGGCCTTCCTTCCGCCCGGTTGATCGTGATTGCCGCCGTTCTCGGAATTCTTGCCGGCGCCGTGGCGGTATACGTGAGGAATATGGGGTCTGGCAATGGTGAGGATGCCCTGTTGGCGGGATCATCCGGCGCCTGCGAGGGCGCGATCGAGAAGGTGAAGTCCGTCTCGCAGTTCTCCAAGGGCCAGGTTGCCGCCATGGTCGCTGCACAGCCGCCCCGACCGCTCGATCTTGCTTTCAAAGGCCCTGACGGAAGGGACCTCAAGACCGCCGATTTCGCCGGCAAGACCGTGCTTCTCAATCTCTGGGCCACCTGGTGCGGTCCCTGCCGCGAAGAAATGCCGGCGCTGAACGCATTGCAGAAGGAGATGGGCGGTGCGGATTTCGAGGTGGTGGCCGTCAATATCGACACGGGCGGTGACGAAAAGCCGAAGGCGTTCCTCGCCGAATACGGTGTCGATCAGCTTGGCTATTATCGCGACAGTTCGATGGGCGTCTTCAATAGCTTGAAAAAAGAGGGCCTCGCCTTCGGCCTGCCGGTGACGCTGATCATGGACAAAAAGGGCTGCCTGATCTCGGCCATGAACGGTCCGGCGGCCTGGGACAGCCCGGACGCCAAGGCGCTGATCACCGCCGCGAAATAATCCTGTCTTCGGGCACCGCTCAGTAAAGCGGCGCCAGATCCACTCCGTAGAAGAGGCCGCGGCCAACCCGGCCTTCGCTCCGTTCGACCGAGATACCGAATTCGGCTGCGATCTCCCTGACGATTGCGGCTTTGATATTGGCGTCCACCCCGGCCTTGTAGGTCAGCTTGTAGTCGAGGTCCGCTTTGAAGACAGCACGGACGATATGGGCATTGGCTTTCTCGCGCTGCTTCCTGAGTATATTCCTGCATTCGGGTCCAAGACTGTTCTCGATCATCTCGAGTTTATCCAACCCGTATTCCTGATATTCGATATTGCTGAACTTCATCGTCAGGTTGCTGACATAGCTGGCGCTGACGCCGAGCCCCAGCGCCTTGAGATTGTCCGCGCTGAAGGAAAAATTTTTCGCGCTGCCGAAGTCGGTGATCTCGGCACCGGATTTTTCCGGGTTTCCGGGAAACTTCACGAATTCCGGCGAGCAGATGTAGCCAAGGGATACGTCCTGCTTGTCGTTGTAGGCGTTCGCCCGTTTCCAGACGATGTTACCCGGGCCATAATTGGTGCTGGGCGGGACCGTCGTCAGGTAGCCCGCCTTTCTGACAATGGTCCTTGGGTTTTCGGAAGTGCAGCCGCAGATCAAGGCAGCGGCCAGGACGAGAATTGAGCATTTGTGCATTGATGATCCCCCGAGTCGATGACGACAATGTAGGGATCACACGTATCGCGTGTCTACTTACCGAGTAAATCCTAAGGCTGCATTTGGCGAGGCATCAGGTTGTCTCCGGCAATGCCCATTTCAGCGCGTCGGCACCGGCGTCTCGCCGCGATAGTCGTAGAAGCCGCGGCCGGATTTGCGACCGAGCCAGCCGGCCTCGACATATTTTACGAGGAGCGGGCAGGGGCGGTATTTCGAATCCGCCAGACCGTCGTGCAGCACCTGCATGATCGACAGGCAGGTGTCGAGACCGATGAAGTCGGCGAGTTGGAGCGGACCCATCGGATGGTTGGCGCCGAGCTTCATCGCCGTATCGATGGCTTCCACCGAGCCAACGCCCTCGTAAAGCGTATAGATCGCCTCGTTGATCATCGGCAGCAGGATACGGTTGACGATGAAGGCGGGGAAATCTTCCGCGACCGTCGCGGTCTTGTCCAGCGAGGCCACGTAGTCCTTGGCGGCCCTGAAGGTCGGCTCGTCGGTAGCGATGCCGCGCACCAGTTCCACAAGCTTCATCACCGGCACCGGGTTCATAAAATGGATGCCCATGAACCGTTCCGGGCGGTCGGTGGCGGAGGCGAGCCGCGTGATGGAGAGCGACGAGGTGTTGGTGGCAAGCAGGGCATCCGGTTTCAGGACCGGACAGACCTGAGCGTAGATCTTGCGCTTGACGCTTTCATCTTCGGTCGCGGCCTCGATTACCATGTCCATGGGGGCTAAGTCGTTCAGGTCGGCGGAGCCGGAAATGAGGGAAAGCGCAGCCTTCCGCTCCTCGTCACTCAGTTTTCCGCTGCTTACCTGCCGGGCGAGATTGCCGTTGATGGTGGCAAGTGCTGCTTCGATCCGGTCCTTGGAAAGATCGTACATCTGCACCTTGTAGCCGGCCTGCGCCGAAACATGTGCAATGCCGCAGCCCATCTGGCCCGCTCCGATGACGCCGATATTCTTCATGGCCGAACTCATTGTTCCGTTCCTGGGTTTCTGCTCCCGAGGCGCTGACGCTAACGTTCGCGTGCGCCGATCTTATGAAAATGCCGGACTACATGGATGCAGTCCGGCAGATTGTTATTCCGCTATTTGCGGTTTTGCCAGCATTTTTCGCGCTTGCGAAATGAACAGGCCTTCAAATCGCTCACAGCGCCTTTTCAAGCTGCGGCAGGATCTCGAAAAGGTCACCGACGATACCGTAGTCGGCGACCTGGAAGATCGGTGCTTCCTCGTCCTTGTTGATGGCGACGATGACCTTGGAATCCTTCATGCCGGCGAGATGCTGGATGGCGCCCGAGATGCCGGCTGCGATGTAGAGGTCGGGAGCGACCACCTTGCCGGTCTGACCGACCTGCCAGTCGTTCGGGGCATAACCGGCATCGACGGCGGCACGGGAGGCGCCGACGGCGGCACCCAGCTTGTCGGCCACGGGAAGGATGACTTCCTTGAACTTTTCCGCCGAACCGAGAGCCCGACCGCCTGAGATGATGATTTTCGCCGAGGTGAGTTCCGGACGCTCCGACGACGAGAGCGCATCCGATACGAAGCTTGAAACGCCCGGGTTCGCCGCTGCCGATACGGTTTCGACCGGAGCGGAGCCGCCCTCGCCAGTCGCCTGGAAAGAGGCGGTGCGCACCGTGATGACCTTCTTGACGTCGGTCGTCTGCACCGTCTGGATCGCGTTGCCGGCGTAGATCGGCCGTTTGAACGTATCGGCGGAGATCACTTCGATGATTTCCGAGACTTGGCAGACGTCGAGCAGCGCTGCGACGCGCGGCATGATGTTCTTGGCCGAGGCGGTTGCCGGAGCGATGATCGTGTCATAGGCACCAGCCAGCGAGACGACCAGTGCCGCCAGCGGTTCGGCGAGCTTGTTGGCGTAATCGGCGCTGTCGGCGAGCAGGACCTTGGAAACGCCGGCAAGTTTGGCCGCCGCATCGGCTGCCGCACTGGCACCGGAGCCGGCGACCAGCACATGCACGTCGCCGCCGATCCTGGAGGCCGCGCTCAGCGCCTTGGCGGTCTGGTCGGACAGGCTCGAATTGTCGTGTTCTGCCAGAAGAAGAATGGCCATGATGTTTACTCCCTATCCGCCCCTTAGAGCACGCCGGCGGTCTTGAGGCTGGCGACCAGTTCCTCGACCGACTTTACCTTGACGCCCGCCTTGCGGCCGCCCGGCTCTTCCGTCTTCAGGACCTTCAGCCGCGGCGCGGTATCGACGCCGAAATCGCCCGGAGTCTTCTTGTCGAGCGGCTTCTTCTTTGCCTTCATGATGTTCGGCAGCGAGGCATAACGCGGTTCGTTGAGGCGAAGGTCGGTGGTGATGACCGCCGGCAGCTTGACCTCGATCGTCTGGAGTCCGCCGTCGACTTCGCGGGTCACCTTTGCGGAGCCTTCGGAAAGCTCGATCTTCGAGGCAAACGTCGCTTGCGCCGAACCGAGGAGGGCCGCCAGCATCTGGCCGGTCTGGTTGGAATCGTCGTCGATCGCCTGCTTGCCGACGATGATCAGGCCCGGCTGTTCGGCGTCCACGACACCCTTCAGGATCTTGGCGACGGCGAGCGGTTCGACCACGTCGTCGGTTTCGACCAGGATCGCCCGGTCGGCGCCCATGGCGAGCGCGGTGCGCAAAGTCTCTTCCGCCTTGGCCGGGCCGATCGACACGACTACCACTTCTTCCGCCTTGCCCGCTTCCTTCAGTCGCAGAGCCTCTTCGACGGAAATCTCGTCGAACGGGTTCATCGACATCTTCACGTTCTGAAGCTCGACACCCGTGCCGTCCGCCTTCACGCGGATCTTCACGTTGTAATCGACAACTCGCTTCACAGGCACCAGGATCTTCATAGGGTCCTTCCTCGACTTCTCACCGGCGGCAAATTGCGACATTCACCGCTTCCTCATTTGTCAGTGGGCGACATGGATACGCATTTTTCGCGCGACTGCAACGCGGATTTGCAGTCAAAGCTTGCCGTTTTCTCATACATCTATTCGCGAACGGCCATTACCTGCGGCACGCCCGACTTCCGTTCGACCGCTTTCGGCGTCACGATGGCGCGGTCGAAAAGCGGCACGCCTTTGCGGCGCATGAAGAGGACGAGGACTGCGCCGGCGATGATGCCGCCGACATGTGCGCCCCAGGAAACGGCGCCATCAAGGTCCAGGGCCAGCATGGCGAATTGCTGCACGATCCAGAGCGCCAGCGGAATGAAGGCGGGCAGCGGCAGCGGGATACGGAAAAGAACCAGCACCCAGACCCTGACGCGTGGATGAAGCAGGAAATAGGCCGCGACGACACCGGAGATCGCGCCAGAAGCACCGATCAACGGGCCCTCTGATGAGGGCACAACGAGGCCGTGAAGGGCGGCACCGGCTGCAGCGCAAACCAGGTAGAAGATCAGGAACCTGACATGCCCCAGCGCGTCCTCGACATTGTCGCCGAAGACCCAGAGGAACAGCATGTTGGAGGCAAGGTGCCAGAAATCCAGATGCAGGAAGGCGTAGGTGATGAAGGTCGCATCGTCCGGCACAATGATGAGCGACGGGTCGAGCACTGCGTAATCGAATATCACCGCCGGAATGAAGCCGAGGCCCAGCGAGGCGTGTTCGACGATTGCCGGGCTGGCGACGGTCGTGAACAGCCAGACCAGCACGTTGATGGCGATGATGCTGATCGTCACATACTGGACGCGGATATATTTCAGTTCGACGGCGTCGTGCAGCGGGATGAACATTTGCCTTTAATCCCTCCCGCTTTCTCTTTCAGCGGTTTTTTCCCGGAACCCAAAGGATATCCGCCTTGCCATGATCGTTGGCGAAGCGCGCCGCCACGAACAGGAAGTCGGAAAGCCGGTTGATGTATTTCAGTGCCGCCGCACCGATGGTTTCACCGCGTGAAAGCTCCACCATCAGCCTTTCGGCCCGACGCGCGACCGTGCGGGCGAGATGCAGATGGGCAGCAGCAGGGGATCCGCCCGGCAACACGAAGGACGTGAGCGGATCGAGGTGGGCATTCAGGGCATCGATCTCGGTCTCCAGGCGGGTTGCCTGGGCTTCGATGATGCGCAGCGGCTCGTAGTCCAGTGCTTCGCCCGTATCGGGTGCTGCAAGATCGGCGCCGAGATCGAAGAGGTCGTTCTGGATGCGGAAGAGCATAGCATCGAGCTCGGCCATGCCCGCGGTATGGAGCCGGGCCAGACCGACAGCCGAATTCGTTTCGTCGACAGTGCCGTAAGCCTCGACCCGGAGATCGTATTTCTCCCGCCGGGGGCCGGAAACCAGCGACGTCGTGCCCTTGTCGCCCGTGCGCGTATAAATCTTGTTGAGCTTTACCATCCCGCCATCATCAGAATCAGCTCGGGCGACCGCCGCCCGTGATCCACAGTGTGAGCATGATGAGGACGATTGCGATTGCCTGCAAGAGGATACGCAATTGCATCAGCTTGTTGGATTTGTTCGCATCCGTACCCTTCATCATGTTGAACAGCCCGCGGATCAGGACGATCACGACAAGCCCCATGACGATCACGGTAAGGACGGTGGTGAAAGTGGACATTCTAGGATTGCTTTCGTTCAGTCGAGCCGGCGCATGAGTTTGTAGAAGAGGTCGGCCGGAAGTATTCTTTTCAGGAAGGCGCCCTGCCTGGCGGGCTTCGTTACCAGATAATGTGGCCTCGGGCGAGGCGCGGTCAAGGCGTGCGTCAAGACATCATAAACCGCTTCGGGTCCGAGTTTGTGGCGGCTGATCGGACCTCTCCCATCGAGGCGCTTGAGCTGCCGCTTGTATTGCTGGGCATGCACCGAGCCTTCGAGATCGATATTCTCTTTGATCTTGGCGAGCGCGTTGGCCGTAAAACGGGAGGCGATCGGCCCCGGTTCGATGAGGCTCACATGGATGCCACTTCCTTCCAGCTCCATGCGCATCGTGATGGTGAGCCCTTCGAGCGCATGTTTCGAAGCCGTATAGGCGCCGCGATAGCGATAGGGCAGCAGGCCGAGGATCGACGAGCAATTGACGATGCGGCCGTGGCCCTTTGCGCGCATGATCGGGATCACCCGCCGCGTCAGCTCGTGCCAGCCGAAGACATTCGTTTCGAACTGTTCGCGCAGCACGTCGGTCGACAAATCCTCCACGGCGCCCGCCTGGCCATAGGCACCATTGTTGAAGAGGGCGTCGATCCGGCCGCCTGTGCGCTCCTTCACGGTTTCCACAAGTGCGGCAATCGTTTCGGGCTTCGTATAGTCCATCAGCAGAGCCTCGATGCCGTCGGCTTCGAGCGGAGCGAGATCGCTCTCTTTGCGCACGGTCGCGAAAACCCGCCAGCCATCCGCCTTCAGGGCACGGGCGCAATGGGCACCGATGCCGGAGGAACAGCCGGTGACGATGATCGTTCTCCTGTCATCCATTTGATCTCATCCCTTGCACAATGGAAAGGGTTCCTCACATATTTTGCGCCAAGTCACAACGGAGTTGCCCTTGTCCGAAGAGAACCGGCCCTACAGGTGGTACAAACTCGCCTTCAAGGTGCTTTGGGATGCCTATTGCCACTTTTCCGACGACGATGGTTGGGCGATGGCGAGTCATGTGGCACTCTCGGGCCTGCTGGCTCTCTTTCCGTTCCTGATCTTCGGCACGGCGCTGGCCGGTTTCCTCGGGGCCGGCGGTTTTTCCGAAACGGCGATACATCTGCTTTTCGATACCTGGCCGGCGGATATCGCGGCACCTATCGCATCCGAAATCCAGCGCGTCCTGACCATGCCTCGCGGCGGCCTTCTGACCGTATCCGTGCTGGCGGCAGCCTATTTCGCTTCGAATGGGGTCGAGGCGCTGCGGATTTCACTCAATCGAGCCTACCGCGTCACCGAAACCCGACCCTGGTATGTGACGCGCCTCGCCAGCCTCGGCTATGTGGTGATCGCGGTCGTGATCTTTGCCGTGATCAGTATCCTTCTGCTTGCCGTGCCTGTTGCAATGCGGTTCGCTGAAACGCGCTTTCCCTGGCTGATCAGCGATCTGGCAAGAGCCGCCAACTGGGGCCTTTACGGCACGGGGCTGCTTTTGATGATCGGTCTCCTGCTGTCGCATAAATGGCTTCCGGCGGGGCATCGGCGGATCATCGACATCCTGCCGGGCGTGCTGATGACGATCGCCTTGTGGATCGGCTTCGGCCTCGGCTTTGCTGCCTATCTCTCGACCTTCGCCAATTACGCCGCGACCTATGCGGGTCTGGCGTCGATCATGATCGTGCTGATTTTTCTCTACATGGTCGGCGTGATTTTCATGCTGGGGGCCGAACTCAACGCCGCCCTGATGAAGTACCGGGTTTATTCGGTATTCTCCCGGTTGAGGAATGAGCGTCGCCGGCGCGAGGAAGCGCTCTCAAAGACCGACGAGGCGGCGGATGTCGTGGGGAGCGAACCCCTGGTCGCGGAGCGCCGCGAGCCCCGTTGAGCCCTCGCTTTTCGAGAGTTTCTTGCCGTCCGGCCCAAGGATCAGCCTGTGGTGATGATAGACGGGTTGCGGAAGCTCAAGCAGTTCCTGCAATAACCGATGCACGGCGGTCGCTTCAAAAAGGTCCAGCCCGCGCACCACATGGGTAATGCCCTGGGCCGCATCGTCCACCGTTACCGAAAGATGATAGCTCGACGGCGCATCGGAGCGGGAAAGCACCACGTCGCCCCAGGCCGTGGGGTGCGCAGTGATTTCGCCGCGTGCGCCGTCACCCGTCTCCGTCCATTTCAACGCATCGCCCGTCAACCGGAGCGCCTTGTGCATATCGAGCCGGAAAGCGTGCCGCACGCCCTTTGCAATCAGTAACTGCCGTTCCGTCTCGCTGCGATGCCTGTCATCCTCGGGATAGAGCGGCGACCCGTCGGGATCGCGAGGCCAGCTCTTCCCGCTCTCCTCATGCTCCGCGACCCTGGCCTTCACCTCTCCGCGGGTCAGGAAGGCGGGATAGACAAGGCCCATTTCCATCAGCCGGTCCAGCGCGGCGCGATAGTCGTCGAAATGCTCCGATTGCCTCCATACCGGTTTTTCCCAGTCCAGCCCGAGCCAGGAAAGATCGCGATAGGCGGCCTCCTCGAATTCCGGCGTACAGCGGGCGAGGTCGATGTCCTCGATGCGCAGCAGGAAGCGCCCGTTCGTCTTCTTCGCCATGTCGTGGTTGAGGATCGCCGACAGCGCGTGGCCGAGATGAAGCAGCCCGTTCGGGCTTGGCGCAAAACGATAGGCCGGTTTATCAAAGGACATGGCGGGCATGGCTTCTTCTGCCATGCTTTTCGACAAACGGCCATGGGAGAGGTTGAACGGACTGATGAATGCCATTCGCGATCATTCGGACATCGAGGCAGGCCTCGATGCGCTTGTCCGTCTCGACCCGCGGCTTGGGGCGGTCGTCGAGGCCTCGGGTCCGGTGCCGCTGCGTCTCAGCAGGCCCGGTTTCGAAGGCCTTGCCTCGATCATCGTATCCCAAATGGTATCGAGAGCGAGCGCGGAAGCGATCTGGAGGCGAATCACTGCGGCGGGGCCCGTAACGGCGGCCGATTATGCAGCGCTTTCCCCGGATGTTGTTGCGACATTCGGCCTCTCACGGGCAAAGGCGGCGGCGCTTCTCAATCTTTCCACAGCTATTTCGGAAGGGCGTTTCGATCTCGATTCCATCGGCAAGTTCGAAACAGCGGAAGCGATCCGGCGGATAACCGCGCTTCCCGGCATCGGCCCGTGGACGGCGGAAGTCTATCTGATGTTCTGCAGCGGTCATCGGGATATCTTTCCTGCCGGTGACGTGGCGTTGCAGGCGGCGGTCGCGCATGCCTTTGGCCTGGAGGCTCGTCCCTTGGCCAAGAGCCTGGCGTCCATGGCGGAAATCTGGAGCCCGTGGCGATCGGTCGCGGCGCGGCTTTTCTGGGCTTACTACGCGGCGAAAATGCGTCGCACCGTCACGCCTCTGGTGTGAAGGCGGGGTCGAGTTATCTCACTGCATTTATTGGGCTTCACAATCCTGTAACAACAGACCTAATATAGAAAGTACAGATGCCGAATCGGGTAGGAGCGTCACTTGACGATTGCAGTCTCCCCGCAGGCCCTGCCGGCGCTCGTGCTGAACGCTGACTACCGGCCGCTGAGTTATTATCCCTTGTCGCTGTGGTCCTGGCAGGACGCGATCAAGGCGGTTTTCCTCGACCGGGTGAACATCATCGCGGAATACGAACAGTCGGTCTGCTCGCCGAGTTTCTCGATGAGACTGCCGAGCGTCGTCAGCCTCAAGACTTACGTCCAGCCGACCCGCAACCCGGCCTTTACCCGGTTCAACGTCTTCCTGCGCGACAAGTTCGAGTGCCAGTATTGCGGCGAGCATGATGACCTGACTTTCGATCACGTCATCCCGCGCGCCCATGGCGGCGAAACGACCTGGGAGAATGTCGTGGCGGCCTGTTCGCCCTGCAACCTCAGGAAGGGCAGCAAGCTGCCGAAGCAGGCCGGCATGTTCCCGCACCAGAAGCCCTATCAGCCGACGGTGCAGGACCTGCACAACAACGGCAGGCTCTTCCCGCCGAACTATCTGCATGAAAGCTGGATGGACTATCTCTACTGGGATACGGAACTGCAGCCGTAACCCAGGCATCGTCGAAGGCTGTTCAGGCGGCCTTTTTCGCACCGATAAAGGCTATGGCTGCCAGCATCACGCTGGCGATGACGTTCCACCCCGCAAAGGACAAGCCCAGAACGCGGAGCGCCGCTTCCGTGCAGGAGGGGCCATGCACCGCGTTGAGATCCGACAGGAGGTTGCCGGCATTGGTGGTCACGCCGGCGCCGCCTCCGCAGCTTGCTGGGCCCTCCCAGAAGCCCCATTCGACGCCCGAGTGATAGACGCCCATGCCGGCGCCGACGAGCATCATCACGCCGATGGCGACGAGCAGCGCACGGGTGACCCAGGCGGGCAGGCCGATTGCGGCGGCGACAATGGCGAGAATGCCGACCGGAATACCGTAATAGTAGGGGTCGCGCTGCAGCAGGCAGAGGGCACAGGGAATATAGCCGCCGATATACTGGAAGGCGAGCGCGCCACCCACGGTCGCGGCCATGCCGAGCGTGACGAGAACGGCGTAGCCGATACCGGCGCGGGAGCCAGGGGTGGAAGCTGTCAGCGCCATTGCGCTCTTCTCCTGTTTCATTCCTGGCTCACTTAGAGCAGATCAAGCAGGGCTGTAAATGATTGTGGGCGAGACACATCGTCTCCATTCCGGCACTTTTTCGTGAGTTTGCGGAGGATTTGTGGTGTTATTTCTCCAAAAGAAGGCTATCCGGAAATAGCGCGACGATCGGCGATCGGTTCCCGGCTGCAAGCCGCAGCCATGCACTCGGTAAAGATAAAATTCATGTTCAAGACGGATGTCTGCATAGTTTCAGCCCGACGGCCGGATCTGCTCTCCGATACCCTTTCGAGCCTGTCACAACGGATTTTCAGCAACCTCGATCTTGTCAACGTCTACATGAACCTTGACCCGATCTTCGGCGATGCCAAGGATCACGAGGCCTGTGTTTCGCTGTTCCGGGGCCATTTTCCGACGGGCGTGCTTTTTGAGCCGGAGGCTCCCGGATTCGCCAATGCAGTCCGGAGACTGTGGCTGGCGACAACTGCCGATTTCGTCATGCATTTCGAGGACGATTGGGTTGCCTTGACTGACATCGGTGAGGAAGCCTTCGAACCCTTTTCCGACCCTACTGTCGCGCAGGTCTCCTTCCATACGGAGGAGAAGAATTGGGACGTCAAGAAAAACGGACATCTTCATCGGAAGAACGAATACTTCAGGCTTGCCGGCGTGAAGCTTCCGAAATTTACGCACAGGCCGATCTTTACGACCTCGCCGTCGATCCTGAGAGGTCCCTTTGCCCGCGCATGTGCGGGGCTTATGGACGTGACAAAAGATCCGGAAAAGCAATTCTATTCAGATGTCAACCTGCCCCTTCAGGCCTATGTCTGCAAATACGACAACTATATTTTTTCCCCTCAGAACAAACCGGTGATCAAGGACATCGGCCGGAATTGGAGAGAGGAAAAAGGGATCAAAAAGATCATCAGGGACTCCAGCTCTTTCTGGGAAGCCAGCTAATCGATACGTTCGGCCCTTTCTGTTTTCGAGTGCATGACCTGAAATACGGCAACCAAGTATTTGTTGATATTGTTGCATCATTGATCTTCGCCGTAGCGCAGATTGACAACAGAGGGAAAATAGTCAGAACCGCTTGCGTAAGGCGGGAATAGGTATCGGAGTGCTAGTTGAAGAGAGATGCAGTCCCTTTGGAAGTGGTGGTTGTGAACCTGGAGCGGTCATGGGAGCGGCGCCAGCAAATGACGGCCCTCTTAACGCCGCTCGGCCTTTCATTCAGCTTTTTTCAAGCGGTTGATGGTAAAGCTGCCCACCATCCTCTTTTTGACCGGGCCGATCAGAAGCTCGCTGAAATCCGCAGAGGGTTCACCCTGAACCCCGGTGAACTTGGATGTTTCGCCAGCCATTACCTTCTCTGGCAGCGCTGTGTTCAAGACAATCGACCGCTGCTTATTTTCGAGGATGATGTCGCGATCAACGACGGCTTCCTTGAAGCCTACAGGTTGGCTTCGGAACGGATCAGCCGTTGCGGCCTCATTCGCTTTTCCGGGCACAAAGAGAGAGCCTACACGCTCCAAGAAACGATTGACGATCAGTGGAGCATCGTGCGCTTCTTCAAGGGGCCGCATGGCACCTCTTGCTATGCGGTTTCACCGAAGGCCGCGGCGCGGTTGATCGCAACAGCTTCCGTCTGGTTCGAGCCGGTCGATTGCCATCTCGATCGGTTCTGGACACATGGCGTCAATTCTCTTGCAATCTTTCCGTATCCGGTAAGGCATGCTGCGGACACGGAGGAGCAGTCTGAGATCTGGCAGGGTACCAAACGGGCGCCGAAGTCGCGGCGCTTTCGTCGCTGGAGGGCCTTGTATCGCGCGCGGGACGACGTTGGGCGGTTTCTTGCCAATCTGCCCTATTCGTGGCGCAAATCCTTCTGACTGCGGGTTCAACGACATGCCGGCGCTGCAGGCGGGCAAACCAAACGACGAGATCTATGCCCATGGCCGTTATCGCACATATCGTCGGTGGACTTGGCAACCAGATGTTCCAGTATGCCATGGGCCGATCGCTATCCATCGCGACCAATCAGGAACTGAAACTCGATCTTACCTCGATGGAAAAATACACCCGTCGGCGGTTTGCGCTCGGCCAATTCGATATCAAGGCGACTGCAGCCGCTTCTCGGGATCTGCCTGCAACTCGCAAGCGGTCGAGCGTCGTCCGCCGGATGCAGCAAATATGGAGATCTCGAAGCCCGGGTCGGCATGTCGTGGAAAAAGGGCAGGCTTTTGATCCTGAGGTGCTGGGCCTGACGGGCCCGGTTTATCTGGAAGGGTATTGGCAAAGCGAAAAATACTTTTCCGCCATCTCGGACACGATCCGCCGCGACTTCAACCTTGCCTCTCCATTCACCCCTCCACGGGCGGCCGTTCTTAACAGGATCAAGAGTTCAAATGCGGTGTCCGTCCATGTCCGGCGGGGCGATTATGTCACCAACCCTCATGCAAATGCAGTGCATGGGACGTTGGAGCCTTCTTGGTATCAAGGTGCGATGTCTCGCATGGCGGAGCGGATGGGCGATGTGACCTTTTTTGTCTTCTCGGATGACCCTGCCTGGGCGCGGGCCAATTTGCCTGAAACCTGGCCGGTCATATTCATTGAGCCCCAGGATGATGATCTGGATGCGCAGGACATGCATTTGATGGCTGCCTGCCGCAACCACATCATTGCCAACAGCACCTTCAGCTGGTGGGGGGCATGGCTCAATCCCGAGCCTGCAAAGCACGTGATAGCACCTTTGAACTGGTTCAAATCCGCGGCTCATATCGAAAAGGACCTCGTGCCTGCGGACTGGGAGCGTTTATGATGCGCCGTATACTGGCTGGAACGGGCTGCGTTTTGCAGGCGGGTGCTCCATGATACGTGCCGGATTTATCTCAAGTTCTCCAAATTGGGACTGGCTACGTCAGTTTCCCGATTCAGTTCCCGAGTGGGATGGAGTCCGGTTCGACTTTTCCGGCAATACTGAAGCCTGCGATGTCATATTCGTCTATGATGGCTTGCCGACGAAGGTCATCACTGCGGCTGCCGGATATCGAGTGTTCGTTGCTTCCGAGCCGCGGGCCATCAAGGCTTATGATCCGCGTTTCCTCTCGCAGTTCGACATGGTGCTGACTACTGATCCGCAGACAGTCCATCCGAATTTCAGACTTTCTCAAATCGGATTGCCGTGGCTCGTCGGCGGCTGGAATTCCGATGGTTCCATTCGTCAAAGGGGGATGTGTTTTGACGAATTTGAGAACTGGCGCCCAGCCAAAACAAAACTTGCGTCCATCGTTTCCTCCAATAAAGCTTATGCAGAAGGGCATCGTAGCAGGCTAACATTCGTACAGCGTGTCAGAGAATATTTTGGCAACGAGATAGATTTTTATGGGCGTGGAGTTAACAGCTTTGCGGATAAATTAGAAGTCCTGGCGCCCTATCGATATCATATCGCCATTGAGAATTCGACATATAATCACTATTGGACAGAAAAATTGTCAGATCCATTCTTGGCGATGACTTATCCAATTTATTATGGTGCGCCAAATATTATTGATTACTTTCCAACCGGTGCTTTGACGTCGATTAATATCTTGGACATTGAGGGTGCGATCGGCAAAATAAAGAAGATCATCGAATCGGATCTGGCTGAGCGCGCAATTCCCATCCTGGAAGAAGCTCGTCGTCTGGTGCTGTACGAGAACAACCTCTTTGCGATCCTCGCGGAGGTCGCTAAGGACGTGGCAAAGATGGGTGCGCTCCAGAGAGGAAGTCATGGCGCTTTTCTCGAGGCTGAACAGGTCTATACGTCTTCCCGCGGAGCTAAACTTGCGAATTCGGCAAAAAAACAAGCGCGTAAGATTTTCAGTTTTCTGAATCGTGATCGCTTCTGACTTCTTGCCGGCAGCAGAAATCCGTTGCGATGTCGACTTTGAGAGCGACAAGATCGCTGCCGCCTCAGGCAGACATCTACAAAGGCTAAAGATGAAGATTCGACTTTTTAAGAGAAGAAACGACCGACGGTTCGATGTTACGACTGAGGTTCGCCCATCCAGTCGCGTCAGCCGAGACTCGAATGTCGGCAGGTATTGCTACATAGGGGAGCGATGCGACATCACGAAGAGCGAAATTGGAAACTATGTCTCGATAGCAAATAACGTAACTGTAGGTGCGGGAGAACACTATGTTTACGAGATTTCTACAAATAGTATTTTTTACCGCAATCCCTATGCCGAGCTGACCAGCGGAGAATGTTCCATAGGACACGACGCTTGGATTGGCGTCGACGCAATAGTCCGCAGGGGAGTTAAGATTGGTATAGGCGCGGTTGTCGGCGCAAATTCTTTTGTCAACTCAGATGTCCCTGATTTTGGGATCGTTGCCGGCTCCCCTGCAAAACTTATCCGCTATCGGTTCGAGGAAGCTCAAAGAGGGATGATACTTGATAGCCGCTGGTGGGAGGCGGACTTGAATGAAGCCAGGATCATCATTTCAGATTTGAAGGCCCGCATGTCTACCCAGCTTGGCTAGCCACGATAGACAATGACTGGGGCCTGTTGCCATAAATGGCCGATCCAACCCGGATTTTCTGAAGACAAAGCTCAAAAAACAGAAAATGGTGCCCCGTGCCGGAATCGAACCAGCACTCCTTTCGGAACCTGATTTTGAGTCAGGCGCGTCTACCAATTCCGCCAACGGGGCACTTTGGTAACGGCAAGCGCTCTAGCACGGGGCTGCAAGCCGATGCAAGAATGAAGTGCCGGTTACCATGTCGAAAGACTGTGACAAGTCCGATACTGCCTTGCAGCATGTTCCCGATAGCCCATTGCGTTAACAGGCTTCCGCACCCTTAGGTCCCCCCGGCGGTCCTCTTGTGCTTCAAGTTTCGAACATGTTAGCTGGTGCAGCAAAATGAGAAACATTGCCCATGAAACTGCCTGCCGGCGCCTCCTATGAGGACCTCATCCGCGATTTCGCCTGGGAGATTCCGTCCAGGTTCAATATGGGCGAAGTGGTCAGCGACGCCTGGGCCGCGGAGCATCCAGACAGCATCTGTCTTGAGCATTTCAGCCCGAACGGCCGACATCTGGCGCTGACCTATGGCGCGCTTTCGGGGCGGTCTGCGTCGCTCGCCAACGCCTTCCTGTCGCTCGGTTTGAAGCGTGGCGACCGGATCGCGCTTCTCCTGCCGCAGAGCTTCGAGACAGTCATTTCCCATGTGGCAATCTACAAGATGGGCGGTATCGCGCTGCCGCTCGCATTGCTTTTCGGTGCCGAGGCGCTGGAATACCGGTTGAAGGCATCGGGTGCTGCGGCCATCGTCACCAATGTCTTCGGTCTCGCGCGGCTTGCCGATATCCGGAACAAGCTGCCGGATCTCAGGCATGTGATCGTCACCGAGGATGTGCCGGCTGGGGAAGGCTTGGTCTCGTTCGACACGCTGATTTCCGCTCATCCGCCGCTTTTCGATGTAGTCGAGACCGGTCCCAACGATCCCGCGCTGATGATCTTCACGTCCGGCACGACCGGTCCGCCGAAAGCGGCGCTGCACGGTCACCGGGTGCTCGCCGGCCATATTCCCGGCTTCCAGCTCGGCCATGAATTCGCGCCGCAGGAAGGCGACAGGATCTGGACGCCGTCCGACTGGGCCTGGGCCGGCGGCCTGCTCAACGTGCTGATGCCGGCGCTGATGCTCGGAATACCGGTCGTCTCGTCGCCGGCGCAGAAATTCGACGCCGACATGGCCTTCCGCATCATGGCGGAGATGGGGGTGCGCAATGCCTTCATTCCGCCGACGGCGTTGCGGCTGATGAAATCGGTGGAGAAGCCGCTCGAAAAATACGATCTGAAACTTCGGACGATCGCCTCGGCCGGAGAGGCGCTCGGGCGCGAGACCTATGACTGGGCGAAATCGGCACTGGGATTGACGGTCAACGAATTGTTCGGCCAGACGGAATGCAATTTCGTTCTGGGATCGGCGGCCAATCTCGGCGTCTCGCGCGGTGGTGCGATCGGGCGCGCCGTGCCCGGCCACCATGTGGCTATCGTCGATGAGAAGGGTATCGAGGTGCCGGTCGGCAAAATGGGCCAGATCGCCATCCGCCGACCCGATCCGGTGATGTTCCTCGGCTACTGGAACGACGAAGCCGCAACGAAGGCCAAGTTCGTCGGAGACTGGCTGATGACCGGCGATCTCGGCCGGCAGGATGAATATGGCTACGTGGAATTCGTCGGCCGTGACGACGACGTCATTACTTCATCCGGTTACCGCATCGGTCCGAGCGAGATCGAGGACTGTCTGACGGGCCATCCGGCCGTGAGGCTGGCGGCCGCCGTCGGAAAGCCCGATCCGGTCCGCACCGAAATCATCAAGGCCTATATCGTTGTTTCCCCCGGCTACAGCCCAAGCGACGCGCTTGCCGCGGAAATCCGCGAATGGGTGAAGACGCGCCTCTCTATGCACGAATATCCGCGCGAGATCGCCTTCGTCGACGACATTCCGCTGACGACTACCGGCAAGGTCATCCGCCGACTGCTGCGCGAGAAGGCGGCCGCGGAATAGATTTCAGTCTCCGCGGCCGGCGATCGACAGGATCTTCTCTCTCAGGATACGGGCCATGTTGCGGGTGTTGCGATAGCGGTGAAGCTGGGCGGCCACCTGACGCACGTCGCGGTCGCCGTTCTGGTTGAGCCCGATGACCAGAGTGCCCATTTCCTCGCGCTCTTCCCAGAACCGGCTCATGATCGGATGGTCCGGTACGGCGCAGCTATCGGTACGCATGATGTTGGCATCTTCCAGATGCCATTCGGTGAGCTTGATCATCAGGAGCTTGCCTGGCGAGTAGGAGGCAAAATCCTCGTCATAGGCCGTCTTCCAGGTATAGGCCTCGCCGGCCATGACGAAGACGATGAGCGAGGCAATGGCGCGGCCGTCGAAATCGACGGTATGGATACGCACCGCGTCGACCTCGGCAAGGTTGGTGATCGCCTCGCGGGCGAAGGCCGAACGGTATCGGTCGTTGATGAGCGCCGAGCGGCGCCGACCCTTCCAGCCCTTGGCTTCGAGCAGAAGGAACTCTTCCATGCGCAACCGGACCTCTTCCGGCTGGCGCGCGACGGAATAGGCGAGCTTCCCCTTGGTTTCCAGTTTGCGCCAGAGGCGGCGCATCTCACGCACGTGATGCGGGGAGATCGCGTGCTTCAGGTAGGTCTCGCCGTCAGCCAAGCTCTCCAGCATCGGTCTCTGGAACGGATCGGTCACGGTGACCGGCAGGTTCCGGCTGATGGCGACCGCCTTGGCAAGCTGCGCGAAGCGGCCGTTGAGCCGCACGTCCGGCAGCACGAGCACGGAAGGAAGCCGCGCCTCCCGCAGGGCCAGAGCTTCCAGGAGGTTGTCGATCGTCTCGGCCGCATCTTCGGCATCGACGAGCGGGGTGCCGAGCGGGCCGAACGGGTTTGCCCAGGTGCGGATGATCGACGCGCCGATCGAGAATCCGGGTCTTTCGATCGTAAAGGGCATCAGCAGCCGGAGCCGGCTGCGGTTGTTGCTCTCGTCGCGGATCAGCGCCAGGTGCACCTGCTTGTCATCGACGCGCGGCATCGCGGGGGCCAGCAGCCGGGCCGAGAAGAAGATGTTCGGTTCCATGGCGCGGTTCGACAGGAATTCGAGCTCTTCCTGCAGATCGTAGCCGAGCGCTGCGGGATAGAGGCAGAGCTCGCGCCCCGGGCGGCCGACACGCAGGCGGGTATCGGCATCGGGACGTTCGGTACGGAAAGTCCGGATTGCGGAAAGCCCACCGCTGCCATTGCCTTCGAATTCGCCGCTGATCGGAGGTTGGGCCATGATCATGATGCCTTTGAAGGAACGGAGGTCATGGGGCCGGCGAAGGCGAAGAGCACGATGCCGAGCGTCCGGCGGACGGCAACATGCAGCAGGATGGCCTCGACCATCATCGCGGCGGCTGTCGCCATGGCGGCCCCGGTGAGGCCGAGCAGCGGGATCAGCACTATGTTGAGGCCGATGCTCACCGCAAGGGTTGCGGCGTAGAGCAACACGCAGAGGTTCTGGCGACCGGCCATGCTGAGCAGCACTTCGCCGGGACCGACCATCGATTTGGCGAGAATACCGGCGAACAGGATCGCCATCAGCGGGTATCCGGCCGTGAAGCCGGGGCCGAAGAGCGAGAGCAGCATTTCGCCGGCTGCAAGGGCGCAAAGGCCGATCGCAAGCGACGGCCAGAAGCTCCAGCGGGTGGTCTGGCCGGCAAAGGCGGCGAGTGCGGTCATGTCCTCCTCAGCCATGATCGCGGAAAAGCGGGGGCCGGCGGCGGCCTTGATCGAGAAATAGACGAACTGGACCAGCACGATGGTCTTGGCGGCGGCATAATAGATGCCGACCTGATCCGGCGGCAGGTAAAGGCCGACAACCACGACATCGGCATTGGTCAGCAGGAAGCCGATGCCGTCGACCAGGAAAAGCGGCAGCGAATAGCGGAACCAGGCAGCCGTCTCGAACTTCCCCGGGCCGGTGCCGTATTCCCGGCGCAGCCGCAATGTCAGGCGCAGGAGCTGCGAAAGCGTCGTGACATAGGTTGCGGCAAGTGCCGCCTGCATGGCAGTGACAGCCGTGTGCGGCGCGCCGAGCCAGAGAGCGAGAAGCATGAAGGCAAGAATCAGCGTGGGCCGGATCAGATAGGTGGGGCTCAGCGCCGTCGCTGTCCAACCGTTCGAGCGCGCGGTTCCGTCCAGCACGTCTCCCAGCGCAATCATCGGTATGGTGAAAAATGAGAGCGCGACCGGAATGAGGTAATAGGGTTCGATCCTCTCGCCGAATATATACAGGAAAAGAAAGCCGAGGCCCGCGACCGTGCTCGCCGAGGCAAGCGCCACGAGGCGGACAGCGAGGTTGAGGCCGCGCACCGTCGCCATCTCGCCCCGCGCTTTGTGCTGGTGCAGGAAGCGGATGACGGAGGTGTGGAAGCCGAGGCAGGACAGGTTGCCGGCGAGCACGACCAGAACCCAGACGAAAGCGAAGATGCCGTATTCGAATTCGCCCATCAGGCGGGCAAGAACGATCTGCGAGACGAAGGCGATGGCGGCACTGGCGACACGGATGACGAAGGCGGTGAGTGCCTGCCGCTGGGCGCGGCTCGTTTCGTTGTCATCCGTGATGATCGCGTCGAGCTTGCGTGTCAGCGGGGCGAGCCGGGCACGCAAGCCAGGCGGAAGCAATCTCTCCGCTGTTTCGATAACCGCCATGATGGGCACGCAATACTCGTAACGACGACGGGAACAATGGCGGAAAGTGTTGCCACAGCAGGGTTAAGAAAGGGTTCGCCGGGCCGTCAAAGTATTCACGATCTTCCGCTCGGGTCGCGGCTTTCGACCCGGCCGGCCGCAGGGCTGTAGCCGATCAATGCAAGCGCCAGCGCGGCGACAACGAGCCCGGTGGCGATGGCAAAGGCCGATCGCATGCCCGTGGCTACGGCCCCGGGAGAGGCGGTGCCAATATCTGCGCCGGTGGTGGCGGCAAATACCGCCCCCATGACCGAAGCGCCGGTCGTGAGGCCGAGATTGCGGGACAGGTTGAGCATGCCCGAAATCACGCCCCTCTCCCCGGAGTGGATATCGGCCATAACGGCCGTGTTGTTGGCCGCCTGGAAGAGTGCATAGCCCATCGTCGTGACGATGACCGGGAGAAGATAGCCTGGGATGCGGTACGTTGCCGGCAGGGTTGCGAGCAGGCAGACCCCGGCAGCCATGCCGGTCAGCCCGATGATGGTCGCCGAGCGTGCGCCGAAACGATCGGTGATGCGGCCGGCCGGGATGCCCGTCAGCGCCGAAACGACCGGCCCGGCCGAAAGTACGAGCCCCACCCCGGCCGCATCGAGGCCAAGTGCGTGCGACAGATAGAAAGGACCGACCACCAGCGTCGTCATGATGACCGCCGAAATAATCGCGCTCATCGCCAGGCCAGAGCTCAGAGCGGCATTGCGCAGCATCGACAAGCGCAGCAGCGGTGACCGGGTTTTCGCTTCGGCGAGAACGAAGAGGCCAAGCCCGGCGAACGCTGCCACGAGCAGCCCGACATTGAGGGGGCCGAAGCGACCTTTGCCCATGGTCATCGCCAGGGCGTAGGCCGCGAGTGTTGCGGCAAGCAGAAGTGTTCCCGTGCCGTCGAAGCCCGGGTGCGGTTCGGATCTTTCCTTGTGGTCATCGGGCAGATGCCGACGAATGAGAAGAATGGCTGTGACGCCGACCGGCACATTGACAAGGAAGATCGCCGGCCAGCCTGCCGTCGCGATGAGGATGCCGCCGAGAGAAGGCCCGAGAGCCGTTCCGACGGCCGACATGGTTCCGAGCAATCCCATCGCGCTGCCGGTTTTCGCTTTCGGCACGATATCCGCGACAGACGCCATGGCAAGCGCCATCATGATGGCGGCGCCAGCGCCCTGCGCCGCACGGGCGGCGATCAGAATGACGAGTGTGGGAGCGGTGCCGCAGAGGATCGAGGCGATGGTGAACAGCGCGATTCCGGAGAGAAGAAGCCGGCGTCTGCCAATCATGTCGCCTAGCCTGCCGGCGCCGACGATGAGCGTCGTGATGGAGAGGAGATAGGCCAGCAGCACCCATTGCACGTCCTGGAAGGAGGCAGAGAACGCCTGCGCGAGCGTCGGCAGGGCGACATTCGCGCTGCTCGTGCCGAGCGACGACAACAAGATCGAGAGCGACAGAGCGGCAAGCGCCTTCCGGCTCGTAGGAATATTTTCTGCCGTGCCCGTCGCGGGGTTCGGTGTTGCGGCGTTCGGTGTGGTGGTCGGTGACATCTCCAAGGCTCCGTTCTGCCGCCTGCATGGTCGGCGCGGCAAATCTAGCCTCAGGCATATCGTGGCGGAACGCGCATCATTTGCATTTTATTCGTGCATCTGACGCCATATCATTCGGCGAGGTCCGTGCTATTGTCCGGCGTATGTCGCATCCGGACCTCAACCTGCTTGTCACCCTTGATGCGCTGCTTGCGGAAGGCAGCGTGGCCCATGCCGCCAGGCGGCTCGGACTCAGCCCTTCGGCCATGAGCCGGGCGCTGGCGCGATTGCGGGAGGCGACGGGCGATCCGCTGCTGGTGAGGGCAGGACGCGGTCTCGTTCCGACGCCAAGGGCGCTCGAACTCAGCGAGCGCGTCGGCCTGCTTCTCGAAGAGGTCGAGGCGGTGCTGCGGCCGGCTGAGGCACTCGATCTTTCAAAGCTGACCCGGACGTTCACGCTTCGCGCAAGCGACGGTTTCGTAGAGAATTTCGGTCCGGATCTCATTGCCCGCGTGAACCGGGAAGCGCCCGGCGTGCGGCTCCGCTTCGTGCCGAAGCAGGACAAGGACAGCGGTCCCTTGCGCGACGGCAGCATCGACATGGAGACCGGCGTAATCGGCAAGGCTACCGGTCCCGAGGTTCGGGTGCAGGCATTGTTCAGCGACCGCTTCGTCGGCGTCGTTCGTGCAGACCATCCGCTGAGCGCCGGTCAAATAACGCCGTCCCGCTATGCCGCGGCCAGACACGTGCTCGTCTCTCGGCGCGGTTCCGAGAAAGGCTATCTGGACGATATCCTTGAAATTCAGGGGATCAGGCGAGAGATCGGGACGATGGTCGGCGGTTTTGCCGCGGCGCTGGCCCTTGCTCGGGCATCGGATATGGTCGCCACGGTTCCCGAACGCCATACGCGTGATCTGCGGGCGGATATGTTCAGCTTTGCCCTTCCGGTACCGGTGCCGGAGATCACGATATCGCTCTTCTGGCATCCGAGGATGGATGCCGATCCGGCGCATCGCTGGCTGCGTGGCTGTGTGAGGGACGTCTGCGCCGCTTCGGCGGGGCAAGGCCGCGCCGAAGCTTAAGCCCAGCCGGGCCTCACACCTGCTCGAACGCGCCGTGGCAGTGCTTGTATTTCTTGCCTGATCCGCAGGGGCAGGGCTCGTTGCGGCCGATCTTGCCCCAGGTGGAGGGGTCTTCCGGCCGGCGGTCCTGCGGCGCCGCAAGGAAGTTCTCGCCGTCGAGGCCGCTCACCTCATCCATGCCGGTCGTGGCATCGAGATGATGCGCTTCGAAAACCGGCGGCGGTTCCGGCGGCTGCGGGTTCTGCACCAGTTCGACGCGCATCATCTGTGCCGTCACCGCCTCGCGGAGGTTGGCAAGGAGCGCCTGGAAAAGCTCGAAGGCTTCCGCCTTGTATTCCTGCAGCGGGTCGCGCTGGGCATAGCCGCGGAAACCGATCACCGAGCGCAAGTGGTCGAGGTTGACGATGTGCTCGCGCCAGAGATGGTCCAGCGTCTGCAGCAGCACGGAGCGCTCGACATAGTTCATGATATCCGCACCGAAGCGTTCGCGGCGATCAGCGGCGGCCTGGTCGGCCGCTTGCGTGATGCGTTCGCGGATATCGTCCTCGCCGATGCCCTCTTCCTTGACCCAGTCTTCGATCGGCAGGTCGAGGTTCAGGAGGCGTCCGGCATCCTCGCGCAGGCCTGCCGCATTCCACTGTTCGGCATAGGCCCTTTCGGGGATGTGCTTGGCAACGATGACCTCGATCACCTCGTTGCGCATATCCTCGACGATCTCGGACACGTCTTCCGAATCCATCATTTCGATGCGCTGTTCGAAGATCACCTTGCGCTGGTCATTGGTGACGTCGTCGTATTTCAGAAGGTTCTTACGGATGTCGAAGTTGCGGGCTTCGACCTTCTTCTGGGCGCGCTCGAGCGCCTTGTTGATCCAGGGATGGACGATCGCTTCGCCTTCCTTCAGACCGAGCTTCTGCAGCATGCCGTCCATACGGTCGGAGCCGAAGATGCGCATCAGGTCGTCCTGGAGGGACAGGTAGAATTTCGAGCGGCCCGGGTCACCCTGGCGGCCGGAACGGCCGCGCAACTGATTGTCGATACGGCGGCTTTCATGGCGCTCGGTGGCGATGACGTAGAGACCGCCGGCGGCCAATGCTTTTTCCTTGAGGCTCTTCACTTCCTCGCGGATCGCCGCTTCCTTCGCCCGGCGCTCGGCCTCATCCTCAATGCCTTCGAGCTCGCGTTCGAGGCGCATCTCGACATTGCCGCCGAGCTGGATGTCGGTGCCGCGGCCGGCCATGTTGGTGGCGATCGTGACCGCGCCCGGCACGCCGGCCTGCGACACGATATAGGCTTCCTGCTCGTGATAGCGGGCGTTCAGCACCTGGAACTTATCGAAGCCCGACTGGCGCAGCAGGTTGGCGAGCAGTTCGGACTTCTCGATCGAGGTCGTGCCAACGAGCACCGGCTGGCCGCGCTCGTGGGCGGCCTTGATTTCTTCGATGATCGCCTTGAACTTCTCCTCGAAGGTCCGGTAGACCTCGTCGTCCTCGTCGATGCGGGCGATCGGAAGATTGGTCGGGACTTCGACCACTTCGAGCTTATAGATGTTGCCGAACTCTTCCGCTTCCGTCGAAGCCGTACCGGTCATCCCGGCGAGCTTTGAATACATGCGGAAATAGTTCTGGAAGGTGATCGAGGAGAGCGTCTGGTTCTCCGGCTGGATCTGCACCTTTTCCTTGGCTTCGAGCGCCTGATGCTGGCCTTCCGAATAGCGGCGGCCCGGCATCATGCGGCCCGTGAACTCGTCGATGATGACGATCTCGCCGTTGCGGACGATGTAATCCTTGTCGCGGGTGAAGAGCTTGTGGGCCTTCAGAGCGTTGTTGATGTGATGGACGATCGCGACATTTTCGACGTCGTAGAGGGCTTCGCCCTTCAAGAGCCCGGCCTGGCGCAGCAGGTTTTCCAGCTTTTCCGTGCCGACTTCCGAGAAGTTGGCGGAACGCTGCTTCTCGTCGATCTCATAGTCTTCCGGCGTGAGTTGCGGAATGAAGGCGTCGATGGTGTTGTAGAGGTCGGAACGGTCGTCGAGCGGGCCGGAGATGATCAGCGGCGTGCGGGCCTCATCGACCAGGATTGAGTCCACTTCGTCGACGATCGCATAGTTGTGGCCGCGCTGGACCATCTGCGCGCGCTCGTATTTCATGTTGTCGCGCAGATAATCGAAGCCGAGCTCGTTGTTGGTGGCGTAAGTGATGTCGCAGGCATAGGCCGCGCGGCGTTCCTCGTCGTCGAGACCGTGGACGATGACGCCGGTCGTCAGGCCGAGGAAGCCGTAAAGCCGGCCCATCGTCGTTGCGTCGCGGCGGGCGAGGTAATCGTTGACGGTCACGACGTGGACGCCCTTGCCGGCGAGCGCGTTCAGATAGACGGGCAGCGTCGCCACCAGCGTCTTGCCTTCGCCGGTCTTCATCTCGGCGATCGCGCCATCATGAAGGATCATGCCGCCCATCAACTGCACATCGAAGGGCCGCATGCCGAGCACCCGGCGCGAGGCTTCACGCACCACGGCAAAGGCGGGGATCAGGATGTCGTCCAGCGTCTTGCCTTCGGCCAGCAGCTTCCTGAATTCCGCCGTCTGGGCGGCAAGCTGCTCATCGGAGAGAGCCTTGGTCTTCTCCTCGATTGCGTTAATCGCGTCGATCCTCGGCGTGTAGCCGCGCAGGCGGCGATCGTTTGCCGAACCGAACAATTTGCGGGCGATGCCGCCAAGGCTGACCATACGAATGGTCCTTTCTGAATCAGTTCTCTCGGGATCGCGGGCCGGGCGGCCCATCATCATCCGATGACGACAAAATGACCCGCCACGCCCGGAAACTCTTCTGGACGCAAAGTTGCGTGACAGATAAGAGGGGGGTCGAATGATGTCAACGGTGGCGGCCGATACAGAATGGCCACATTCCGGTGTTTGTGAAGGTTTTCCGGCCGGAATCAGGCATTCTGAAACCGGTGCCCTATTGAAAGGTGAATTGATGTTGCGCCACAAATTTCTCGTAACGGCCGCGCTCGCTGCTGCAATCTTCTCCCAGGCTCCGGTGTTTGCGGCGGAAGATCCGGTCGTGGCGAAGGTCGGCAGCCTGGAAATCCGCCAGTCGGAACTCGACCTGGCCGTCCAGAACCTCGACCCGCAGCTTGCCCAGCTTCCGGACGAGCAGAAGAAAGTCGCCGCCCTTTCCGGCGCCATCGACGTCAAGCTTCTCGCATCGGGTGCGATCGCCGAAGGCATCAAGGATACGGACGATTTCAAGAAGCGGATGGCCTATATCGGCGACCGTGAACTTCATAACGCCTATTTCCGCAAGCATGTCATCGATGCCGTCACCCCGGAAGAGGTGAAGGCCCGTTACGACAAGGAAATCGCCTCTATCCCGAAGCAGGAAGAGGTGCATGCCCGTCACATCCTGGTGAAGACGGAAGACGAGGCGAAGGCGGTCATCGCCGATCTCGACGCCGGCAAGGATTTTGCCGAGATCGCCAAGGAAAAGTCGCAGGATTCCAACAAGGACGAAGGCGGTGATCTTGGCTGGTTCGGCCCCGGCCGCATGGTTCCGGAATTCGAGGAAGCCGCTTTCGCCCTCGAAAAGGGCGCCTACACGAAGACCCCCGTCAAGACGCAGTTCGGCTTCCATGTCATCAAGGTCGAAGACAAGCGTGACGCTCCCCCGCCGGCCCTCGAACAGGTCGAGGACCAGGTCAAGCAGCTCGTGATGCGTGACAAGTATGTGGCGCTGATCGAGAAGGCCAAGAGCGAGCAGAAGGTCGAGATCGTCGATGAGGCCCTCAAGAAGGGCTATGATGAAGTCAACAAGATGCAGGGTGCAAGCGACGCCCCGGCTCCGAAGCCGTAAGGATTAAGGATAAGGAGTCCATCTTCCCCTCGAGGTGGAGACCTCCGCATTTATCCGTCATCCTCGGGCTTGTCCCGAGGATCTATCCACTATCATGAAGGGCAGCAGATCCTCGGGACAAGCCCGAGGATGACGTCGAGCAGGTAGTCCAGCTTCGACTTTCAATTGAACCAAGGTCTAGCCATGTCCGCTTCCGTTTCGCCGCTCGCCCCTAAATCCTATCCCGACATGCCGCCATTGCGCGGTGTGCGCATGGCGACCGCCGCCGCCGGGATCAAGTACAAGAACCGCACCGATGTGCTGCTGATGGTTTTCGACCGGCCGGCCGCGGTGGCGGGCGTCTTCACGCGGTCCAAGTGCCCTTCCGCGCCGGTGGATTTCTGTCGCGCCAACCTGCCGCACGGGATCGCTCGCGCGGTCGTCGTCAATTCCGGCAATGCCAATGCATTCACCGGCATCAAGGGCAAGGCCGCGACGGCACTGACCGCGAAATCCGCGTCGCAAGCCGTCGGCTGCGGCGAGAACGAGGTCTACCTCGCTTCGACCGGCGTTATCGGCGAACCGCTGGATGCGACGAAATTCGCAGGCGTGCTCGGCGACATGAACAGGACCGCCGCCGGCGACTTCTGGCAGGAAGCGGCCAAGGCGATCATGACCACCGACACCTACCCGAAGGTCGCGACCCGCACCGCGGAGATCGGCGGCGTGAAGGTGACGATCAACGGCATCGCCAAGGGGGCCGGGATGATCGCGCCGGACATGGCGACGATGCTCTCCTTCGTGGTGACCGATGCGGACATCGCCTCGCCGGCCTTGCAGACCCTGCTTGCCGCGGGCGTCGGCCCGAGCTTCAACTCCGTCACGGTGGACAGCGATACTTCGACTTCCGATACTCTGATGCTGTTTGCGACGGGTGCTGCCGCCGATGACGGTCAGGTCCGCGTCGAGAGCGCGGACGATCCGCGTCTTCAAAGCTTCCGCGCCGCGCTCGACGATCTGCTCAAGGATCTGGCGCTGCAGGTCGTGCGGGATGGCGAAGGCGCCCGCAAGATGGTCGAGATCACCGTGACCGGCGCCGAGAGCGATGCGGCCGCGAAAGTGATCGCGCTGTCGATCGCCAACTCGCCGCTGGTCAAGACGGCGATCGCCGGCGAGGACGCCAACTGGGGCCGCGTCGTGATGGCCGTCGGCAAATCCGGTGAGATGGCCGACCGCGACCGGCTGGCGATCTGGTTCGGCGACGTGCGGGTCGCCGTCGAGGGCGAGCGCGATCCCAGCTATTCCGAAGCTGCCGCCACCGCCGTCATGAGGCAACAGGACATTCCTGTGAAAGTCGATCTCGGCCTCGGCAACGGCACGGCGACCGTCTGGACTTGCGACCTCACCAAGGAATATGTCGCTATCAACGGCGACTACCGGAGCTGATCATTTGATGCAGGCATCATCTCCGCAGAGCAATCTGCCCCTGGTTCGCCGGCTGGAGGCCGTGGGCTTCCGGGCCTGGCCGGCGGCTTCCGTCGTCTATGACGGGAGCTGGCAGGTACGGCTCACCGGCGGCCATCCATCCAAACGGCTGAATTGCATCGTCCCGCTCGATCCTTCCGATCATCGCGATATGGAGCAGCGGCTCGAAAGGGCACGCAAGCGGTTCGAGAGCTATGGCCGGCCGCTCATCGTCCGCGAGACGCCGCTCGCTCCTCCCGTCCTCATCGACCACATCAAGGCGGACGGATGGCGGATGTTCGAGACGGTCGACGTGCTGACCGTCGACCTGACGGCCTTGGCACTGCCCGATACGCTCGACTACCTGCCGAGTCACGACATCGGCCGGTTCATCGACGCCAGCCTTGCTGTTGAAGGCGAAAGCATCGCGCTGAAGCCGGCGCTTGCCGAAATCCTCTCGGCGATCAAGCCGCCGTCAGGCTTCTTCATGAAAGAAGATCCGGCGAATGGCGCGGTCGCCGTGGCGCTCTGCGTGCAAGATAACGATCTGGCCGGCATCATGTCTTTTGCCGTGGCGGAAGCCCACCGGCGGGAAGGCATCGGCACGCAGATCCTGTCTTCGGCATTGCGCTGGGCCCGCATCAGCGGTGCGCGGCAGGCCTGGCTACAGGTCGTCTCCACCAACGCGACGGCGCTGGCGCTCTACCGGAAATTCGGCTTTCGCAAGGCCTACGAATACCGTTACTGGTGGCGGGAAGGACGAGGATGAGCAGCGAAACACCCCGCAAGCTGGTGCTGGTCGCGGCCTGCGCGCTGATCGATGCCGACGGGCGCATCCTGCTGGCGCAGCGCCCGGAGGGCAAGACGCTCGCCGGCCTCTGGGAATTTCCCGGCGGCAAGGTCGAGCCGGGCGAAACGCCGGAGGAAACGCTGGTGCGCGAGCTCGAGGAAGAGCTCGGCATCACCACCAAAATCCCCTGCCTTGCGCCGCTCACCTTCGCCAGCCACACCTATGAGACCTTCCATCTTCTGATGCCGCTTTATATCTGCCGGCGTTTCGAGGGCATCCCGACCGGTCGGGAAGGCCAGGCGATCAAATGGGTCAGGCCGAACGCGCTACGCGACTACCCCATGCCGCCGGCCGACGAGCCGCTGATCCCCATTCTTCAGGACCTGCTATAGAGCGCCGTGCGTCCATTCGGACGCACAAAGGACGCTTTAAATTGTTGAATCTACGCATCGTGCTTTCCGAAAATCGATTCCGACCTTCGGGCCGATGCTGTAGGTCGCTGCCGCGGCTCAATCGTTCAAATTAGAATGACCGAATTCACTCGTTGTTAAGGGATCGTTTAGCCGCGTGTGATATTTTCAGGCCTCATCATCTGGTAACCGCGTTGACGAGGCTATGAAGGCATGGACGAGGAATTCTGGAAAACCGTGCGAGGCCGGCAACAGGCGCGGCACAGTTTCGGCAGGACCGGCGCGCTCAACATCGCACTCCTGTTCGGCACGGCTGCCATCGCTCTTTCCCTGATCATCACGCCGATGCTGGCGGGCCGCAATCACGAGCGTCAGCTGGGGCAGATTCAGGATGACTTCGACCTGATCACCACGGGCTCCATCAAACCGGCCGAAAAGAGCACGAAACATTATACAATTCGCCGTAGTGTCCTGCAGGAGACACCGGGCACGGTCTGCATCGTCGAGGGCTACGGAGCCGGTAGCGACTGCTGAAGCCGGAGCCGTTTTCAGGCGCCTGGATTCGTCCATTCCAGGCCCGAAGGATAATTGATGCGCCTTTTCAGCTCTCTCTTTAAGGATAACAGCGGCGCGACGGCCGTGGAATACGGCCTGCTCATTTCGATCCTGGCACTGACCCTGTTTGTCGCATTGGGCGATTACTACGAGTTGATGAACAATATGTTCGGCGGGATTGCCGATGCCTACGAGGACGCTACGCCTTAGAGCGAGCTACTCCGTCCCTCCGCGCAGGGCGTCTGCCAGCCGCATCCTGGCGGACCCCGGTTTCAGGGGCTGCTGCTGGCTTTCGTGCGGCGACCAGCCTGAGGCGTAGATGATCGAGAAAGTCGCGCGGATGCGGCCGTCCGGATCGGAATAGCGCTCGGCATAGATCTCCGCCGCCCTCACGAAGAAGCGCCTTGTCACCGGCACGCGGCTGCGGCCGGCGAGCGGGTTCGTCATGCCCATGGCACGCAGATCCCGCATCAGCGGAAAGAGCGAGTCGTAGCGCACCGTATAGGTCTCGATATCGACCACCGGCAGCGTGAAGCCGGCGCGCTGCAGAAGGCCCCCGACATCCCGGACATCGGCGAAGGGGATGACGCGCGGGCTTGCACCGCCCAGCAATTCCGCTTCGGCCGACAACAGGACGTCACGCAGTTCGGAAAGGGTCCCCACGCCGGGGATGGCGGCCAGAAAAAGCCCGTCCGGCTTCAGCGCACGGCGGAAGCGGATCAGCGTACCGGGCGTATCGTTGACAAGGTGCAGCGCCAGCGGCGACAGCACCAGGTTGACGGATTCCGGTTCCAGCGGCACGTCCTCCCAGGGAGCGGCCGTCACCGTCTCGCCATCTCCGGCGAAGGCCTCACTGGTTTCGATACGGCGCATGACACCGATCTTGCCGGTCGCCAGCGCATCACGGGCGGCGATGCCGGTGCCGCCATGCAGCTCGACGGCGGTTTCGAACCGGCGCTCGACGACGGCGAGGCGATCCGCGAGCTCGCGGCCGGCGATCTCCAGGAGGAAGGCGGCCTTGTGATCCCCACCGGCGAAGGCGCGTTCGCGCCTTGCCTCGATCAGCCGTTCATCGAAAAGAATTTCCATCGTATCAAACCCGTATCCTGCCGTCGCAAAGGCTCTCTTCATGCGCTAAAGTCAACCCATGTCCGCCGAGCCGAGCGCCAATGCCCTTCGATTTGTAGCATCGTTTGCCGCAGGGTGGACGAGATGGCTTACCGATCTCGTCTATCCGCCGGTCTGTCCCGGCTGCGGGGTCAGCACCGGGGCGCATGGCGGGTTCTGCCCCGCCTGCTGGCAGGAGATCCGCTTCATCGAACGGCCCTATTGCGAGGTGCTCGGCCTGCCGTTCTCCTACGATCCGGGAGAGGGCATGCTGTCGGCCGAGGCGATCGCAAACCCGCCCGTCTTCGACCGGCTGCGGTCCGCCGCGATCTTCGAGGGACCGGCGCGCGACCTCGTGCATTCGCTGAAATACCGGGACCGCACCGACCTTGCCCCGATGATGGCCGGCCTGATGCTGCGCGCCGCCGAAGACCATGTGGCAAAATCGGACGGTATCCTGCCGGTTCCGCTCCACCGCTCGCGCTTCGCATCCCGGAAGTTCAACCAGGCGGCCGAACTCGGGCGGCATCTTTCGCAAAAATCCGGCCGGCCGTTCCTGCCGTCGACGCTTGTCCGCGTCAAGCGCACCAGCCGGCAGGTGGGGCTTTCGGCCCGCGCCCGCGAGGACAATGTGCGGGCCGCCTTCCAGGTTGCGCCCGGCCATGAGGCGGATGTTTTCGGCAGGCGCCTGATCCTCATCGACGACGTCTACACGACCGGGGCGACCGTTTCCTCCGCCACCCGTGCGCTGAAGAAGGCAGGTGCCGCGGAGGTTACGGTTTTGACCTTTGCAATGGCCGTTTCCGGGCCTATATGACAGAAGATGACAGTTGACGCGCGGCCTTTTCCCAGCTCCTTCCCATCTGGCGGCGCCCGGAGACATTCATGGCAGATGTGACCATCTATACCCGCGAATATTGCGGCTACTGCGCCCGCGCGAAGGCTTTGCTCGAGTCCAAGGGCATCAAGTATACCGAGCATGATGCAACCTATTCCAGGGAACTGCGTGAGGAAATGATCCAGAAGGCCAACGGCCGTTCGACCTTCCCGCAGATCTTCATCAACGGGACGCATGTCGGCGGCTGCGACGACCTTCATGCGCTCGACCGGGCCGGCAAGCTGGACCCGATGCTGGCAGCGTGAGGACAGGGCGATGACGTTCAAGGCAGCAGCGATCCAGATGTGCTCCGGCGTTGATCCGCAGAAGAACGCCGCCGACATGGTCCGGCTGGTGCGCGAGGCGGCGGCGCATGGCGCGACCTATATCCAGACACCGGAAATGACCGGCGCTCTGCAGCGGGACCGCAAGGCGATGCGCGACATCCTGCGCGACGAGACGAATGACATCATCGTTTCGACCGCCCGCAACCTCGCCGGCGAACTCGGCATTCATCTGCATATCGGATCGACGGCGATCGCAAGGGACGACGGCAAGATCGCCAACCGCGCCTTGCTCTTCGCACCCGGAGGCCGGCTGGTTGCGACCTATGACAAGATCCACATGTTCGATGTCGATCTCGACAACGGCGAAAGCTGGCGCGAGAGCTCGGCCTACGAGCCGGGCGTCGCAGCACGGGTTGCCGACCTGCCGTTCGGCAGGCTCGGCTTCGCGATCTGCTACGACGTGCGTTTCCCGCAGCTTTTCCGCGCCGAGGCGCTCGTCGGCGCCGAGATCCTGACCGTGCCCGCCGCCTTCACCCGCCAGACGGGCGAGGCCCATTGGGAGATTCTGCTGCGCGCCCGCGCCATCGAAAACGGCGCCTTCGTGATCGCCGCCGCCCAGGCAGGGGTTCATGAAGACGGCCGCGAGACCTTCGGCCATTCGATGATCGTCGATCCCTGGGGTAAGGTGCTGGCATCCGCCGGCGGCACCGGCGAGGCGGTGGTGCTTGCGGAGATCGACATCGATGCGGTAAAGGCCGCACGCGTCAAAATCCCCAATCTCAGGAATGCCCGCGAATTCGCGCTGGACACTGTGTCCGATGTGGCGGGAGGTGTTGCCGCTTGATCAAGTATACGCTGACCTGTGAAAATGCTCATACGTTCGAGGGCTGGTTCTCCGAAAGTGCCGATTTCGATCGCCAGGTCGAAAGCGGCTTTCTCACCTGTCCGGTCTGCAATTCCCCCTCGATCTCCAAAACGCTGATGGCGCCCGCCGTTTCGACGGCGCGCAAAAAGGAAGAGAAACAGGCGATGGTCATGGACCTTGCCCGCCAGGAGGCGATGGCAAAGCTCAAGCAGGCGGTCGCCGAGATCAAGGCCAATGCGGAGGACGTGGGCGAGAAATTCCCCGAGGAGGCCCGCAAGATCCATTACGGCGAGGCGGATGCGCGCGGCATCATCGGCCAGGCGAGCCTTAGCGAGGTGCGCGATCTTCTCGAAGAGGGCATCGAGGTGGCGCCGATGCCGGTGCTCCCCGAGGACACGAACTGACCTCGTTTCCGCAAGACTTCATTTCAAAGAACCCGAAGGGCTGGATGGAGTGAAATCCGTCCGGTCTTTCGTGTATTCGTCGGGATGAAGTGTAGCAGGGGAATGAGGGGCGGGGATGATCCCTACGGCGAGAAAACGCTCTCAAATTTCCTCGTTGAGGATACGCAGATAATCCCTCGCACCGTGGACGACGCGGAGGATTCTCACGTCCGGGTTTTCTGCTCGATAGAAGATCACATAGGGAGCGAAGACACGCCGGCGAACTCCTGGATGATTTGACAGTTCCAGGATCTCGAAAGCATGGGGCATGCGCGCGAGCTCCAAGCATGCAGTGCGCAGGTCTTCCATATAAGGGATGGCGGGCCAGGATTCTGGTTCAGCAGGTATCGACCGATATCCCTGAGGTCTCCACGCGCTTGGCGAGAGAAGATGACTTTCATCGTGCCAGACGCTTCAGGCCGAGTTCCTCGTAGACACTATCGAAAGCCTCCTCGATCGACATGAACCGACCGGCCTCGATATCGTCGATGCCTTTCTGAAGTTCGGCATCCAGCTGCTCACGCGCGCGCTCAAAGCGTTCGCGAAGTACGGTTTCGATATAGTCGCTGGACGACGCAAAGGAGCCGCGTTCAGTCTGGTCGCGGACAAAATCCTCGATGTCCGGCTCCAGCGTTACTGTGACTTTCACGGCTTCAGCCATCGGTCTCTCCCAAAACGGAACGATGTGAAGATTACCACAGAACCGACGGGCCGTGGAAGCGGATCACGCTGCCCTTTTCGCCAGCAGCATGTAGTTGACGTCCATGTCCGCTGAGAGGTTCCAGCGGTCCTGCAGCGGGTTGAAGAAGACGCCGGTGCGGTGGATGATCTCCATGCCGGCGGCGTGGAGCGGCTTTTCGAGCTCTTCCGGACGCACCAGTTTTTCGTATTGGTGGGTGCCCCTCGGCAGCCAGCGCAGGACGTTTTCCGCCGCAAAGATCGCCAATGCCCCGGCCTTGAAGGTGCGGTTGATGGTGGCGACGAACATCAGCCCGCCGGGGCGGACCATTTTCGCGCAGGTGGTGATGAAGAAATCCACGTCCGCCACATGCTCCACCACTTCCATGTTCAAGACGACGTCGAAGGTTTCGCCCGCTTCGGCAAGCTGTTCGGCGGTGACGGCGCGATAATCAACCGACGTGCCGGTCTCGGCCGCATGGGTGGAGGCGATGCCGATGTTCTTTTCCGACGGGTCGGCGCCGACGACGGTGGCGCCCATGCGGGCGACCGGTTCCGACAGCAGGCCGCCACCGCAGCCGATATCCAGGATGCGGAGGCCGGAAAGCGGCAGGTGGCTTTTCGGGTCACGGCCGAAATTTTCGCAGATGCGGTCTCGCAGATAGGTGAGCCGGACGGGATTGAATTTGTGCAGCGGCCTGAATTTTCCCGTCGGGTCCCACCATTCGGCCGCCATGGCGGAGAACCGGTCGACTTCGCTCTGATCGATGGTGCTGCGGGCGGCTTCTGTCATGATCTTCATCCCTTCGTTTCACTGGTTGAAGTCGGATGATAGGGATTGGAAGTCAAGAGCGCTTCTTCGGCAAGCGCCGCATTGCCGCATTCTCGGCGCAAGCCAAGATCAAATCCATTTTCGGGCTGTCGAGCCTTACCTGCTGAAGGACGTTCATAAATTTCTTGTAGATATCGAATGCCCACGGCTCCTGGTTTGCAATGCAGAGGGGAAGCTCGGCACAAGCCTTGCCGCTAAGGCCGATTTCCCGCTGGGCGCGGACAGCCCATGCCTGGTGCGGCGAGGGCAGCATCGGCCCGACGCAGATGCGATAACGACGGCAAACCCGTAAATGGCAGATGCGATCCGAGATGCAAAACAATGTCGCAGCCGCGCGGCAGAGTTCCTCGTGCTGTTCGGCCCGGCGCTTTTCGTAGTTGCTGAAGTCCGGCTCATCCATGCTCTTCCTCCTTTGCGGCAAGACAGATTCACTCCTTGGCGATCTCGGTGGTTTTGTTTCGGCCGGGACACGTCGGGTGCCTCGAATTAGATTTTTATAGTGACACGCGACGTGTCCCGTTCAGTGTTCTTGTGCTGCGCAACTCCGGTTCCTCTACGGCGATATGGTCTTACGTCCTTGCGGATGCCATAGCGGGTTGGGTGCGACACACGCACGCCGCGCAACAAGGCACGGGGGGAACCATTTTCTGCGCAGCCCCTGACAACCCGCCTGCATCAACGGCAGGCCGAAAGGGCACCGGTCCCATCTCGCCGGCGATGCTTGAACCGGTGTAGCCGAAACGGAACGCGAAGATTGTAGGCACAAGGCGCGAGGGCGGGGATAAACGGAGGCAGTTTTTTCTGTCGATTTCTCGCAAGGTTTTGATTTGGCTCGCCATACCCCCCTCTGCCCTGCCGGGCATCTCCCCCACGGGTGGGGAGATCACAAGCGGCATGGCCTTCCCACAAAGCAATGACTCACCAAACTGCTCCGCAGTTGTTGGGGAAGCAGGTGCGTTCAGCCTATCTCCCCCGCAAGGAGGGAGATAGGGTTGTGCCATGCATAACGCCGTCCTCGGACGAAGCGGCTCACAGGGAGGGGAATATGGCGATCACCGTGGCGCGGCTCAAGGAATTGCTGGCGTTCGAAGACGTGTCGCTGACGCTGATCGATAGCGCCGTCGAAATCCACGACGGATATGTTCTGGAGCGGCTGCGGTTCCAGCTCTCAGACGGAACGGAAGTCCGCGGCTTTCTGACCCGGCCGGGCGAAGCCTCCGCCAGTCCCGGACCGGCGATCCTTTATGCCCATGCGCATGGCGGCCGATACGATATCGGCGCTTTGGAGCTGACCGAGGGCCGCGCGGCGCTCCTCGATGCGCCGGGCCCCGTGCTGGCGCGGGAAGGGTATGTGACGCTGTGCATCGACATGCCGACCTTCGGCGAACGGGCGGGCGTCACCGAGGATGCGGCCGCAAAGGCGGCGCTCTGGCACGGGAAGACGCTGTTCGGGCAGATGGTCTCGGAACAGGTGGGGGCGCTTTCCTGGCTGGCGGCGCGGCCGGACGTCGATCCGGAGCGGATCGGGGTCACCGGACTTTCGATGGGGGCGACGCTCGCCTATTTTCTCGCGGCGGTCGATCACCGGGTGAAGGCGACCGCACATCTCTGTTGTTATGCGGATTTCGCCACCCTCGTGCAGACGGGCGCGCATGACCGCCATGGGCATTATCTGACGGTGCCGGGTCTTTTGAAGGAAACCTCGATCGGCGAGATCGCCGGGCTGGTGGCGCCGCGGGCGCAGCTCATCTGTGTCGGCTGGGATGATCCGCTGACGCCGCCGGAGGCGGTGGAGAAGGCCTTTGCCGAGACGGAAGCGGCCTATCTTGAAGCGGAGGCGCTTGGGGCGCTGGTGTTCCTGCCGGAAGCCGGCGTCGGGCATCAGGAAACGCCCGCCATGCGCCGGGCGGTGCTGGCGTTCTTCAAGGGGTATTTGTGAGGCTTGAGATCACGCTATTTGCCAAGGCCGGTGATGTGAACGCATTTGATGGATATCTGATCCCTCATTTTCGACCTGGCGTAACGCGCGATCTGTCCTGCAGGACATTTCTTGTTGTCGAAAAGAACGGCTCGTCCCGGCGGCAAGGTCTGAAGTGTCGGCTGGGTGGTCACTGTCCTGCTCTGGGCATAAGCCGAAGTGGCTGCGACCGGCTCCAGCAGAACCGCGACAGACAAGGCAATCATGGACATGCGATACATTCGGGCCTCCCTTCCGCTCGCTTCCGGCGAGTCTATAGACGGGCCGGCGGGGCGGCCAGCTGTCCATCCGGAGTAGGGGAGGCCAAAAGGGCAGGGGTGGGACTTACGCCCCTTTGACCCGCAATCCATTCTGATCGAACAGATGCAATGGCGCGCCGGCGACGGAGAAATGCACCTCGTCGCCCGGGGCGATATGCTTCTGGCCCTGGACGACCGCGAGCAGCTTTTCGCCGTTCAGATCCGCATGGATGACGGTTTCCGAGCCGAGGGCCTCCACCAACCGCACCTTGACCGGCAGGCTGCCCGGATTGTTCGCCAGCGTGATGTGCTGCGGGCGGATGCCGACCGTCAGTTTTTCGCCGGCCTTCAGCTTGTGGCCACGAAGCTTGTGGTCGGCAAGCGGCACGGTGAGGCGATGACCGCCACCGATGACAAGCGTGACCGAACCGGTTTCCACCTCCTGGACTTCGCCCGAGAGGAAGTTCATGTGCGGCGCGCCGATGAAGCCGGCGACGAAGCGGTTGGCGGGCGTGTTGTAGAGTTCGAGCGGCGTGCCGACCTGTTCGATCCTGCCGGCGCGCATGACGACGATGCGGTGGGCGAGCGTCATCGCCTCCACCTGGTCGTGGGTGACATAAATCATCGTCGAGCCGATGCGGGCATGGAGTGCGGCAAGCTCGGCGCGAGTCGAGACGCGCAATTCCGCATCGAGGTTCGACAATGGCTCGTCGAGCAGGAAGGCCGTCGGACGGCGGACGATGGCGCGGCCGATCGCGACGCGCTGGCGCTGGCCGCCGGAAAGCTGGCCGGGACGGCGCTCGAGATAGGGCTCGATCTCCAGCATGCGGGCGGCTTCCTGGATGCGCTCGGCGATCTCCGGCTTCGGCATGTTGGAGTTTTCCAGCCCGAAGGCGAGGTTCTGGCGCACGCTCATATGCGGATAGAGTGCATAGGACTGGAAGACCATGGCAAGCCCGCGGTCGGCGGCGGTCACCTCGTTCACCCGCTTGCCGTCGATCTCGATCTCTCCGCCGGTGACCTTCTCAAGGCCGGCGATGGTGCGGAGCAGCGTGGACTTGCCGCAGCCGGAGGGGCCGACGAAGACGACGAACTCGCCATCGTTGATATGCAGGTTGATGTCTTTCAGGACGTCGACGGCGCCGTAGGATTTCTTGACATCGGTGAGTTTGATCTCGCCCATCGGTGTTCCTTATTTAAGTCCGGTGCCGGCAATGCCGGTGGTGATGAAACGCTGCAGAAAGATGAAGACCAGCACGACCGGGATCATCGTCACGACGGTCATGGCCAGGATGAAGTGCCACTGGACGTTCAGTTCGCCGGAATAGATGCTGAGCCCCACCTGCAGGGTGTAGAGCTCGCGGCGGGACAAAACGATCAGCGGCCAGAGGAAGTCGTTCCAGCGCCAGACGACCGAGAAGATCGCGAGCACGGCGAGCGCCGGTGCCGTCAGCGGCAGCACGATGCGCCAGTAGATCTGCCATTCGGAGGCCTTGTCCATGCGCGCCGCGTCGATCAGTTCGTCGGGGATGGTCAGCATGTATTGGCGCAGGATGAAGACACCGGTCGGTGTGGCGACGGTCGGCAGGATGACGCCCCAGAGGCTGTTGAACAGGCCGAGCGACGAGATGATCGAATAGAGCGGCACCATGATGACCGAGAGCGGCACCATGAGCGTCGCAAGAATGATCAGCATGGCGGCGGAGCGGCCGCGGAATTCGTATTTCGACAGCGCGAAGGCGGCCATGGAGTTGACGACGAGGGTGATCAGCGTCGCCGTGACCGTCACGAAGACGGAGTTCCAGAGGTAGCGCAGGAAATCGAAATGGACGAAGGGTTCGGTATAGTTCGACGTCGCGAAGGAGAGGGTACGCACCGGCTGGCGGTCGTTGATGTTGACGCGGATGATCTCGCCCGGCGTCTTCGGATCGACCATCTGGGACATGATGCCGATGCGACGCACTTCCGCCAGCACGCGGGTCGAGCCGTCCGGCATCTTCGCATCAAAGAGCTGCAGCGGCTTGTCGTAGCCCTCGACCGTCGCCTGGCTGGTGACATAGGGCAGGATCGACGGCGGGAATTCGGCAAGTGCCGCCGGGGTCTTGAAAGAGGAAAAGGCAAGCCAGACGGCCGGGCCGAACATGATGATCAGCCCGCCGATCAGCCAGACCCAGGTGACGATGTCCGTCCAGTGCCAGCCCTTGCCGCCCTTGCGACGCAGAATGAAACGCGCAGCCGCACCCATCAGCGTTTCCCCTTGTTCTCGTTCTTCCGGCCGATGCCGAGCTGGATCAACGTGAGGACCACGAGTACGCCCCCCATCAGGATCGAGGCCGCGGCCGCGAGGCCAGGATTGCGGAGCGCCGAGGCAAAGCCCGTTTCATAGATATACTGCGTAAGGTAGAGCGTGCTGGTGCCCGGACCGCCGCCGGTCAGCACATAGACCTCATCGAAGATCTGGACCGCGCGGATCAGCGCCAGCACCACGACGACCAGGAGATTGGGAGCAAGCAGCGGCAGGGTAATGCGCCAGAAGACACGCGCGGGCTTCGTGCCATCCATCTCGGCCGCTTCATAGAGATCCTTGGGAATCGCCTGCAGGCCGGCGAGCAGGATCAGCGCATAGAAGCCCATATGCGCCCAGATCGACACGCCGATCGTGGCGG
>NZ_JBEAAL010000045.1:0-34060 GCF_040066075.1 Neorhizobium phenanthreniclasticum
AGTGTCTTGACCGCCGTATCGACAACCGCGACTTGCTCAAATCCGAGGTTGACGCCTGGGAGCGGCGTCGAACCGAAAGTGGCGCTCAAATCCGATGGATGTTCTCGACAGACCAAGCCCGCGAAAAAGATGGCAAAGTCTTATCCAATACCTTTGCTCAACGAGTCATAATCTCTGGGACGTCACACTAGTATTGCAGCGCAAGCTTGAGACGAAGCCCGAGGATGGTTCTCAGGCTTCGCCTTTCCTATCATTGCTGCGGGATATTGGCGACCTTCACCAGGTCAGCCCAGGCGGCGATTTCCTTCTTGAGGAAGGCCTGACCCTGTTCCGGCGTACTGATATAGACAGCGCCGCCCTGTTCCTCGATGAACTTCTTCACGTCATCGCGCTTCAGGAGTTCGTTGAAATAGCCGTTCAGCTTGTTGACGATGGGTTTCGGCGTGGCGGCCGGCACCATGGTGACGAACCAGCCGACCTGATCCATTGGGAAGCCGGACTCAGTCATCGTGGGCACATCCGGTATTGCCGGCAGGCGCTCGGCGGAGCTGACCGCCAGGATGCGGTAGCGCTTTTCGCGATACTGGCCGAGCGAAAAGATCGGGTCCTGCGAGGCGAAGGCCACGGCGCCGCTCATGATGTCGTTCATCGAGTCGGCGCTGCTCTTGTAGGCCACTTCCACCGTTTCAAGGCCGGCCATCTTGACGTAGGTGGCAGCGAGCACCTTGCCGGACGTGTTGTTGACGGCGTAGCTTGCGTTTGAACCTTCCTTTTTCAGCAGCTCGGTCAGTTCCTTCATGTTCTGGATCGGGCTCGAAGTCGGTACGTTGATCATGAAGGGCTGTTTGTTGATCGTCGAAACGACTGCAAGATCCTTGTCCGCATCGAAGGGCGGGTTCTTGAACATGTGCATGTTGCCGGCGAGCGAGCTGCCGGTGTGGAAGAAGATCGTATAGCCGTCCGGCTTGGCGCGAACGACATACTGGCCGGCAATATTGCCCCCGGCGCCCGGCTTGTTCTCCACGATGACGGTGGAGCCCGTCAGCTTGCCAAACTGGTCGGCGAAATAGCGCACGACGATATCGGCGCCGCTGCCGGCCTGGAATGCGCAGATGAAGCTGACTGTCTGCTTTTTCGGATAATCGGCAGCAGCGTCCTGTGCTGAAGCCGGAGACCAGGCGGCGCCTGCAATGCCAAGCGCGATGCCTGCTGCAAGCATGGATCTGCGAGTGATAGTTTTCATCAAAATCCTCCCAATATTTCCCGCTGCCCAAGCGGCGCATCGGTATCGCCATTAGGACAGTGATTGGCGATTGTATAATTAAATTTAATTATGGCAATCTTCCTTGGCCAAGTGAGCTTTCGTTTTTATGCGTTTCTATCGGGCATTCTGCGATGCAGTTGAGTTCTCTAGGGCACTTTCGTCATCTGCGAAGGGTGCATGCAGACTTGTCTCAAATGCCAGGCGATAGGAAATTGCTGAATTCGATTCTTATGTATATCGTCAGGCGAGCACGAATTGGATATTTGCTGAATTTCATACAGTCATCATTGAGCTCGGGGAGGGAGTTTTATGAACCAGCCGTATGACGTCCGCACGCATGAAGCGCGGCGGCATGAAGATCTTCGCCCATTCGGCGGCCAGAAAGGCGCCTGCGACCCTCTTCGACAATTTTCCCGGTTACGCGCCCGGCATGCGGATCGTCTCGGGCATTCACAATTCCACGCGGCGGCTTGCCTACACGCTTGGCCTTCCCTCGACCGACAGCCAGATGGAACTGGTGAAGTCCTACCGCGCGCGGACGAACTCCGAGTTCAAGTTCATGCCCCCCGCGAGGTGAGCAGCGGGCCGATCCAGATGCGCACTCGCCGCTCAGACAGTTTCCAAGACCGCAGCTCCGAGTTCGGTGCTGATCTCCCGGGCGGCTGCGCGGATGCCGGAGGCGATCGGACCCTCGGGGCTAAGATCGATCGCTTCGCTGAGACCATGGGCGGAAACCGCGGCGCAGATGCGGTTCTCGTTATCGAAGATCGGCGCGGAAACGCCGAAGAAGCCCGTATGAAGCTGGCCATTCGTCACCGCGATCTGCTGACTGCGGACCGCGTTCAGCGTCTTGCTCGTCCATTCGAGAAAGTCCGGCGAAAGGCTGGCTTCGGAAGAGGCGATGCTCTTCCATTCCTTTTCCGGCAGATAGGCCATGAAGATGCGGCCAGTCGCCGTCTGCAGCACCGGAAGCACGTGGCCGACACGCACCGAGGCAGGTACAGGCAGGCGGCCGTCGACCCGGTATATGATTGTTGGGCCGCGATTGGACCAGACCGCCAGACTAACCGAAATGCCGTAGATTTCGAGGAAACGTTCCAGATGGCGCCGGGAGACTTCAACTACATCGAGCTGGTTGATCGCCGCGATGCCAAGCCGGATCGCCGCGGGGCCAAGCCCGTAACGGGCCGTCACCGGGTCCTGGACCACCAGACCGAGCCGCGTGAAGCTCACGAGATAAAGGTGCGCCTTGCTGGGAATCATGTCCGCCGCCGCCGCCAGCGCCTTCAGCGGCATCTTGGCGGGCGCCTGGGCCAGGACCTGGATCAGGGAAAAGCCCACTTCCACGGATTGGATGCCGCGGCGGTCGTCCGTTTCCTTTTTCTTCAATTCACTCATGACCAGCCTTCGACATTGACGACGTCCAATTCTTCAGAATAGTACAACAAAGTTCATTAATTTCAAATATCGCCGAAGGTCGAGTGGAGGATTGAATGTCGAGCGGTCTCAAAAAGGGTGATAGCAATTTCGCGCTGCAGGCTTTTCTGGATCGCCTGAAGGCGGCCGGCGAGCTTGAGGTGGAGGACGGCCGCACCGAGCTTCTCGACGTCGCGCACCGGCTCGACGGCAATTCCAGGGCGGTGCTGTTCAACGACGTCTGCAATGAGGGCATTCCTCTGGTCGGAAATGTCGCCGCGACCCGCGAACGGCTGGCGATCGCTTTCGATACGACCGTGCCGAACCTTCTCGCGGAAGTCCTTCGCCGGCTTAGCAAAACGCCCACCTTCAGGCAAGTTTCCCGCGATGAAGCGCCGGTGCAGGAAGTTGTGAAGCTCGGCAAGGACGCCGATTTCACCAAGCTTCCGGTGCATCTGCAGCATGAGATGGATGGCTCGCTTTATATCTCCGCCGCTGTCGATGTCGTGAAGGATGCGCGCACGGGGTTGACCAATGTCGGCATGCGCCGGCTGATGCTGCGCGGGCGCCATGATGCCGGCGTCGATCTCGTGGCGCCGAGTGACCTCAAGGCGATCTACGAGTATGAGGCGCAGCAGGGCAAGCCGCTGCCGATTGCCTTCGTGGTCGGATCGCATCCGATCGATCAGGTGGCCGCGACCATGCGCATTCCGGTCGATGAAGTCGGCCTCATTGCCACGCTGCGCGACGAGGCGCTGCCGCTCGTGAAATGCGTCACCAACGACCTCATGGTGCCGGCGGACGCGGAATTCATCCTGGAAGGTTATCTGAGTGCCGAGGGTCATGTGGAACCGGAAGGGCCATATGGCGAATTCCTCGGTTACTACGGCGGCGTGAAGATGAACCCGGTCTTCCACCTGACCGCCATCACCCACCGCGCCAAGCCGGTCTTCCAGACCTCGACCATTGCCGGCCGCCAGCTTGCGATCACCGATGCGGCGCAGCTCATTGCGTTGCGCACCGAAGTGACCGTCTGGCGGGCTCTGCAGAATGCCATCCGCGAGCCGCTCGGCGTCTATGCGACCACATCCTCCGGCGGCATGTTCAACGTGCGCATCTCCATGCGCCAGCGCGTGCCGGGCGAGGCACGCAATGCGATCGCCGCCGCTTTCGGTTCGCTCGCCAACGTCAAGCACATCTTCGTCTTCGATCCGGATATCGACATCTTCTCCGACCAGCAGACCGATTGGGCCTTTGCGACGCGCTTCCAGGCGGATCGCGATCTGATCGTCGGTTCCGGTTATCGCGCCCTGCCGCTCGATCCCTCGCTGGCCGGGGCCCATCTGGGTTCGAAAGCGGGTTTCGATTGCACCATGCCGATCGAGGTGGCCCGTTCCATCGAAGGCCGCATCCCGAGCCCGCCGGCTCTCGAAGGCCCGCGTTTCGCTTCGCTGGAAGCGGCGCTCCTCGATGGCCCGAAAACCTTCAACGCGCTGATGACCGCCACCGGTTCGCGTGACGGTCGCGAAATTCTCGAAGCCTTCGACGATTTCCGGGCCGCGGGGCGGCTGAGCCGGACCAGGGATGGCGCCTGGACACTTGACGCCAAGGCTGCCGGTTGAACGGGGTGTAAAGGCATGTCGATGGAACCGCCCGCCAGCAGACGCCCTTTCATCGGCCGACCGATGCCGCGGTTCGAGGACCGGCGGCTGGTCACCGGCAACGGGCGCTACACGGATGATTTCCGGCTCGAAAACGAGTGCCATGCGGTGTTCCTGCGCAGTCCCTATCCGTCGGCGAAGATCGTCTCGATCGATCCGTCGGCGGCGTTGGAATATCCAGGTGTTCTGGGCGTCTTCACCGGCGAGGACTATGTCGCGGCGGGCGGCAAGCCGATCAACCATCTCGCCGACCCGGCCGATGCGCGCGACCACACGAAGCGTGCCTTCCGGCACAACCCGGACAACATTTCCTTCGATATCCACCAGCTTCCGCTGCCGCTCGACCGCGTGCGCTATGTCGGTGAGCCGGTGGTCATGGTGGTCGCCGAAAGTGCGGCCATCGCCCAGGATGCGTCTGAACTGGTGATGATCGAATACGAGGAGCTTCCCTTCGTCATCGATGCACGGGAAGCCCTTGAGCCGGGCGCCCACCTGCTGGAACCGGAGATCCCAGGGAATTTGGCCGTTCGGGCGACATTCGGCGATAAGGAGAGGACGAAGGCGGCGCTTGAGGGCTCGGCGCTGGTCATCGAAAAGATCTTTGTCAATCAGCGCATTGCCAATGCGCAGATGGAGCCGCGTTCGGCCATGGTGCGCTACGATGCGAAGGCCGGCCGATATCACATGATCGCCGGCAGCCAGGGTGCCATCCGTCATCGTGACACGATGGCCGCATGTCTCGGTATTACCAAGGATGAGATTGAGGTTATCTGCCCGGATACAGGCGGCGGTTTCGGCCCTCGCACCAATCTTTCGCCGGAACAACCAATGCTGGCGATCGCGGCAAAGCAGCTCGGCCGGCCGGTGCGCTGGACGAGCACCCGCACCGAATCTTTCATGTCCGACTATCAGGCGCGCGACATGGTGCATCACGTGCGGATGGGGTTTACGAAAGACGGGCGAATCACCGGTTACGCAGTGGAAATGACCGGCAATGTCGGCGCCTACACAGTCGCCTACGTGCCGATGGCGAACAGCTATCGCGTGCTGACAACGGTCTATGACGTGCCCTTTGCCTCGGTTGAGATCCGTGGCGCGATGACCAATACCGTGCCGACCGCGCCTTTCCGCGGCGCCGGCCGGCCGGAAGCACATTTTGCGATCGAACGGCTGATAGATATCGCCGCCTTCAGGCTCGGTATCCACCGGCTGGAAATCCGCCGCCGCAACCTCGTCCGTAAGGATCAACTGCCCTATACCTCCGCCATGGGCCTGACCTATGACAGCGGCGATTTTGCCGCCAACATGGACAGGGCGTTGGAAGCCGCCGACTGGCAAGGTTTCGAGGCGCGCCGCGCGGAATCCCGCTCGCGTGGCAAGTGGCGTGGCATCGGTTTTTCCAACTATGTGGAATCGCCGGTCGGCATCCCACATGAGCGGATTGACATGTCGGTGAGGCCACGGGAGCGGCGCATCGACGTGGTTACTGGTACGCAATCGACCGGCCAGGGGCACGAGACGACCTTCGCCCAAGTGGTGGCGGACCTCCTGCATGTGGAGCCGCAACAGGTACGGCTGATTTCCGGTGATACGCGGATCGTGCAATCCGGCGGCGGGTCTCATTCCGACCGTTCCATGCGGCTCGGCGGTATGCTGCTTGTCGAGAATTCGAAGAAGCTCGTGGCGCAGATCAAGGAGATCGTCGCCGACTATCACCAGACGACGGTGGACAACGTTTTCGAGAAGGATGGGCTCTGGCGGGTCAGCGACAGCAACGAGGCGCTGACGATCTTCGAGGTGGCGGAAATTGCCGAAGAGGTGGGCACCGTGCTTGCCTCGACGGCAAGTTTCACGGGCCGCATGCCGGCCTATCCGACGGGCGCCGCGGTCTGCGAACTCGAAATCGACATGGAGACCTTTGCCGCTCGGATCTTGCGCTACACCTCGATCGATGACGCCGGCCAGCCGATCAATCCGCTGATCCTCGACGGGCAGGTGCATGGCGGCATCGTGCAGGGCACCGGCCAGGCGCTGGTCGAGCAGGTGATCCACGACAAGGCAAGCGGGCAGCTGATTTCCGCGACCTTCCTGGATTACGCCATGCCGCACTCGGATCAGTATCCGAGCTTCTCTGTCGCGCTGGTCGAGGACCCGACAAGCGGCAATCCGCTGCGCGTGAAGGGCGGCGGCGAAAGTGGCATCACGCCGTCGCTTGCCACGACGATCAACGCCGTCGTCGATGCGCTTTCGGATTTCGGCATCGAACATATCGACATGCCGGCGACGCCGGCACGCATCTGGTCCGCCGTCCAATCCAAACGGGAGAGTTCGCGATGAGCTCCGTATCCAGCACAGCCGCCGGAAATGTGTCGAGCACCCTGGCCCCTGACGGCTGCCTCGAAATCGTCATTGGCAATCCGGCCGAGGCCAATCTGCTGACCTTTGCGATGACCTCGACCTTTCTGGCGGCCATCTCCGACCTGCCGGAGGGCACGAAATTCGTGCTGATACGCGGCAACGGAGCGGATTTCTGCGCCGGCCGCACCTCGCCCATGCCCGACCCGTCGACCAAGCCGACGGCACGCACGATCCGCGAGCGCGTCGCCGATCCGGTGCTGGATTTTTACGAGGCGTTGCGGTCCGTGCCTGTGCCGGTCATCGCGGCGGTTTCCGGCCGCGCCTTCGGCGTCGGCTGCGCGCTGGCGGGGTTGGCGGATATCGTGATTGCCGACGAGACGGCGAAATTCGTCGTGCCTGAGCTGGAGCGGGATATTCCGCCGCTTCTCGTCATGACCGGGCTTGCCGATCGGATCGGCCGCGCGGCGCTCGCTCGCCTCGTCCTATCGCGCGAGGCGTTTTCCGCTACGGCGGCGGAAAAGCTCGGCCTCGTTTCGGAAACCTGTGCCGCCGACGAACTTGATGCGCGGATCGCCTTCTACCGGCAGAAGCTTTCCGCCAATTCGGCGGTCACGCTTTCTGCCGTGAAGGCGTTCCTCAATCTTTCGCCGGAAATGAGCTTTGCCGCAAGGCGGGCCTATGCGGCGGACAGTATTGCGACGGCGGTCTCGGCCCGCTTTGGCCAATCGGCCTGATCGGCATCCAAGAACATCGAATTTACAGGGGAGTAGGATTTCATGGCGGATCGGGCAAAGGTGATCATCGGCGGTGCCGGCATCGGGGGCCTCATTGCGGCGCTTGCGCTGATCGAACGCGGTTTCGAGGTCGAAATCCATGAACAGGCGCCGGAACTGAAGGAAATCGGTGCGGGCCTGCAGCTTGCGGCCAATTCCACCCGGCTGATCATCGATATAGGTCTTGGGCGCGAACTTGCCGACATCTCCTGGGAGCCGCAGGGCAAGGAAATCCGCCTGTGGAGCACCGGCCGCGTCTGGACTCTCTTCGATCTCGCGCAGGAATCCGTCGACCGATTCGGCGCCCCCTATTACATGGTTCATCGCGCCGATCTGCACCAGATGCTGGTGGATGCGGTGGACAAGCGGGCGCCGGGTGCCATCCGCCTATCGTCGCGGATCATCGACTTCATTGAGGACGACAGGGGCGTGCATGTGGTCAATGCTGACGGCCGGCGCTTTTCCGGTGATCTCCTCATCGGCGCGGACGGCGTCCATTCCGCCGTGCGCGGAAAAATCTTCGGTGCGGCCAAGCCTGAATATACCGGCCTAATGGTCTGGCGCGGCATCATCCCCGCGAAGAAGCTGCCGGAACATCTGCTGCGACAGGTCGGCACCAATTGGGTCGGGCCGAACCGGCATGTGATCCAGTATATGGTTCGCCGCGGCGAGCTGATGAATTTCGTCGGCGTTGTAGAGCGCGGCGACTGGACGGTGGAATCCTGGACGGCGGCAGGCAGTCATGCGGAATGCCACGCGGACTTCGAGGGCTGGCACGAAGACGTGCATACGATGATTGAGAATATCGAAGTGCCCTACAAGTGGGCGCTGATCGGCCGCGCGCCGATGCAGGCCTGGTCCGAGGGCCGGACGACGCTGCTTGGCGATGCCTGCCATCCGACGTTGCCTTTCCTGGCGCAGGGTGCCGGGATGGCGATCGAGGACGGCGTGGTACTTGCCCGTTGCCTAGATGCCTTCTGGCCGGATTACGAAACGGCGCTCTTGCGTTACGAGGCGCTCCGCCTGGAGCGCACCTCGCGGGTGGTCACCGGCTCGCTCGAAAACGGACGGCGCTTCCATAATCCCGAAATGGCGAATAAGGAAACAGCGGAAGCTTATGTAACGCGCGAATGGCGGGGCGATCGTGTTAATGCGCGTTATAACTGGCTATTCGAATATGATGCGAGTTCCGTTCCCTTGAACGAAAAATCCGTCGCGGAGATTTCATGAATGTAGAAGACAGCGCTGAGACCGACCGCGAACAGGGGTTCGTGCAGACCATCACGGTCGGGTACCGGTTGGTTCAGGCGCTGGAACAGGGTGGCCGGGGGCAGACGCTGAAGGCTGTCGCGGCGGCGGCGGACATGCCATCCTGGAAAGCCTATCCCTACCTCGTCAGCTTGGCGCGCATGGGGATCGTCGTCCAGAATCCCGATACGCTATGCTACGGGCTCGGCCCCGGCGCGGCCATGCTAGGACTTTCTGCCATTTCCCAGGCAGATGTCCTCTCGCTTGCACCAGAAAAGATGCAGATACTGCAGGATCAGGTGCAGTTGCCGGTCTATCTCTCGGTGCTCGGCAATCTTGGCCCGACCATCGTGCGCAAGTTCGACTGGGATTCGCAGCTTCTGGTGACGATGAAGCTGGGGCATGTGTTACCACTCATGTCGTCGGGCACGGGCGCAATCTTTTTAAGCTATCTCCCGCTGCATCAATTGACCGGTATCATCCGGCAGGAAACGGGAAGAGATCCGGATCTTGCGGCGATTGAGGAGATTGTCACCCGGACGCGACGCGACGGGGTGGCGGTGTCCGAACGGGCGTTCGACCTCGCTTTCTGCTCCGTTTCAGCCGGCATCTTCGATCACGAGGAACATCTGGTTGCGGCAATCACCATTCTCGGCATTAAGGGCCGCACCGATCTTTCGCTGGAGAGCAGAGCGGCAGAGCTGGTGCTCGATACGACCAGGGACCTCTCCCGAACACTTGGATCGTCTACCTAGATGTTTGATCCTGGGCGGAGTTTCAAGCAATGATACTAGCAGGCCCGAGACCTTCGCCCGAACTTATCAAATCGCCGACTTTCGAAACAGCTGAACCGATTCATCCGGCAACTGATCGGCGCGCCGGACCGAAAGTCTGATGGTAGACGCGTCATTCGGATCCGGTGCCAATCGCGGCGAGGCGCGACCCAGCAGGAAGAAGACAAGATCCCCTGCCCGGCTTCAAACTCGTTGCCGTCAATGACGAGCTTGAAGAGGCTCGAAACCATGGCAAGGATCTGTTGTTTTCTCCTCAAGGATAGCGTTGGCGACCGTCTCCATGCGAACGGCCGAGATCTTGCGGCGCAAAATACTTTTCGGGACGGACCTGGTCATGTCGACGACATGCCAGCAATTTCTCCCAATCGATCAACATTGTTGTCTCAAACACTTGCGATCAAACCGCCATCGACACGGATGACAGAGCCGGTGAGGTAGGATGCCCGGCTGCTGGCCATGAATGCAACGACATCGGCATACTCGTGCGGATCGCCGTAGCGGCCCACAGGGATCGAGGCGGTGCTGGCGGATGAGATCTCTTCCAAAGCCTTGCCTTCCCGTTTCGCCTTCTGCTCGTCGAGGAAGGTAATACGTTGGGTGGCTACGCGACCGGGCAGGACGACGTTGACCGTTACGCCATCGCGGCCGACTTCGCCGGCCAGCGTCTTCGACCAGCCGAGAAGCGACATGCGCAGCGAATTGGAAAGTCCGAGGTTGGGGATCGGCGCGACGACACCGGACGATGTCGAGGTGATGATGCGGCCCCACTTGTTTTCGCGCATCTTCGGAAGAACGGCATCGCTGATGGCGATGACCGACAACACCATGCTGTCGAAATATTTCCGCCAACTGTCAGCGCTCTGACCGAAAACCAGCGTCGGCGGCGGGCCGCCGGTGATATTGACGAGAACGTCGACCGGACCAAGCTGGTTTTCGATGACGGCGAGGTTGGGTGCGATGACGTCGAGATCGGCAAGATCCCATCCAAGCGGCATTGCCGAGCCGCCGGCGGTGCGGATATCGACGACCGTCTTTTCCGAAGCGTCCTTATTGATGTCGGCAACTGCAACCTGTGCGCCTTCTCCGGCAAGCGTTTTGGCGATCGCTCCGCCAAGTCCGCCGCCAGCTCCCAGTACAAGTGCTGTCCTGCCCTTCAATCCCAGATCCATGGGCTGTTTCCTTTCGGTTCGGTTGTTGTCGGTTTTCCGGCGCGCGATCAGCCGGCCATCCAGCCGCCATCAACCATCAGATTGACGCCGGTCATGTAAGTCGCCATGTCACTGGCGAGAAAGGCGGCAGCACTCGCCACGTCGCGGGGCTCACCAAGCCGTGGCCACGGGGTGCGCCGTCGCGAATAGTCGAGAGCATCGGGATCGTTGGCGACACCCGGCTTGCCGGTAATGATCTTGCCCGGCGCGACCGCGTTGCAGATGATGCCGTCCTTTGCATGATCAACGGCGATCTGCCGGGTCATCTGCACGATGGCACCTTTGCTGACGCCATAAGGGAAATCGCCGGGGCAGGCGACCATGCCGTGTTGAGAGGAAATGTTGATGATGCGCCCGCGCGTGTCGCCGACAGGATCCTGCGTCAGGAATTGTTGCACCGCCCGTTTGCAGCCGTGGAAATAGCCAGTGACATTGACGGATAACACCCGGTGCCATTGTTCAGCGGTGGTCTCGATCAGATTGGTGGAGGTGTAGATCGCGGCATTGTTGACCATGACGTCAAGGCGGCCGAATTCATCAACGGCCGCAGTGATCAAAGCATCGACCTCGCTCCACCTTGAAATGTCCGTCTTGATGAACGCACCGCTGCTGCCCCGTGCGAGAATACGGCTAAGCGTCGTTTCTCCGCCCTCGATCGGGTCTTCGATGATATCCGCCACGACGACGGTTGCACCCTCTTCAGCGTAGCGCAGGGCAATGGCGCGACCGAGACCGGAGCTCGCGCCCGTCACGATAGCGATTTTCTTATCCAGCATGGGCATAAAATGCTCCTTAGTCGCCGTGCCGGACAACCCGGCCCCGGTTGGGCAATGTCAGGACGCCGTCGCGGACGATATGTTCGCCGTGCAGGAAGACATCGGTCAGCCGGCCCGCAACGACACGACCATCGAAGGGCGTGTAACCGGCACGCGTGGCCTGCAGTGCATTGGAGATGACGGTGGATTGGTTGAGATCGACGGCGATGATATCCGCATCAAGGCCCACGGCGATCGCCCCTTTCGAGCGGCCAAGTCCGAAGCGCCTCGCGGGATTGAGCGAGCACATGCGGACGAGCCCGGACAGATCAATGACGCGGCGCCCGACAAGCTCGAGCATCACGGCAAGCAGCGTCTGTAATCCGGGCATGCCGCCGGGAATATCTGCGAAGGTTGTGTAGCGCGCTGCCTTTTCGGCCGGCATATGCGGCGCGTGGTCGGTCGCCATGATGTCGATCAGGCCATCAGAGATGGCGCGGTGCAAAGCATCGACATCCCGCGACTCGCGCAGTGGTGGAGATCCCTTGAGGTTGGCACCCATGCTCGCGTAATCGTCCGCCGTGAAGAAGAGGTTTTGCGGCGTCGTCTCGACCGTCGCGTCGGCCAGATCGCGCAAACGCCGCCAGATCTCGACTCCCAATGCGGAATTGATCTGTCGGACATGGATGCGCGTGCCGGTTTCGGCAGCTGCCAGGATCGCGCGGGCAATGCCGCCAGCTTCCGCAAGCGGCGGGCGGCTGGCAAGGAAATCCTGGATGTCTCCCTTACCACCAGCTGAGGCACAGCCGGCGAGGATCGACTGGTCTCCGGGCGAAATGCCGATCAGAATGTCGAGGCCGGCGAGCCGCCGCAAGATCCGCGTGACCGCGTCGATATCAGAAAACAGATAGGCTTCGGGCACGTCTGCCGTGAAGAGCTCCAGCGAAACGGGCTTGAGGTCAAGAAGCGCGTCGAGATCTTGACCGTTCCGCTTGATCACCGCCTGGAAACCAACATCGATATGCAGCCGCTCGCGCGCCATCTCCATCTTGTCTGATAGCTGGGCGGCGGTCGCCGTCCAGGGATCGTCCGTCGGCATGTCGAGGATGGTGGTCACCCCGCCGAGAGCCGCAGCTTTCGTACCGCTCTCGAAATCCTCCTTATGCGTCAATCCAGGTTCGCGCAGATGGACATGCGCATCAATCAGGCCGGGAAGCAAAAGCCGTCCACCGGCATCGATCATTGTCCGGGCATCGGACTGCATTCCGGGCGGCAGCAATGCAGCGATGCGCCCATCGCTGATGCCCACGTCGGCCTGCCTTTCGCCATTTGCATTGATGACGGTTCCACCGGTGATCAGCGTGTCGAACATACAAGGCCCCAATCTACCAAAGCCCCGCAAGACGCGGTTCCTCATGGGTCACGACCTCGATGAGGGCTGCCTGCCCCTCTGCGACGCGTTCGAGGCCTCGCAGTAATGCCGGACGGACTTCGCCGGATTGCGTGACACACTCGCCACATCCACCAAGCGCCTCGGCGATCGGAGCATAGCTGCCGCTCATCCGGTTGGCGCCGTATTTGCGGGTGGCGATCGGCATGCTCCTGGCGTATCCGCCGAGCACGTCGTTGCGCAGCAGGACCGTCAACACCGGCAACTTGCAGCGGACTGCCGTTTCGAAGTCGATCGCCACCATACCGAAGGCGGCTTCGCCCATCAGATTGACGACCGTCGCTTCAGGCCTCGCGAGCTTCGCACCGATCGCAAAACCGAGACCGCTCCCCAGTTGCGTTGTCTTGCCCCAACCGAGATAGCTGCCGGGGACGCTCGCCGTATAGAAAGGGCAAAACTGGTCGCGGGGATTGCCGGCGTCATGGGTGACGATGGAGGTTTTCGGATCGACCGCCTGAATGATCTCCCATACGACACGATAGGGCGAAATCGGTTCGGAATCCGACGTAAGCAATGGCATCCATTTAGCAATGAATCCAGCTCGCAGCTCTGCGATCGTCCGGGCGACTTGAGGCCTTTCGGCAAGCGACAGCTGATTGTCCGCGATATGGGCGATCATCTGTTTCAGCACCGAACGCGCATCGCCGACAACGCCCTGAGCAATCGGATAGTCCTTGCCGAGATCGGCGTCGTCGAGCGTCACCTGCACGATGACCTTGTCCTCGCCAAGCGGCAGTATGTAGTAGGATCGCGTCAGGCTGGTGCCGAGCGCCAGGACGACATCGGCCTTCTCCAGAAAATGATCGACAGTGGTAGGGCGAGCGCGACCCGCCGTGCCGAGCGCAAGCGGATGATCTTCCGGAAAGCCGCTCTTTCCATTCGGTGTCGTCATCACGGGAATGTCGAGAAGTTCGGCAAACTGTACGAGTTCGGCACTTGCGCCGGCGGCGAGCACGCCCTGGCCTGCGAAGACGATCGGGTTCTTGGCCGCGAGAAGCCGGCCCACCAGTTCAGCGACCTCCCCGTCATCTGCCTGCGGGATGCTGCGACGCGGGCGCAGGTGACGGACGGGCGAACTATCGAGCTTGTCGGCAAGCAGATCGACCGGCAATTCGAGGAGGACCGGCGCCGGCCGGCCATTCCTCACACGTGAAATCGCCGCATGCATCAGCTTGGGCAGATCCTCAACCTGGGTCGCCGTCTCGCACCACTTGGTTATATGGGAAAAGTTGCGGCGTGACTCGAAATTCGGCGAGACGGCTTCGGAGCCGCGTGGGTAACCGGTCGGCAGGAAGAGCATGGGCACGCGGTCGTTGAAAGCCTGCGCAATGCCGGCAAAGGCACTTTCCGCACCTGGCCCGTATTGCACGGTGACAACAGCCAATTCCTTGCCCGATGTGGCGCGGGCGTAACCTTCGGCGATATTGACGGCGACCCTTTGCGTGCGCGCGATGAGCGGCGGAATGTCGAGTGCTGCCGAGGCGTCGAACAGTTCGCTCGCCGGAAACCCGATGATCTGCTTGACGCCTTCCTGCTTGAGGACGCCCGCAATATATTCCGCGCCGCTGAGGCTTTGCGGCTCGCAGGCCGACACGTTTCCCGTTTGCGTCTGCAATGTGTCGGCCATCTCAGGTGAGCCTTTCATGGTTATCCGCCCAGTGGCGGGCAATATCCTCGCGGCGCATGAAAGCCGCGCCCGGCGTCCGCAAGACATGCTCGATGACTTCGCGAAGACCGGAGGCCCGGTTGGGCTGGCCCATCCAGCGCGCATGGACGCCGATCGTCAGCATGCGTCCTCCGGTCTCGTCGGCTTCACCGACCATATAGTCGATCGCCGACCGACAATCCTCGGCAAAGTCGCGCGGATTGCTGTAGCCAGGCGCGATCAGGTAACGGCTGTCGTTCAGCGTCTTCGAATACGGCACGACGAGAAGCCGTGTGCCCTGATGATCCACGAAATAGGGAAGATCGTCGTTGCAGGGGTCGGAATAGTAGAGGAATCCACCCTCGCGGACGATCAGGTCGCGCGTGTTGACGCTCGGAAAGGACCGGCAGTTCCAGCCCATCGGCCGCCTGCCTGTCAGTTGCGCATAAAGGGCAATTGCCTCATGGAGCTGCCGTTCCTCATCCTCGCGCGACATCGTTGAATATTCGCTCCAGCGCAGGCCGTGACCGAGCAGATCATGGCCGCGTGCATTCATCCAGTCGACGACTGCCGGGTTCTTCTGCAAGGCGACGGCGCAAGCCGATACCGTAACCGGGATGGCGTAGCGGTCGAACAGGCGGGCAAGGCGCCATATCCCAGCCCGGCTTCCATATTCGAAATGCGTCTCGGTGCCGAGGTCACGCACCGGCGGGCTGTTCGGGATGTTGTATTCGCCCCAGTTATCGTTGCGGCCATCCTCAAGCCAGGAGTATTCCGAACCCTCCTCATAGTTGAGAACGAGATTGATCGCGAGCTTGGCGCCACCCGGCCAGGTTATTGTCGGCGGATTTGGTCCGTAGCCGACGAAGTCGCGTTGTTGGTCCTGTGCGATAACGCTCATCACTGTTCCTCGCCCTGCATTTCGTTTTCGCTGATCCAGTTCATGTAATCGTGGAAGCTCTGCTTGAGATCACGCGGCCGCCAGGGCGTATCCCGCTCGATGCGAGCTATGTCGTATGCACCCCACATGCCGTCCTTCAACGAGAGGTCCTGGACGATATTCGCCGTATCGGCCGTGTCGATCTCGACGGTCAGTCCTGGCTCCCGCTCCTTGGCCCAGGCAATCACGTCGCCGATGGTCGTCGTCTGGCCGCTGCCGATATTGTAATGGCGATAGCGCAGCCGCTCGGCATCGAGCAGCGCGGCGATCGCTTCGGCGACATCGGCCGAGCTCAGGTAGTCGCCGACCGGTTCGAGGCTGTTGGGGCGGATCGTTTCGCCGGCAAGCGCCATATGTGCGACCCGGTTCGGGACGTGTCGGAAATTGCGGCTCTCGGTCGCCCGGTCCATCGGCCCGTAAACAGAAGCCAGCCGGACGGAGGCCGCCGAGAAACCGAAGAGATCGGCATAACGATTGACGACCATTTCCGCAGCGAACTTGGAGATGCCGTAAAGCGTCAGCGGCGCGACATAGCCGTCCTCCGGCAATGGTTCGCCGCTCCAATCCGGTCCGTGATGGCGATAGACGGAACCCGAACTGACATAAATCAACCGCTTCAGGTTTGGATTCCTGCGCGCCCATTCGAGAATATGCACCGCACCCATCAGGTTGACGTCGACGATCCTGGCAGGCTGTTCTGCCTCCGGCTGCCGCTTCGCCTCCAAGGCACTGCCGCGCGAAATCGGCGTGACCGTCGCGCCGTGCACGACGTAGCGGATATCGTGATCGGCAAGAGCCGCTTCCCAGTGGTCCGGATGGCAGATATCGGCGGTGACGACCGAAAGCCTGTCGCAAACCGGAGCGAAATACCGCTCCGCCGTGGAATCAAGGTCGGCACGATCGAGAATGACGACGCGTTCATTGGGATCGCGCTCGAGCCAAGTGCGGGCGAGCACGCTCATGACAAAACCGGTACCGCCGGTAATGAGAAGGGTCATTTGCACATCCAATCCAAAGTCTTCATCAGTCCTGTCAGCGTGTTGCGTAACCGCCATCGGCCAGCAGGTCCGTGCCGGTGACGAAGGAGGCATCCGGCGAAAGCAGGAAGGCTGCCGCCGCAGCGATCTCCTGAGGGCGCGCGATGCGTCCGAGCAGATGCGCCGGACCGAGCCCGGCATCCGCGGCCTCAAGGCTCGGCCAGCGTTGCAGAAGCCGCGGCGTTGCGACCGCACCGGGAGACAGCGAATTGACGCGAATGCCATCGGCGGCGTGATCGACGGCCATAGCCTTGGAAAGATGCACGAGGCCGGCTTTGGCAGCGCAATAGGCGACAGCCTTGCCGACAGCCACATGCGCGAATTGCGAGGCGACGAAGACCACCGAGCCTGCTCCCCCGGCGATCATCGCCGGTATTGCATGTTTACTCGCAAGGAAGGCGCCCGTCAGGCTGACGTCGATTTCGAGGCGCCATTGCCGTTCCGAAAGATCGATGACGGTGCCATCGAGGGAAGGCGCAGCCGCGTTATGCACGAGACCGTCGAGTCGACCAAAACGCGAAAGGCCGGCCTCGATACTGGCTTTGACCGAAGCATCCTCCGTCACGTCGCAGGACACTGCCAACGCCCTGTCCCCGAGTTCGGCTGCCAGGATGCTTGCGCTCTCAAATGCATGATCGGCGCAGATCACCGAGGCGCCTTCGGCGATGCAGCGCCTCGCGATCGCGGCACCGATTCCGCTGGCCGCGCCCGTAAGCAGAACGACCTTGCCTTTGAGGCGTCGTGCGGTCATCGTCATGATGCCAGCACCTTGGACAGACCCTGCTGCGGTGGGAACGGCCGTTGGCGCGCGATGAACCGGCCACGGCCGGGCTCAGCCAGCACCTTGCCGTCGTCGAAAACGATGTCGCCCCGTGAGATGGTCATGACCGGCCAACCGGTGACCGTCTGGCCTTCATAAGGCGTGTAGTCGGTCGCGTGGTGCAGAAGGCTGTTGGTGATCGTGACGCGGCGGTGTGGATCCCAGATCGCGATGTCGGCATCCGCACCGACGGCAATGTGCCCCTTGCGCGGATAGAGGCCGAAGAGCCGCGCCGGGGCGCCGGAGGTCAGATCGGCGAATTTCTGCAGCGATATCCGCCCGCCATTGACTCCGGCCGAAAACAGGAGCGCCAGACGAGTTTCAATCCCCGGAATGCCGTTCGGGATGCGATGAAACGGCGTATCCGGCCCGCCGGCGATCTTGTCGGCGTAGTGCCACGGAGAGTGGTCCGACGAAAAGACTTCCAGCGTCCCGTCGAGAATACCGGCCCAGATTGCTGGCTGGTTCGACTTATCACGCGGTGGCGGTGTGCAGACGCATTTGGAACCGGACAGATCATGGGTGTCGATGTCTTCCGCTGACAGGAAAAGATATTGCGGGCATGTTTCCGCATAGATCGGCAGCCCCCTCGCCTTGGCCCGGCGGATCTCCTCGACGGCGCCGCCGGCTGCTACGTGGCTGACAAGGATTGGCGTCTCGATCAATTCCGAAAGGCTGATCGCCCGGAATGTCGCCTCACGGTCGCCGATCTCTGAATGTGCCTTTTCATGATAACGCAGCTGGGTCTTGCGCGCGGCAATGAACTTCTCCGTCAGCCACCGGATGCAGGCATCGTTTTCGGCGTGGACCATTACCATAGCGCCCTGCGACCGCGCCAGATCGAGGACGTTGAGCACCTCGTAGTCGTCGAGTTTCAGCCCCTCGTAGGTCAGATAGATCTTCATCGAGGTGCAGCCCTCGGCAATCAGCGCAGGAATTTCCTCGCGCAGCACCTCAGCAGACGGATCGCCGACAATCAGATGGAAACCGTAGTCGATGCGGGCCTTCGGTCTTGCCCGATCGTGATAATCCTCAACGATGTCACGCAGCGACTGGCCGCGCATCTGCATCGCAAAAGACACGACGGTCGTCGTGCCGCCGCACAAGGCAGACAACGTACCGGTGTTGAAGTCATCAGCCGTCGCCTTGCCTTCCCAAGGCTGCTGGTCCATGTGGCAATGACTGTCGACCCCGCCGGGAAGAACCAGGCGGTCACCGGCGTCCACCTCATTGCGCCCCTCGGGAAGATCGGCGTCGAGAGCAACGATGATGCCGTCGCGGATACCGACATCGAGCGGCCTGGTCGCATTCGGCAGCACCACATTGCCGCCGCGGATGACGAGGTCAAAAGGCTGTCTTACACTCATTCGCTTCCTCCAGATGCGAGGCATGGTTTCACGCCGACGGAAGGCTGGCGCAGAAGGTTGAAGACAGCGGCGATGGTGACGACCAGCGCTCCGCCGCCAAGCAGAAGGAAGAGCGCCTGCGGCGCGAAGCGCTCCATCAGGCCTGCGGCAATTCCCGGCGTCATGATATTGCCGACGGAGTAGATCAGCAGCAGGCAACCGGAGGCCGACACCATATGCCGGCCATCGAGCTGAGAATTGGCATAGGCGATGCCGACCGGATAAATCGTCAGCGCGACCGCCCCATAAACGAAGAACAGCCCGTAAAGCAGAGCAAGCGAATGTGTCCCGGGCCAGGCGACCGCCGCACAGAGGCAGACGGTGACAATGCCCTGCAGGAAAAGCAGCAGGCGCCTGTCCATCCTGTCCGAGAGCCAGCCCGCCGGAGCCTGCGCCAGCATTCCGCCAATGCTGAAGACTGTGACCAGCGTGACGGAGGATGCCGCGTCGAGACCGACCCGCTCGCCGAAGATCGGCGTCATCGTGTAGACGTTCATGTTGGTCATGCCGGCCTGGAAGACGGCGGCGACGGTGACGGGCGCAAGGCTCGCCAGTTGCAAGATGCCGTAGCGATGGGCCGAAGCTGCATTGCTGGTCCCCTCGATGGGCGGCGGCAACGGCAGGACAGGCCAACGTCCGCCGACGAAGTGGGCGTAAAACAGGCCCGACAGGATGACCCCAAGCACGATCAGGAAAAGATAGGGTGAATGCGGGCCTGCCGCCTGGATGAGCAATTGCCCGAACAGCGTGGCAAGCGAGGTCATCAGCATATAGAGAGAAAAATACGCTCCCCGGCTTTTGGGATCGGCATAGAGATTGATCCAACTTTCCGAAATGACGAACAATGTCGCAATCGCAAAGCCGTTGATAAGGCGCAGCCAAAACCAGGCCCACGGCGTTTCCGTCAGCATGTAGCCGCAGGCGGCGAAGGCGGCGAGCAACGTCACGGTCAAAAAAGCGCGTTCATGGCCGAGACGGGACACGAAAAAACGGGCCGACAGGCAGCCGCCAAGAAAGCCGATCGGAAATGCAGTCAGCAAGAGCTGCACGATGCCGCCATCGATTGCGGGATTGCTAAGATCAAGCGAGACGGCGGTCGTCAGCAGCGAATTGGCTGTGGCGACGACGCAGATGCTTGCCAGCACATGTCCGATCGCCCGAAACCGTGCCGCTCCATGCCAGATACCACCCATCACCTTTTCGAGATTGCGCATGGTCAGGCTTTCCCTGCCGGCAGAAGCACCGGCGGACGGGCTGCAAGCTCGCTCGCGTCGATATGGCAAAGAATGTCGTGCGTCATTGACATTTTCCGCAGCGGCGGGGCGACTGTGTCGCAGATCGAACCGATCTTGCGGTGGCACCGCGTTGCGAAACGACAGCCGGCCGGCACGTTGACGGCGCTCGGCGTCTCTCCGGAAAGACGGATGCGCTCGCGCGGAACCTCGTCGAGGCGTGGGCTGCGGATGGCCGACAAAAGCGCTTCCGAATAGGGATGGGCGCCTTCGCCGAACACTTCCTCGACGGTACCCTGCTCCATGATCTTGCCGAGATACATCACCACGACCTTGTCGGCGACGTGGCGCACAAGTGCGAGGTCATGGCTGATAAATAGCATCGTGGCGTGCTTCTCCCGCTGGATGTCGAGAAGAAGCGTCACCACTGCGGCCTGGACAGAAACATCGAGGGCCGAAACGGGTTCGTCGGCGACGATCAGCGATGGGTCGGCGGCGAAGGCTCGGGCAATCGCAATGCGCTGCTTCTGTCCGCCGGACAACTGGTTCGGCTTGCGATCGGCGACTGCGGGAGAAAGGCGAACCATTTCGAGAAGCTCGCGCACCCGCGCGTCGATCTCGGCCTTGGTCTTGCGGATGCCGAACTTCTTGATCGACCGGCGGATGGAGAAGGCTGCAGAATGCGACGGATTGAGGGTGCTATCGGGATTTTGAAAGATCATCTGGATCTGCTGCAGCATGGAGCGCGGACGCTCGCTGGCCTGCAGCGCGGCGACGTTCTCGCCGGCCATGCGGATCTGACCCGAAGTCGCCTTGTCGAGACCGGTCACGATGCGCGCAAGCGTCGACTTGCCGCAGCCGGATTCGCCGACCAGAGCGACTATTTCCGCCTTGGCTGCCTGAAATGACACGCCTTCATTGGCCTTGACTGTGCGGTTCTGGCCGATCGAATAGAAGCGGCTGACATCGTCGAGCGAAATCGCGACCGATTGCTCCGCTCGCGCCGAAGATACCGGCGGGGCGGCCTCCCGCGTCACGTCGATCTCCTGCCAGCGCGCGCAACGGACCAGATGGTCCTCGGCTGCCGGCTGCAATTCAAGCGAAGGGTCGTCACAGCGACCGGCGACGAAACCCGCGCAGCGCGGCGAGAACAGACAGCCTTGCGGCCGCTCGGACGGCAGCGGGATATGCCCGGGGATGGCCGCCAGCGCCCGGCTGCGCTTGTCGCTCGCAACATCTGGAATACAATCGATCAGGCCGCGCGTATAGGGATGTTTCGGCCGGCGAAAAACCTCGCTCGTCGTGCCCTCTTCGACCATTTCTCCGGAATACATGATGCCTAGCCGGTCGCAGCTTTCGGCAATCAGGCCGAGATTGTGCGAAATGAACAGGAGACTTGTCGAATAACGCCGACGAAGCTCGCCAATTAGATCGATGACGGCAGCTTCGACCGTGACGTCCAGTCCGGTGGTGGGTTCGTCGAGAAGCAGCAGCGACGGCTTGGCGAGAAGCGCCATGGCAATCACCACCCGCTGCTGTTGTCCGCCCGATAGCTGGTGCGGGTACCGTTTCAGCATGTCGCCGGGGTCCGGCAGGCGCACATCGTTCAGCATCGCTTCGGCCATCGCAAGGGCTTCCGCCTTCGACGCGCCGAGATGCAGGATCGCCACCTCGGCCAGCTGTGCGCCAATCGTCTTGACCGGATTGAGCGCGCTCATCGGATCCTGATAGACCATGGCGATCTGCCGGCCGCGGATGGAGCGCAGTTCGCGAGAAGATGCGCCGACCAACTCCTTGCCGTTGAAGCGGATGCTGCCGCCGGCAATCACCCCGGTATTGCCGAGATATCCCATAATGGCCATGGCGGTGGTGCTCTTGCCGCAGCCGGATTCGCCGACCAGTCCATAGCTTTCTCCCGGCATGACCCGGAAGGAGAGGTCGGGGATGGCCACCACCGTTTCGCTCTTGCCGCGAAACTCGATCCTGGCGTTGCGGACATCGAGCACGGGTTCTTCAATGACCAGGGGCGTGACGGGCATGGGCGCTCCTTGCAAATGGGGCACAGCGACGTTCATGGCTTCCAAGCCTCTCTCATGCCGTCGGCGAGCAGGTTGAAGCCAAGCACCAGGCTGACAAGGGCAAAGGACGGTATGAGGGACATGTGAGGCCAAACGTTGAGAACGGTAACGCTCTCCTTGACCATGCCGCCCCAGTCCGGGTTCGGCGGCGGCAGGCCGAGACCGAGAAAGCCGAGAATGCCGATGGTGATGATGGTATAGCCGATGCGAAGGCAGGCATCGACGATCAGCAGGCTGCGGCAATTGGGCAGGATCTCCACAAGCATGATGTAGAGCGTGCTTTCGCCGCGCAGCTTCGCCGCCGCGACATATTCCTGCTCTTTCAGACCCAACACAAGGCCGCGGGTGATGCGGCCGATGCCGGGGGCCGAGGCAATCGTCGTCGCGATGACGATGTTCATCACCGAGGGGCCGATATTGGCGATGAGGATGACGTAGATCACCAGGACCGGGAAGGCCAGAATGATATCGGAGAAGCGGCTGATGAGGATATCGATCCAGCCGCCGTAGTAGCCGGCCACCATGCCCATGGCGATCCCGACCATCATCGCGACCGCAACCGACAGCGGCGCGACCGACAGGACCGTGCGCGCGCCGAAGATCAACCGGGACAGCATGTCGCGTCCGAGGATGTCGGTCCCCATCCAGTGTGCGGCCGAAGGATAGGGATTACCCATGGCCATCACGTCGGAATCGGTTGGCGACGGAAGCGGAAGGATCGGCGCGGTCAATGCGGCGATCACCCAGAACAGCACGAGGCAGAGGCCAACGACTGCGGTGCGCGAATGAAAGATCCGCATCCAGTTCGGACGGGCTGAGCGCTTGGGGGCTGCCTTGACGGCGAATGCGGGATTGTCCTGGACGGCCATGATCCTACCTCACCCGGATGCGTGGATCGAGCAGCATGTAGCCGAGGTCGCCGAGCAATTGCGTAACGACGGCGATGGCGACCGTGATCAAGGTCGCGGCCTCAAGGGTCGCTATGTCTCCGAACAGGCTCGCTTCCAGGATGAGGCGGCCGAAGCCCGGATAGGCGAACACCAGTTCTGTGACGACGACCCCGCTGATCAGGAAGTTAATCTGCAGAAGAAGCACGGTGAACGGCGCGATCATCGCATTGCGCAGAGCATGGGACAGCACCATGCGGCGCGTGCTCATGCCCTTCAGGATTGCCGTTCTGATATAGGGCCTTTCCATCACGCCGATCATCGACACGCGGATCATGCGAGCGACATAGCCGAAATCGTAGATGACCAGCACGGCAACCGGCAGGACGAACTGATAGGCCACCGCCCAACCGCCATCGGAGTTGAGCGGGCTGGTCCCGGGAAGGATCGGCCAAAGGATCACGAACAGTGTGACCAGGAAGACGCCCGAGGCGAATTCGGGTATAGAGGTGAAGGTGATGCAGATCACCGAAAGCGTGCGGTCGAGGACGCCGCCTTCCTTGAGGCCGGACAGGATGCCGAAGACGATCGACAGCGGAACGATCAGCAGAAAGGCGAGGCCCGCCAGGATCGCTGTATTGCCGAGCCTGTCCCAGATGACGTCGTTGACCGGCAGCTTGTTTAATGTCGAATAGCCGAAATTGCCGAAATATTGAGCGCCGCGGGGATCGGTGAAGTTCAGCCCTGTGGCCGGATCCTGCAGCGGATCGGGAATTGCACCGACCAGCACCCCGAGCCAACGGCCGTAGCGTACCGGCAAGGGATCGTTGGCCTTCAGCTTTTCCGACAGCAGGTCCACCTGCTGTTGTGTTGCAAATGGACCGAGTGACTTGCGCGCAACGCTGCCGGGGGTGAATTCGCAGACGGCGAAGACGAGGAAGGATGCACAGAGCATCGTCACCAGCATCATCACCAAGCGCTTGAGGAAGAAGTTCGCCATACAGGAAACCCGCATATCCAAAGCCCGGCACCCGACCACCCGAAGGCGGCCAGGCACCGGCTGGGAGATTACGCCGCGATCGCGTATTGGTGCGCGAAGATATATTGCGAGGGATGCAGCTCGAAACCCTGGACCTTTTTGTCCATGACCGTCGAGAAAACACGCCAGAAGGGCTGAACGATCGGTCCGTCATCCTGCATGATCGCCTCGATCTTCGCCATCACCTTGCTGCGCTCCTTCGGATCGAGGATCCCCTCCGCCTGCGTCAGCAGCTTGTCGAATTCCGGGTTCTTGTAGTTGGATTCGTTCCAAGCGGCGTTCGACCTGTAGGCAAGCGACAACGTCATGATCGCCAGCGGCCGGTGGCCCCAGGCGGTCAGGCTGAAGGGCGCCGTGGTCCAGACCTCCCAATACTGGGCGCTCGGCAGCGACTTGATGTTGATCTTGACGCCGATATCGGCGAACTGCTGGGCTAGCACCTGCGCGGTGTTGAGCTCCCAGATGGGATCCGGGCGCGTGACCATGTCGAATGTGAAGCCGTTCGGATAGCCGGCGTCCGCCAGCAGTTTCTTTGCCTTTTCGATATCGCGGGGATATTTCGGCAGGGCGGCATATTCGGGATGCGACGGCGCGACGTGATGGTCTTCGGCCGGCGAGCCCGCGCCGAGAAGCGCAGTCTGGATGACCTTGTCGCGGTCGACCGCAAGCCGCATCGCCTGGCGGACACGCTTGTCCTTGAACTGCTCCACTTCCGGATGCATGCGAGCAACGACGGTCTGGGTCGTTTCGACCTTATAGACCGAGACATGCGGGAAGTTCTTCATCGCGTTGATCTGGACGGCATCGGCTTCCGACAAACCATCGACCTGCTTGGACGCCATGGCCGCAATGCCGGCACCGGGATTGTCGCCGAGATCGACATATTCGAAGGTATCGAGATAGGGACCCTCACCCCAATAGTCACTGCGGGCCTTGTATTTGGCGCCTTTGCCGACTGTGTATTCTGTCATCACAAAAGGACCGGTGCCGTTGCTGTCGGGACCGAACGCGCCTTTCTCGGCGGGGTCGAGAATGAACATCGGATAGTGATAAAGATGTTCCGGCACTGCGATCTGCGGTGCATAGCAGTTGAGGCGCACCGTATAATCATCGACTTTTTCGATCGCGTTGTCGGCCCACAGTTTGCTCGACTTTTTCGGATTGCCTTTCGCATCCTTCTCGCCCGCATCATATTCCTGAACGAGATAGCCTGTGAAGAGACCGAGCACGGAGGAACCGACTTTCGGGTCGCTGACTCGCTTCAGGTTCCAGACGACATCGTCAGCCGTCAGCGGGCGACCGCCCTTGCGCCATTTGACATCCTTGCGGATATGCAGCGTCCAGGTTTTCAGGTCATCGCTGACATCCCACTTTTCGAGCAGGTAGGGATGGGTGATGTTGTTGCGGTCGGTCAAGGTCAGATATTCGCAGACCTGGCGCACGACATTCGACTTCTCCGCGAAGTCGGCCAGATGCGGATCCCTGATCTCCATGCAACGCATGCCGATCCGCAGATTGCCGCCTTTCTTCTTGTCCGCCGCGTTGGCTATGGTCGACGGTGTCGGAATGCCGGCAAGCGAATAGGCGGCTGCCGCAGACAGGCCAAGCAGCGTGGCCTTTCGCAGAAATTCGCGACGGCCGATCGAGCCATCCGACATTTGTTCGACGAGGGTCGGGATATAGGAATGCTGATTCTTGTCCAAGATGGTCATCTCCGAGTTCGCGCTTAGCTGTTCCGTGTCGTTTTTTTAAAGACCGGTCAGTGGATGTTTCCCACCGGCGCAGTCGCTGCGGACTTTTGTCCGTCAGCCGTCCGTCATCCCAAAAGTTAGGACGTGCCGATTGCTGGCAACATGCTCTGAATCGACATCTTTTCTGCGTGGTTCGACATTGTTCAAAGATGGTTCGCCTCATCGTGCCTTTCCGCTTTCCGTGTCGCGGCGGGACTTTCATGAAACCGCGTCCGATAGAACCGACCGAAATGGGAGGCTGACTCATAGCCGCAGAGCTGTGCGATCTCGCCGACCGTCAGTCGGGTATGGACCAGCAGTTCCCGTGCACGCGCCATGCGCAGCTCGATGTAAAACCTCATCGGGCTTTTTCCGAGATTGGCGTGAAAAAGGCGCTCAAGCTGCCGGAGAGACAATGCAACGCTATCGGAGAGATCGGAAATATCGAGGGGGTCGCCGAGGGTTGCTTCCATCCGACGAACAACAAAGGCGAGCTTGGCATTTCGGATACCAAACCGATCTTCGGGCGACATGCGTTGAACGTCGTCCTGACGCCTTATGCGCGCATGGTTGAACTGGTCCGAAATGAGCGCGGCGAGTTCCCGTCCTTCGACCGCAGCGATCAGGTAGAGCATCATGTCGAGCGTGACGGTACCTCCCGACGACGTTAGAAAGCGCCCGTCGATCGCAAAGATGTCGTCAGTCGCAAGGCAATTCGGGAACTCGCTGCGAAAACTCGCCAGCGACTCCCAATGGACCGCGCATCGTCGCCCTTCCATCAATCCCGCCTTGGCCAGGAAAAACACCGCAGTGCTGACTGCTCCCAAGACGCACCCTTCAGAATAGATGCGCCGCAGCCATGCAAATACGTTGGCATCATAGGCACCCGCATAGTTGATGCCGGCGCACAATATGACGACGTCGCAGCGCGGAGACAGACTGATTGCTGCGTCGGCATCGAAGCCAAGGCCGCTGCTTGAATTCACGCGTCTTCCATCGGCCGACAAAATAAGCCACTCAAACACTTTTCGTTTCGCAAGGCGGTTGCCCTGTCTGAGGGAATCGAGCGCGGCGGCAAAGGTCATCAGTGGGAATTCAGGAACGAGATAAAAGCCGATACTGATTGGGCGTTGGCCGAGCGCCAACTGCTTTAGGGAATAGCTCTGCTCCGTCATTTGCAGAGGCCTTCTGCAGATAGCCGCGCGCAACTCGCTCGTTCGGGCCAGAGAACAGTTTGCTGATGGCGAAAGATGAATCCGCAAAAATATAGCAATCGTATCTCCTTCCCGCTCGAGCATTCATTTCTCGGTCACATCGAAGCCTGCTGTCGTTCTTCCTTCGCGCGCGGCATCGGCCTGTCGCTGGTAGAGACAGGGCCGAAGCTTCTTCGGCGAGACGTTCTATACTGCCAGCCGATCACGCGGCGTTGCTGTGTTGGTGGGCACGTGACTGCGTTTATCTGTCAGCATCGTCTCGAACTGTAGCCCGACGCCGGTTAAGCCGCAGGCGGCCAGACGTTCGGCGCTCACTGCTCCATTCGTATGGAAATCCCGATGCAATCCCATTGGTATCCCAGTTCAATCGTAACAGCGACGCTTTGATTAAGTCAATCGTCTCGAGTCAGGTGAGCGGTGCAGATACCGTAAACCGGTGCAGGAAGCCGGGGGCCAGCTCGGGTTTGAACCGTGGAAAGGCTCCATTCCAACGCGTGGATCAGTTGGGGGCAGGGCTTTTGCTTCTGGGATTACCGTGTATCAATCGGCGAAGAGCCAGCGCATGAAACGTTCGCGGACGCGATCAATATGGCCGGACATTGCCTCGCGCGCCTCGTCGGGCTTCTTGTCGGCGATCGCCTGCAATACGGCTATATGTTCGAGCGCCTGTTGCTCGAAGTTTTTCTCCATTCGCACGACATGCGCCATCCTTGCTTTGTCGCGCAGATTGCGGATGTACTGAGCGAGCATCGGTTTGCCGCTGGCGTCGGCCACGAAGAGGTGGAACTCGTCGTCATATTCCCAGAATGGATCGAAGTCCAAGCCCGGGTCTGCGGCGACCGCACGGCTCTTTTCCAACATGACGTCAACGCTTCCGGGCGTGCTGCGATGAGCGGCCTGCGCGGCCGCCTCACCTTCTAGCAGCCTGCGGATGACGAGGATTTCCATCAGCTCTTCGACCGCGACCTGCCTGATGACGATGCTGCCACTCGACAGGCGTGATACCAGTCCTTCGCCGACAAGGCGGTTGATGGCGGCTCTTAACGGGGTGCGCGAAACATTGATCTGTTCGGCGAGCTTACGTTCGGTGAACACATCCCCCGGGCCAAGTTCACGAGCCAGGATGAGGCTCCTCAGATACTGATAGGCCTGTTCGGATAGTTTCGTCTGATCCCGCCCGGATGTGGGAATTGCATCGTCCTTCACATTCAATCCTTGAGATTCTTCCTCACCAAGACCCTCTTAGACGATAGGAACGCATCAAGCAATCCGCTGGGATCCCACTGGTATATTCCCGAGCGTTTTCCCCTTTACAAAAAGAATTTTTTGTCCTTACATTTGCCCCGTGTCCCGTTGGTATCCCAATGGGATCTAGATGGAGTGTCGCGTGATCCGGATCGTGAAAAAGCTCAACCAGACCGATTTTTCAAAATTCGGCGATGTCATCGAGCATCGCGGCGATCAGCGCCGGAGCCCGCTCTCAATCGACTTCACCAACGACCGTGCCGACATCCGTCGTGCTTTTTGGGTTTCCAAGGTCGTCGAGGCGACGCATCTTCCCGCGCAGATAAAGTTCATGGAGCGGCATCCCTATTCCGATCAGGCGTTTGTGCCGCTCCGCGATACCCGTTTCCTCGTCGTGACCTGCCCCAGCAGTGCGGACGGCAGCCCGGATTTGGAAGGCTTGCGCGCGTATGAAGCCGGTCCAGGACAGGGCGTCACGTATAAGCGCAATGTCTGGCATGCGCCACTTTCCGCATTCACGGCCCCCGCGGAGTTTTTCGTCACCATGGGGGTTACCGACAGGGCAGCCAATGATGAATTCTATGAACTGCCGATTCCGATTGCGCTGGACCGGGAGGCTTGAATATGGCTTCCGCAAGTCACTTGACACGGGATTTCGTCGGCTACGGAGCCAAGGGCTACGATCCGAGATGGCCAAATGGTGCCCGCTTGGCTTTGAACATCGTGCTCAACGTCGAAGAAGGATCGGAGCCTTCCGTTCCGGATGGCGATCCAAGCAGCGAGGCGGCGCTCACGGAAGGTGGCTCGGGTTCGTTTGAAGGTCGCGACCTCGCCGCGGAATCGATGTTCGAATACGGAAGCCGCGTTGGTTTCTGGCGTCTTGCGGGAATGCTGGAAGAGCGCGGCCTACCGGCAACGGCCATGGCATGTGCTGTAGCGTTGCAGCGCAATCCCGAGATCGCCGACTATTTGCGCACCAGCCAGTTCGACGTCTGCGCGCACGGTTGGCGCTGGGAGCACCATCGCGGCCTGTCGCTGGAGGAAGAACGCAACCGCATCGCCAAGACCGTGAATATCATAAAAGCCCTGACCGACACGGCCCCCGACGGCTGGTATTGCCGATATGGCCCCAGCCTCAACACGCGCAGTCTGCTGATCGAACACGGGGGCTTTTCCTACGACAGCGACGCCTACAACGAGGAATTGCCCTACTGGGTGAAAGTCGGCGAGCGCAATCATCTTGTCGTGCCTTACAGCCTGACCAACAACGACGCGAAATTCATGCGCGGTGCGGTCGCGACCGGGGACCAATTCTTCCAGTTCCTGCGCGACGCATTCGATGTTCTCTACGCCGAGGGCAAGCACAGGCCGAAAATGATGTCGGTCGGGCTGCATTTGCGCGTCGCGGGCCATCCAGGGAGAGCGGCAGGAGTCCAGCGCTTTCTCGATCACGTCTCTCGCCACGACGGTGTCTGGGTCTGCCGCCGCGGCGACATCGCCAGACACTGGCATCAGCATCATCAACCGTCATCATGATCAACACCAGATAGAAAAAAGGGGAATCCAATGAAAGGCAGAACAATCAGACCGATCGCGCTCGCAACCGCCCTGACGGTCCTCGGGTCTTCAGGCCCATCCGCCCTTGCCCAGGACCATCCGCAGGACAAGCCTCTTGTCGTAGGCTCGGATTTCGGCGTCGCGCCATGGATGGTGCGCGGTACCAACGGCCCGGAAGGTTTCGGCGTCGATCTCATCACGGCGATTTCGAAGAAGGTAGGCCGGCCCTCCGTCGACATTCAGGACATCAACTTCTCGGGCCTGTTTGCAGCGCTGTTTGCCAACCGCATCGAATTTACCGTCAACCCGCTGAACATCACCCAGGAGCGGTCGGAGAAAATGCTCTACACCGAGCCCTTCTTTGCGACCGGCAACGGCTTCATCGTCGCCAAGGGCACCAAGCTTGATGGCTTCGAAGGGTTGAAGGGTAAGACGGTCGCCGTCAATCGCGGTACCATCTCTGATACCTGGGCCACCCAGAATGCCGAAAAATATGGTTTCGAAGTCCAGCGCTACGAAACCTTCCCCGACTCCGTCCAGGCCGTCATCACCCGCCGCGCCTTTACCGCCCTGAACGAAATTCCGACGACCGTCTACGCAGCCAGCAAGAACCCGGCGATCGAAGTTGGCTTCAAGGACTTTAACGGGCGTAACTTCGGCTATGCCTTTCGGATTGGCGACGAGGCCTATCGCGACAAGGTCGAGGCGGCCATCGAATGCCTGAAGACGGACGGCACGATGGCTCGGCTCTACGAAAAGTGGTACGGCGAAAAGCCGGCGGAAGGAACGTCTCTCACCACGGTCTACGTGGGATACGGCGCGCCCGGGTTCAAAGGCCACGATGAAAAGCCACACGATCTATCCTGCAATTGACCTGCCGGAAGCCCGGCGCGGCAGATACCGCGCTGGGCTTCATTGCGAGGATTAGATGGATCAGATCCTTGAGAACTACTTCAACCTCACGGTCATGGCACAAGCCTTTCCGGACGTCTTGCGTGGCTTTCTCATAACAGTTCAAGTCGCGGCCTGCGTCATCGTCATTGGCGTGGCGACGGGTTTGTTCTTTGCCTTGCTGCGCGCTACCCGTAATCGGGTTCTCAGTGTGCTCGTAACAATCTACGTCGAGGTTTTCCGGACCCTGCCGCAGTTGGTCATCATCATCTTCATCTACTTCGGCTTGCCTTACATGGGCATCGTGTTCTCACCCTTTTTTGCAACCTCGCTCGCGCTCGCAGCCGTGCTCGCGGCCTTTTCGGCCGAGATCTTCTGGGCAACGATCATGGCGGTACCGAAGGGACAGTGGGAGGCGGCCCACGCATTGGGCGTCTCGCGTCTCGTAACGATGCGAATGGTGATCCTTCCACAAGCCATCCGACTTGCCATTCCGCTTATCACCAACAGGGCGATCGCCATAACCAAAGGCACAGCGCTCGGCGCTGCCATCTCGCTGCCCGAAGCGTTGGGTAGCGCGCAGAGCGCCATGTCGATCCATGCCAATCCTTCGCCCCTGACGCTCGCGGCCGGCTTTTATCTGGCGTTCTTCATTCCCTTGGTCTGGTTAAGCCGGGTCCTGGAAAAACGTTTTTCCAGGTCACAGTGAGACGCCGCTATGGACCTTTTTCTCGAGAATTTCGCCAGCCTCGCATCCTTGCAGCAGATCTATCCTCTGTTGTTGCAGGGCCTTGAATTGACCGTCCTTCTGGCGCTCGTCACCCTGCCATTATCCATCGCGACCGGTCTCGCAGTCGCTATCGTCTACAGCTTCGGCGGCTCGCTCGTACGGCGTATCACGATCATACTGATCGATCTTCTGCGGTCCTTCCCGGTCATCGTTTTGCTGATCCTCATTTTTTACAGCCTCCCCTTTTTTGGGATCAAGCTTGGAAATTTCACAGCTGTCGTCGTGGCGCTCGTCATCAACAATACGGGATATTTCGGTGAGATATTTCGCGCCGGGCTGCTTTCGATTCCAAAGGGACAGCATGAAGCCGCAGCCGCCCTCGGTCTTCATCGGGGTCACACAATGTTGCTGATCATATTGCCTCAGGTTCTGAAAAAGGTGCTCGCGCCTCTGGCCAGCAATTCACTTGAACTCGTCAAGACGACCTCGATCGCCTCGATGGTGGCACTTCCCGAACTGTTGCGGTCGGCCCGCGTCGCACAGGAGCAGACCTACAACCCGACGCCGCTGACCGCCGCAGCCGTCATCTTCTTCGTTATGCTCTGGCCCTTCTCCCATTGGGTATCCAGGATGGAGAGGCGCGCCATTATCGGGAGTAACCAGAGATGAGGATTGTCATCACCGGCGGCACGGGGTTTGTCGGCCTGGCGGTCACCGAGGCCTTGAAACAGGCAAATCTTGAGGTGGTTCTGTTCGGACGCGGTGCCGTTCCCGCACGCTTCTCGGCGCAATTCGGCAGCATTCCCTTCGTGGTGGGAGACGTTACTGTCCCAGCCGATCTCGAGCGGTTGTTTTCCTCCGTCGAGACGCAAGCCGTCATTCATCTGGCTGCCGTCACCCCGGATCGCGACGCGGAGATGGGCGATCCAGCCGCCGTGATCGCCGTCAACGTCGCGGGCACGGCCAACCTCATGCGATCGATCGTACGCCTGTCGCCCCGCCCGCGCCTGATCCTCGCAAGTAGCGTTGCAGTCTATGGCGAAACTGCACCCGAAAAGGGAGCCTATCGGGAAGGCGAATTCATCCCGTCGCCGACGAGCCTTTACGGCATCTCCAAACTTGCCGCCGAGGCGACCGCCATACGGCTGGCCAAGCTCTATGAAATCGATCTGGCGATTATCCGGCTTGGCCCGGTCTACGGCCCCTGGGAATATAAAACCGGCCTGCGCCCGATCCTGAGCCCGCATGCCCAGGTCGTCGACCTTTGGCAGCAGGGCGAAAATGTCGTCTTGCCGCGTTCCCTGAAGGGGGACTGGCTCTACAGCCGCGACGCCGGCGCCGGCATCGCCGCCATTCTCGGCGCGAAGGCACTCAACCACACCGTCTACAATCTCGGCGGCGGCGTCATCAGCAGCGTTGCAGACTGGTGCGAAGAGCTGCAGGCGTTTCCTGGTCACCGCGGCTGGAAGATTGCCGGTGAAGGCGACACGCCCAACCTCAAGTTTGGACTGGCGGCGGACCGCTCCCCTCTCGATATCGAACGGTTCGTGGCGGATACGGGCTTCCGCCCGACGCTTTCCGGCCGTGAAGCAGCCGAAGATTATGTCCGCTGGTTATCTTCGGTGAACGGCTAGGCAATTTAAGAACGGGGAAAGCTCGTGCGTCTTCAAAACAAAACGGTCATTATAACGGGCGCGTCTTCCGGAATTGGTCGCGCCATCGCCATCCGTTTCATGGAAGAAGGCGCCAACATCGTCGCGGTCGATATTTCGAAGGATGTCGTCGAAGGCGGCAGACCCGTTATCGAGGCGCTGCACGCGATCGGAGGGAACGCCATTTTCCTGCGGGGCGATGTCGCAAGTTCCGCCGATGTTGGGCGGGTTTTCGCCGAGGCGCAAACCTGCTTCGGCAGAATCGACGTGCTCGTCAACAATGCCGCCATTCACGCCCCGACACCGCTTGCCGAGACCGAAGAGGCCGAATGGGATCGGGTCATGGACGTCAATTTGAAGGGCGCATTCCTGTGCAGCCGCGCTGCTGTTCGCATCATGCTCGAGCAGGAGATTGTCGACGAAGCGCGCGGCAGGATCGTAAATATCGCCTCCCAGCATGGCATGGTGTCGGCTCCAAGCGATTTTGCCTACGGTGTCAGCAAGGCCGGCATCGCCTATATGACGAAGCAGATCGCCGCGGATTATGCTGCGCAGAACATCATCTGCAACGCGGTTGCCCCGGGCAAGGTACTGACCGGCAAAGGCGGCCGCGCCGTCCTGCCTGAAATGCTCGAATATTCGCGCCAGCGCACTCCGATGCCGCGTTTGGGAACGCCAACCGACGTGGCCAATGCAGCTTTGTTTCTGGCGAGCAACGAGTGCACCTACATCACTGGTCACAATCTGCTCGTCGATGGCGGATGGATGGCGGCCTGATTTTTAGAGCGGGATGAATTTAGGCGGAATCGGCATGGGGATTCCCTTTTGTGAGCAAATCAGATTCACCATTCAGGCCGGTGCAGGAGGCCGGCCAGGATGGCGAGACCCTTTTCGGATGACCTTAGAGCCTGACCGAAAAAGAGTTGAGTGAAATCAGCCAGTTGTGATTCCTTCGGATTTGCTTAGGATTCGATGGAGACCGCAATGGGCTGGACTGATTTCACCCGCCGCCAATATGGCCGACGGACGG
>NZ_JBEAAL010000046.1:0-33807 GCF_040066075.1 Neorhizobium phenanthreniclasticum
ACATCGTCACCGTCGCCATCGCGCGCGAACTCGCTGCTTTCGTCTGGGCGATTGCGACAACAGTTCCCATTCCCCCCACAAAGGCAGCCTGACGAAGGGGGCGCCAAGTACAAAGGAGAGTTTAATTCCATCACGCTGCTTATTGCTGGGCGTGGCGGCCGGTCAGGGCAACCCGCGTTGTGATTCTGCGAGCCTGAAACGGCAACACGCGCCACGTGAGACAGAGGAAGGCCCGAGACGAACCACGGTCCTGCGGTATTCAACCCGCGCATCAGAGTCTGATCAACCGTCGTCTCAATGCCGCCGCGTCCTGCAATAGGCAGCATATTTGTCCCTCGTCGACGCTGAAAAAGCGACGCGAAAAACCCATGCCCAAGCTCTTGAAAACGGACATGAGAATCACAATTCGGCTGATTTGGGAATCCCGACCCGATTCCGATAAGCAATGAACCGCTGCAATAACGTTGAGCACGCTTAGACTTACACGAATGACAGTCTCTTTTTCATCCGACGCTATGCGAAGGTGATGAGCGATGTGGCACCATCGGGACTTGTAAGATTCACGGGCAAGATACTCAAACTTTCAGTTGGCGCAGCTGCGGCATCCGCATCCACAAAACAGCAGCGAAGGCCACGACGACAAAGGCCATCAGTGCCATGGCAAGCCGTGGTCCCGTGGCAGTCGATAGAAGGGCCATGGCGGCGGTTCCCATCGGCATCAGGCCGCGCGTCATGAACAGCGAAGACAACACTCGCCCCCTGTAGGCGTCGTCCACTGTCAGCTGCAAAATCGTGTTGTTGGAGGAATTATAAGCAATATGCATGGCGCCTGCCGCAAACAGCACCGGGATCGCCAAATACATGGTTGGCGCCATGGAGAAGAGGATCAGCGAGAGGCCGAAGCTCGCCATGAAGATCAGCATGGTCGAGCCGCGCCTGGCATCCCGCTGTAGTCGGCTGGCAAGCAGGCCGCCGCAGATCGACCCTGCCGCGGCGACTGCAGTCATCAACCCGAGGCCGCTTGCGCCGGCATGAAAGACCTGGGCGGCAAATACCGCGAGGAACTGGATATAGGGCTGGCAGAAAAATGTCGGAACCAGCGCGACGAGTACCAGCATCAGCAAGATGGGTTCGCGGCCCATGTAGGCAAATCCACCCAACAGGCTGGCGATGAAGCTCTCCTGCTTGCGCGTGACCTTTTGCGGCGGCAAGTCGAGCATCAGCAACATCGCCATCACCACCGTGAAGCTTAACGCATTGGCTATGAAGCAGGCCGTGATGCCAAAGCCGGAAATGATCGCGGCCGACGCCAGAGGTCCGATGATCTTTGCGAGATTCAGTGTCATCGAGTTCAACGAAACTGCGCTCGCCATCGCCTCGTGTGGCACCAGATGGTAGACGAGTGAGTGGCGGGCCGGCAGGTTGAACGACACGATCATACCGCGGCAGACCGCGAGGATCAGGATCAGCCAGATCGATGCGTCGAAGAAGGCCACGACACATGCCAAACCGATTGCGACGAACATGGCAAGTGCCTGCGTCCAGATGAGCATCGTTCTTCGATCAATACGGTCGGCAACGACGCCCCCGAACATGGCAAACAGCATGATCGGCAGCCCTCGACACAAATTGACCAAGCCGAGCATGACCGGGTCGTTCGTCGTCGAAATCACCAACCAGTTCAAGGCGATCTGGTCGAGCCAGTCTCCGACGAAGGAGATCGAGTTGCCATACCAGAACAGTCGATAGTTGCGATAGCCGAGCGCCGCAAACGTACCTCGCCGAATAATCGGGGAAGAGCTTGCGGCGTGAGCCGTCGTAGTGTCAGGTAACGTCATGTGGAAAGGCTCGCGGTGAGAATCGATCTGTCACGGCACGGCTGTGCGTCGTTCTATCCGGCAGCAGCCTTCGTCGGATGGCTTGCCTCGAGATGTGCGACGACTTCTTCTACATGCATGACGTCGGCATACTTGTGATGGAGGTCGAACAGGTTCATCTTGTGGACGAGTTCATGCCTGTCATAAGTGCATTCTTCGACCAGGCTAACATGCAACCCGTTCGAATAGCCGTCGATGCAGCTTGCCCGCACGCAGCCGCTGGTGCTTTCGCCACAGACTATCAGGCTCTGTACGCCAAGAAGATTCAGGTGCGACAACAGCGGAGTCCCTTGGAAGATACTGGCACGCTGCTTGCGAATGATTACATCGCCTTGCTGTGGCGCGAAATCAGACCAGATCTCGAAGTCGTCCGGCAAACGCACTGCTGCGGTTGACGTCCTGCGACGCGTGGCGCCACCGCCCCGAAGACCAGCCATTGGGCGGTTGTCGGAGGTACAGTAGAAGATTGGCACGCCGGCCGTTCGCGCGGCGGCGATCAACCGTCTCGTCGGTTCGATCGCATTGTGGGCGTAGATCCCACAACTGCTGGGATACTGGTCCATCAGGCTCAAGGGCGGCACCGGTCCACCGCGATAGGCCAGGTTATAGAGATCGATCAGCACGAGCGCCGGGCGCGGCCCGACGTAGGTTTCACGTTGGTATGGGGCATAGAGCTGGATCAGGTCGGCGGGAATGATATCCGCCCATGCATGATCTTCGAAGCGGTCGGGTGACATGCTTGCTTTCCCTTGGCGGATCGTTGGAGTGGGATGCCTCGCCCACTGTCCCGGGCGAGGCTACAGTATCATTCGGCGGCAACGCGCGTGGCCATGCCCTTGCCGGACGGCAACTCGAACAGGCCGTCTTCCAGCGTGCCAAAGTAGTCCAGCACCTCGCCGCTCGGGCGCACGTTGGCGTATTTCGCGTGCATATCGCAAAGGTTGATCGCGTGACTGGCCTGGCTGCGGTCGAAGCATCCATCCTCCACCACCGTCAGCCGGAAGTTTTGAGAAAACGCGTCGAGAACCGTGGCGCGAACACATCCGGATGTCGTCGTACCGGTGACGATCAGGCTGTCACAACCAAGAAGCTGCAGGTAGGACTGAAGGGGGGTACCGGCGAACCCGGACGGCTTTTGCTTCCGCACCACAATGTCGCTTGGTCCTGGTGCAATTTCATCGACTATATCGTTTCCGTCACGATTGCTAACGTCGGTCACCGGCGTCTCTCCGCGGCGGCTCGATTTCCAGCTCCAGGAACCGGAATCCCAGTTATCGGCGCGTCGGGTGCCGGTGGTGTAGATCACCGGTATCCCCTTGGCCCGGCACACAGCAATCAATTGCTGAAGAACCGGGATGGCTTCCCAAGCGTCCTCCCCGCACGAAGTGCGCCATTTCTTGATGCTTTCGAGGATAGGCTTCGGCTCCTCGTCGCAGAATGCATAATTCACGTCGATGATGATGAGGGCGGGCCTTTTGCCCCAGTCGGCCATCGCCCCGAAGCCGGATGCGGCGAAAACCGCCTTGTCGCGCTCTGTGAGATACTTGTCCCATATACGTTCAGTCATGTCAGTCCTCCTTTGGACTAGGATTGCTCGCAGCATTCGCGACGCTGGTTCGCACCATGTGGCTGGCGTAAGCCGAAAAGCCGAACATGGTCGCAACCAGCACCGCACCGCCCGCGAGGAAGGCGGCGGTTAGTCCGACGAAGCTGCCAAGCAGGCCGAAGAGTGCCGGGCTGATCGTCTGGGAGAAGCGGTTGACGAGCAGGCGCAACCCCATCAGCTTGCCATGCTGGCTTTCGCCAACGGCATCGACCATGATCATCATGCTGACAGGCAGGTTGACGCCGGCTGCCGCACCAAGGGTGAAGATCAGCAGATAGGTCACTACCGCATTGGGTGCCGCAAGCGGCGTCAACACGACACAGATGGCGGCCAGCAGACCTGCGACGCTCAGGATACGCTCCAGTGAGAAGCGCCGCATCAGGGCCTTGATGACGAAGCGGCTGAGCATTCCGGCCATGCCCTGCCAGGACAGGATTGCGGCGATATGAAATGCCGAGTAACCGAATTGATCCAGGTAGACAGGCAGGAAACCGCTGTAGAGCGCCTGTATGTACATGATGACGAACGTGCCCACGAGCCCGAACTGCACTGGCCTATGCGACGTAAGATCCATCCCTTGCCGATAGCTGGTGGTAACGCCGCGGAAGGATAGGATCGAGCGGATCTCGCCAACCGCCGGAACCGGATGCGGATAAATGCGGCTGAGGCAGGCCAGCAGCAGCATGAAGACGGTGGTGGCGGCCGCCGCCGCCACGAATGTAAAGCGGTACCCATCCGCAGGAGCCTCGAAGGCGAAGGTGATTAGCCCGCCCAACAGCGGACCCAGCATGCTGCCCCCCGACATCCACATGGAATAGGTGGTGATGGCCTTGTTGCGGGTTTCCCGATCCCCGGTCGAGACCAGAACCTGAAGTGCGGTTGCCATGATGATGATGCAGGCCCCCATGAACAGCTGCGAGACGGTGAGCATGAGAACGCTGGTCGCGAAAACGGTGTTGAGCAGCGAGATCAGCAGCAATGCCGAGCCGATCTGCAGCATCTTCACAGACCCGATGCTGTCGATCAGTTGACCGGTTGGCATGGCGATGATGATGGGCAGCAGAGCCCGTGAGGTCACAATCAAACCGATGGCGAGTGTCGATGCCCCCATTTCCGATGCGTAAAGCGTGAAAAAGGGGGCTGCCATTCCGGTGATGGCGAAGAAAAGTCCACCGCCGAAGATACCGAAGCGCCGGAATGTATCAGCTTGCATAGTGGCACGCCGTTTCTCGTGTTTTGGAAAAGGGCTTCAGCACCATTTTATGGGTGCGGCAGTAATCCGTGGCCTCCGGGCAACGGGACGCAAAAGAACAACCGGTGGGCAGATTGAGCGGGCTCGGGAGCTCGCCCGAAAGCGGCTTCTGCGCCCGGGCTGCCTCGGCTTCCGGATCGGGTATCGGCACCGCGGTGATCAGAGCCTGTGTGTAAGGATGTGCCGGATTGTGAAAGACCTCGTCTGCGGGACCGTACTCCACGACCTCGCCGAGATACATGACGGCGATCTTGTCCGAGATATAGCTGACTGTCAGGAGGTCGTGAGAGATGAAGACGAAACTCACCCTCAGCTTCTGCTTGAGATCCATCAGCAGGTTTATGATCTGCGCGCGCACCGAGACATCGAGGGCTGATGTCGGTTCGTCGGCGACGACGACGGAAGGCTTGAGCGCCAACGCCCGCGCGATGGCGACGCGCTGGCGCTGCCCCCCGGACAATTGGCTCGGATAGCGATGCAGGTAGCTTTCATCGAGTCCCACCTGGGACAGCAACTCCCGCACCCGGCCCTGCCGTTCTGTCCTGGTGCCCCAGCCTGTCACCACCAAGGGTTCCTGTATGATGTTCGAGAGGGTCATCTTGGGATTGAAGGACGACGAAGGGTCCTGAAACACCATCTGCGCCATGCCGTCGATAAAGATCTCGCCGGATGTTGCGGGGTCGAGACCAAGCAGAAGACGGGCGACCGTGCTTTTCCCGCAGCCGGACTCGCCCACGATACCGAGGGCCTCGCCCTTGCTGATGCGCAACGAAATGCCGTTGACCGCACGTAGGACCGGAGGCTTCCGCCATGGCAAAGAGCTGCGGGAGACAAAGTGCTTGTGCAGATTGTTGATCTCCACCACCACCCTTGAGTCTCCCGGCTCTCCGGACGGTTCCATGGCCGGTATGAGTGCCTGCTCCACAAAACGATCCTGCCCCAGCCCATCGGGTAACCAGCAGGCGGCGGAATGACCTGGCTGACGCATATCCAATTCAGGCGCGGTCTCGAAACAATGCCGGTGAGCCCCGGCACACCGCTCCTTGAAAGCGCAGCCCAGCACCGCCTGCTTCATGTCGGGCGGGACCCCGGGGATTTGGACGAGGCGTCGACGCTCCTGCTGATGGGCAGGCGGGATCGTATCCAGGAGGCTCTGGGTATAGGGATGCAGGGGACGCGCGAAGATGTCCCGCACGGCGCCGAACTCCACTAGCTTGCCGGCATACATGACGCCGACCTTGTGGGCGAAGCGGGCAACCAGGCCAAGGTCATGGGTGATGAAGACCATGGCCGCGCCGGTTTCAGCGGTCAACTCCTTCAGCAGTTCGACGATCTGCGCCTGGATCGTCACGTCCAAGGCGGTCGTGGGCTCATCGGCGATGATCAGCCGCGGTCGGCAAGACAAGGCCATGGCGATCATTACGCGCTGCCGCATGCCACCCGACATTTCGAACGGATAGGATTCGATGCGGCGGGCGGCATCAGGAATGCCCACGCGGTCCAGCCAGTTGATCGCCTCCGCTCTCGCCTTGTCCTGGGGCAGCCCGAGATGACGCATGATCGGCGGAATCATCTGTTTGGAGATCCGCATCACCGGATCAAGGGACGACATGGGATCCTGGAATATGGTTCCGACCTCGCGACCGCGGATCTCGTTGAGCTGACGCTCGCTCAAGCGATTGAGATCGCGCCCGTCCAGGTTGATTTCCCCGGAAACGACCTTGCCGGGATAGGCAAGCAGGCGCAGCAACGACATTGCCATCGCGCTCTTTCCGGAGCCCGACTCTCCGACGATTGCCACGCGCTCGCCCTGACCGATCTGAAAGGAAACGCCGTTGACCGCCTTAACGGTGCCGGCATCTGTCAGGAAGTGCGCGTGCAAGTTGCGCACGTCAAGCAGCGAATTCCGAAGGGGACGCAGTTCGTTCATGGAGATTTATCCGGTGTGCTGTTGCGATGGTCACTTGCGCGAACGTGGATCGAGGACTTGCCGGATGCCGTCCGACAGGAAATGCAGGCTGATGGCGATCAGCAGGATGACCGTTCCCGGCAGAGTGGAAATCCACCAAGCCTGTTCGAGATAGGTCTGCCCGTCGCGGATCAGGTTGCCGAGCGAAGGTGCGGGCGGCATGATCCCCAGTCCCAGAAAACTGAGGCCTGCCTCGACGAGGATGGCATTCGCGGCAGCGATCGAGGCGGCGACAAGCAGGGGCGCAATGGTGTTTGGGATGATGTGTCGGGTCATCAACCACATCTGCGAGGCTCTCACGGTGCGCGCCGCATCAATATAGGCCCTGGACCGAAGACTGAGTACCAGCGACCGCTGCAAGCGGATGAAGCGTGGCACGTCCGACAACGAAATGGCCAGCACGACGGGAAGCATCCCCGTCCCCATCACCGAGACCAGGCCGATGGCAAGCAGCAGCGACGGGAAGGCAAGGAAGATGTCCGTGATGGTCATCATCAGCCGGTCGATAACGCCGCCGAAAAAGCCGGCAAGCGTTCCCATGACAAGACCGACGCAGAGCGACAGAAGCGCCACGGCGAAGCCCACGAACATCGAAATCTGGACACCGGCAAGCGTCCGGCTGAGAAGATCGCGCCCCATACGGTCGGTGCCGAACAGGTGATCGAGTGAGGGTGGTTTGGTCATTGCGCGAAGGTTGGTTTCCAGAGGACCCGGGATGGGGAGGAATGGCCGGAACACCGTCAGCAACAGGATCGGCACGAGGATCAGCAATGCCGCTTGTATCCTCCGATTGGACAGGAGCCGCATCAGGCCAGGCATGTCCGACACCTGCAGCTGGAAGGAGCGAAAGGCAGGCAGGGAAATCGAGATGTGAGCCATCGTTTTGTCTCCGGTCAGAACTGCACGCGGGGGTCGAACACGCGGTAGATCAGGTCGGTCGCGAAGTTGATCACGACAAAGATCATGGCGTAGAAGACGATGAGGGTTTGCACCATCTGGTAGTCGCGGCTGTTCATTCCGCCCACGAGCAGGTTGCCAATGCCCGGCAGGGTGAAGATGAACTCGACGATGACGGTGCCGTTCAACAGATTGCCGAAGCTGAGCCCGATCACGGTGACGATGGGCAATGCCGCGTTCTTCAGAGCATGGCGAAAGAGCACGTGCAGTTCCGACCAGCCCATGGAGCGGGCCGTGCGAACATAGTCCTCGTTCAGAACCTCCAGTACCGAGGTGCGGGTGATCCGAGCCAGGGTGGCGACTTGTGCCATGGACAGCACGAGAACTGGCAATGCGACACGGCGCAGGAGCGCAACTGGGTCATCGATGGAAACCGTACCGCTTGCCGGAAACCATCCGAGCGTCAGGGAAAAGATGAGAAGACAGACCAGTGACGTCCAGAAGGGCGGCATGAGGTCCAGCACCATGGCGATACCGGTGATGATATTGTCCAGCACCCGGTTGCCCTTGTGCGCCATATAGGCGGCAACTGTTCCCAGCGGGATTGAGATGAGGACCGTCAGAATGATGGTTCCGATGGCGATGGAAACGGTGATGGGCAGCGCCCCGACGATCAGCTCAATGATCGGCAGCTTGGTGGTGACCGTGCTGCCGAAATCAAGCACGGCGAGCCGAGCCAGGTAGCCGAGATACTGAACCAGGAGCGGATCGTTCAGCCCCATCTGGTTGCGCATCTGATCCAATGCGGCACCGGAGAGGCTGTCGCCGGCCATGGCTGAAATTGGATCCCCGGGGATCAGCCGCATGGTGAAGAAGACCAGGGTCACGACGCCAAGAACTGTGACCAGGAGTTGAACGAGGCGCTTGAAGCTGTAGGTCAGCATGGCCGGCAATCCCTTCAGGTTACTTGGTGACGTCCCAGAAGTTCACCTGGGCCAGGTAATTGATGTTGACGCCTTCAACATTGGTCTTGCTGGGCCAGAAGACGTTGCTCGATGTGGCGGGAATGTAGGGGAGATCCGCCATGACGATTTTCTGCGCCTTGGCATAGAGCTCCATGCGTCGCTCTGGATCAGCTTCGGCGCGCGCCGCCTCAATCGTCGTGGTCAGTTCCAGATTGTTGTACCGTGCGCCGTTGAGGCCCTTCGGCGCGATATTGACTGGATGCAGATAGCTGAACAGGATCATGTCCGGGTTGATGGCCGGCAGAAGGCGGCTGGCCGTCATGAACTCGCCCTTGTTGCGCCTCTGGTTGAAGGTCGGCGTATCGACCAACTCGAGCTCCATCTTGATGCCGACCTGGCTGAGGTAGTCGATCTCGAACTGCTGTTGCTCCGTCACGCCCTGCGCCGAGGTACCGAGAGTTTTCAGGGTGAAGCCATCAGGGTAACCCGCTTCGGCCAAAAGCTTCTTGGCCTTTTCCGGATCATAGGGGTAGGTGGGAGCATCCTTGGAGAAGACATCCATCCACGGCATCAGCATGGAGGTGGCCGCCCCCTGGAGCGATGGCGCAATCGCGGCCGTGATAGCAGGATAGTCGATTGCATGGGCGATCGCCTGGCGGACCCGAACGTCCTTGAGGATCGGATCGGAGAAGTTCATGACCTTCAGGGACGAAGCATAGTTGTCGACGTGGTTCATCTTGAAACCGGCGTCCTTGAGTATCTGAAGCTGTTCCTCCTTGCTCTGTCGCATCAGCAGATCGATCTCGCCGTTGCGCAGTGCAATCGCGGCGGTGGCATCATCCTTGATGATGTGGAAGTCCAGGGTAGCGATGGGGGCCGGGCCCTTGTAATAGCCATCATGTCGCTTCAGCACGATCCGCGAGCTGACGTCGATGGAGTCCAGGTAGTACGGACCGGTGCCAACCGGCTTCCAGCGAACCTGGTCACCTGCGGCTTCGATGGCCTCTTTCTTGACGATCTGGCCCTGGTGGTAATTTGCCACCGTATGCAGGAAGCCTCCGTTCGGGGCCTTGAGCCGTATGACGACAGTGTAGGGGTCAGGCGCATCCATTGTTTCGATGCCGGTCAACTCCGAGACGTAGGGCGATGCCGTGGCCGGATCGAGAATGCGCTTGTAGCTATAGAGCACATCGGCCGCGGTGAACTCGCCGTAACCCTTCTGCCATTGAACACCCTTGCGCAGCCGAAAGGTCCAGGTGAGGTTGTCCTTGGTTTCCCAGGACTCGGCGAGGTCCGGAACGATCTTGCCTGTCTTGCCGTCATAGGTCGTCAGACCACTGAAGATGTTGAAGGCAATATTTTCGTTTTCGATGCGGAAGATATTGGCGGGGTCGAAGCCGGCCGGATCATCGTAGAAGCGCACGACGAGGGTCTTGTCTTCTGCCGCGCTCGACGGTGTGGCGAGCGATAGTGTGGCAAGTGCCATGGCACTGGCGATAAGAGCGGCGGACAGCCATGATGGACTGAGGAATTTCATCTCTGTCTCCCTGCGGTGCGCGGCATCTGTCTTGGGAAAAGGCCGCGCCAAACGGTGGAAATGGATGGCCTGCGCGACTTGACGCGCAGGCACGAAGCAGAGGTCAGCTGGCCTTCAGCATCGGCGTCTTTTCGGCCAAGCCGGCCAAGTATTGCTTCGCCATGTCCAGATTGACCACATCGGCATATTTGTGGTGCATGTCGTAGAGGTTGATGTAGTGCGAGGCTTCGGTGCGGTCGAAGACACACTCCTTGACAACGCCCATGCGGAAGCGTGCCGTGGCGCCATCAACGACGGAGGCCCGTACGCAGCCCGAGGTAGTTTCACCGCACACGATCAGCGTATCGATACCGAGACTTTGTAGCTGGAAGGCCAGGGGCGTGCCTTGGAATGCGGAGGGTGCAGCCTTCTCGATCACGAGTTCCCCGGCAATCGGCTTCACCTCGTCGACGATCTGCTGGCCCTTCTCTATCATTTCCTCCGGCATGGTGGGCTTCGGGCGGTTGCGACGGCCCCAGGAATTCACGCCCGAATGCAGGCCTTTGACGTGGATCACCGGGATACCGGCAGCCCGCGCCACCGCGAGAAGCTCGGCGGTCTTGTCCACCGCTTCCCAACCTTCGAGACCGGTCGATCCGCGCCAGGTCTTCATGGACTCGAAAATGTCTTCACGCTTCAACCCAAGCACAGAGTAGTAGATATCGATCAGAAGCAGTGCCGGCTTTTCGCCGAAGCCATTCAGTTCCTTCTTTCCCCAGAGCTCAGAATGCTTCTTGTCACGCTCCGACAGGTAAGGCTCCCATCCGTATTTCATGATCCAACTCCTTTTGGTTTTCGTCGAGGCACAGCCGTAATGCGTCGGCGCGAGCATCGAACCTCGGGAGGTTGCTCCAAAATGCTGCAGTGCGCAGCAAGTCTGCCTAAATTTGCATCACGCAGATATTATGCTAATAATTTTAGCACGAAATGGTCAAACGACTATTCACACCGGTTTGCATAAGGCGTACTAATGGATCATGCATGTGCCCCAACTCCACCTTCTGCGCTCTTTCTCCGAGGCGGCGCGCCTGGGCAGCTTTTCGCAGGCTGCCGAGATCTTGAACGTGACGCAGTCGGCGGTCAGCCAGCAGATTCGCCAGTTGGAGCAGCAGGTTGGCACACCGCTGTTCCAGCGGGTGGGCCGACAGGTGTCATTGACGGATTTCGGTCGGGTATATCTGGAGTTAGTGCGAGGGCCGATAGCAGCGCTGGAGGAAGGCCACACCGCCCTCAGAGCGATGACCGGACGCAATTCCGTCGTACTGAGATTGTCCCGGTCGTTCGCGCTCAACTGGCTCATGCCGCGCATGCCGGAACTAGCGCGTCGACATCCCGATATCTCCGTTACCTCTCTTTATCTCAATCCGGGGGACTCCTTGGATGCCAATATCAGTGATGCCGTGGTACTCTCCAGCACCCGACAAAGTGAACTTTCGGATTTCATCATTGAACCGCTGTTCGTGACGGCGCTGTGCCCTGTGGCGGCGCCAGAGTTCGGTCCGGTGGACATCGAAAGATTGTCGAGCTATCCGATCATCCACACCCTACGACGTTACAACGACTGGAAGGTCTGGTGTGAAGCGGCGGGAATTCCTCCCGTTCCGCTGGACCACGGCTGGTCCTTCGAAAGTTCCAGTATGTCCTACGCTGCAGCAGAGCATGGCCTGGGAATCGTCATGGCGGAAATCGAATTGGTGGCCGAAGCCATTGCACAAGGCCGACTTCGACCGGTCTCGCCAATTGTCGTTGGCTCAGAGCATCATTTTCACATAGCTTACACACGCAGTCGCTTTGGTCGCCCAGCCATTCAGAAGTTTCGAGCTTGGCTGTCAGAGCACACACGCTCTCTCGACCAGAAGGCAGGTGGATGCACGGAAGTTCATCGGCAATGCAGGCTCGGAATTATTTGAGACCAAGCCGTTTGCGAAGGTCGGCGTTTTCGATGCGAAGCTTCTCGGAAAGAAGCTTTCTCAGCCGGCGGTTTTCTTCCTCGATCGCAATGAACTCAGCCCATTCTTCGTCATCCGCGGTTGCAGGCCTGATCGGTTTTGCGACGGCTGGTTGCGAGGCGGCTTTCTTCCATTCGTAATATCTCTGGTCGGAGCTTCCAGCGGTCTTGACCGCATCCTTCAGCGTCGCGCCATCAGAAACCTGCGCCTCTATCTGGTCGGTCTTCTGCTTTTTTCTTCAGCGCTCAGTCCGCGGCTCTTCGACTTTGCCGCCGCGGGGGCCTTCTCAGCGCCAGTCTTTTCGCGCGTGAAGTCCTTTTCGGAGCGGTCGTTGCTTCAGCTTCAGCGGTTGGCGTTACATCCTGCGCCGATCTCTGCGAGCTGGGCTACGGGGCTTGCCATACGACCGAACTGCCAGGATCTTTTGCGCCCTGGCAACAGCTCTGGACGATTTCAAGTTCACGCCCGCTGGCACGAAGACGAAGCGTCTGGCACTACATTGATATCGACATGCCAAACCTGATCCGGTCGGTTCTTGCGCCCTCGACCAGACCGAAGGCGATTGCATTTCCGCAGCCCTGAAGCGCGAGATCCTGGTGCTGTCCGACGACCATGCGGGCAAGAGCGCGCGGGCCGATGCCTTGAAGTTTGTCGTCCATCTTATCGGCGATATCCACCAGCCGCTGCATTACTCGGAGCGCGACGGCGGCGGCAACGGCCTTGCCGTCACCTTCCAGGGAAAAGGTCCCGACGGCAAAATACGCAATGCCGATGTCAGTTTCTACCAGTTGCGGGACGAGACGCTGATCGGAGCCCATAGTTTCAGCTGGGACGCCTATACTGTGAATCAACGTCGAAGGCCGACCTCTATTATAGCCACCGTAAAGCCTTGATTTACTGCAAGAAGTGGAGATCGTGCGGGGTCGCGATCGGCGCCGACGATGACCTCACCCTTGTTGCTATTTTGCAGGCAAAATCAGGCGCTTATTACATTTTCGTACGGGGTCAGCCTTCAGTGCTGTTTCACAGATTAATTATGGGAAACGCACCAGATCATTGTAGGCTGCCGCAAAGACAAGGGCGCATCCCGCACGCAATAGCTTTGATGCAGAAATCGGCGCCTATCACTACAAAAGCGCATTGCACTGTCATCCTTATAGCCTCATTTGAGTCCTTGGATCGAAGAGATTGACACTCGCGGGATCGACCGCAAAAGTAACCGGCTCTCCCCTTTTCCCAGCAAACCGCGGCCCCACACGGGCAATAATCGTTTGCCCCCCGATTATTGTCGTCAGCATCGTATCCGGCCCGGTAGGTTCGACGACGTCGATGATGCCTTCGAAGGCACCGGTCTCATGGCCTTCCACCACCTTGAGTTCCTCCGGGCGCAGCCCCAGGGTCACGTCACCCTCGCTCAACTCAGCGAAGTCACTTCCCAGATCCAGGCTCACGCCCCCTGCCAGGAATTTCCAACCAGAACCGCTCTTCACGAGACGGCCCTCAAGAAAATTCATGGCCGGAGACCCGATGAAACTGGCCACAAACATATTTGCAGGGCGCTCATAGATCGTCTGGGGATCGGCAAATTGTTGAATATTGCCGCCCTTCATGACGGCGACCTTGGTTGCGAGTGTCATCGCCTCGATCTGATCATGCGTTACGTAGACAATACTCGTGCCCAGCCGCTCATGGAGCCGCTTGATCTCGGTCCTCATCTCCACCCTGAGCTTCGCGTCGAGGTTCGACAACGGTTCGTCGAACAGGAACAGGTCCGGGTCACGGACGATGGCGCGTCCCATGGCCACCCGCTGTCGCTGGCCGCCGGAAAGGTTTGCCGGTTTGCGGTCAAGGAGATGCGTAACCTGCAGCATATCCGCAGCCCGAGCCACCGCCTCGCGACGCTTATCGACAGCAACACCGCGCATTTCCAAGCCGAAGCCGATATTACGCTCCACCGACATTGTCGGATACAGCGCATAGGACTGGAAGACCATCGCGATGTTGCGGTCCTTGGGCGGGAGAGCCGACACCGAGCGGCCGCCGATAGAAATGTCGCCGCTGGAGGAATCATCAAGGCCGGCGATGATGTTGAGCAATGTCGACTTGCCACAGCCCGACGGGCCGAGCAGCACTAGGAAACCGCCATCCTCCAGCTCGATGTCTATGCCATGGAGAACGTTGTGTGCACCGTAGGACTTGCGGACCTTCTTGAGGGAAAGCGTAGCCATGCAATATAGTCTCCTTTAACCTTTGACAGCGCCCGCAGTCAGACCCTGGACCATCGCCCGCTGAACGATCGCAAAGAGAAGCATGACCGGTAGAATGCTGAGAATTCCGCCAGCTGCCAGGACGCCCCAGGGGAGTTGAAACTCTCCAACCATCAACTGGAGCCCGACTGGCCAGGTGCGAGAGCCCTGCCCCGTTGTCAGCATCAGGGCAAAAATGAACTCGTTCCACGCCGCGATGGCGATGAAGACGGAACTTGCAACAAGACCGTTTCTCGCCAGCGGCAAAACTATGCGAACCATGGCGCCGAAACGCGTCGAACCATCAATACGGGCAGCACTTTCCAGTTCCTTGGGGGCAGCATCGAAGAAGCCCTTGAGCATCCATACGAACAGCGGCAGCAGGAAGCTGGTATAGGCGAGTGCCAGGCCGAACCGGCTGTCCACCAGCCCGACGGTCCGCATCATCACATAGAGCGGAATGATCATCATCACCGCGGGAAACATCCGGATGAGCAGGTAGCCAAGCATGAGGCTGTTGCGGCCGCGGAAGACCATGCGCGCAAAGGCGTAGGCGGCCAATGTGCCGGTAGCAACGCAAATCGCCACTGTGATCGTGGTAACAATCAGACTGTTGGTGATCAAAACGGGAAAGTTCGACTGGGTCCAGATCGCGACATAATTCTCGAATGTGACATGCCGCGGGATATACTGCATCTGCGAGGTGACGATGTCGGCCTCGGGCTTCAGTGACGTCAGAAACATCCATGCCATCGGGCCAATGCAGAAAATCCCGAGGCTGCAAAGTGCGATGTAGGTCAGGATATCGGCTGCCAGGCGCCTGCTGCGTTTAGACTTGAACATGGCGGGTTATTCTTTCGTAATGCGAGACAGGCGAATGTAGATCGTGGCAAAGATCATCAGAATGAGGAACATCACCACCGATAGCGCGCCTGCGTAGCCGAAATTGAAATCGCGGTACGCGGTCTGGAAAGCGTAAAGCGACAAGACCTGCGTGGCGTTTCCGGGGCCGCCTCCAGTCAGAACCAGGAGGAGATCAGGAGAATTGACAAGGCTGATGACGCGAAGGATGACCGCAGCCGTGATCACGGCCCTTAGCATCGGAACTGTGATCAGTCTGAACTTGGTGAAGGAGCCTGCTCCATCGACGGCGGCAGCCTTGTATAGATCTTCAGGAATGCCTTTCAGTCCGGCGAGAAACAGTAGCGCGAAGAACGGGAAGCCGTGCCATGCTTCCACCAGTATCGTTGCCGCAAGAGCGGTGGCCGGGTCTGCGAACCACGCCTTGTATGAGTTCAGAATGCCGATACGGACGAGAATGTCGTTGATCACGCCGAGACGCGGGTCGAGAAGCAAAGCCCACATATGCCCAGCGACGACATTCGGCAGGAAATACGGCAGCAGGATCAGCACGCCGAAGATCTTTGTGCCTGGCAGATTCCGGTTGAGAGCCACGGCTGCAATGAATCCCAGAGTCATCTCGATTGCGACGGCTGCACTCACCCATATCGCGGTGTTCTTCAACGAAATCCAGAACACCCGGTCCGACATCATCGCGGCATAATGTTTCATCCCTACCCAGCCGTTGAGGCCTGGCCTGGTCAGGCGCATCTCTCGGGCGCTGATGACAAAGCCGTAGATCGTCGGATAGGCAACAACAAGCAGCAGGAGAAGAAGGCTCGGCAGCAGAAGAAAATAGACCCAAAAACGGGTCTCGGAGACCTCGCCAAGGCGGCTGAAAGGCTTGCGGCGTGTGGTTGCTGTCATTCAAACCTCGGCGATATCGCCGTCCCCGGCTGGAGGCGCGACACCACAAGGGGAGCATCGCGCCTGAGAGAGTTAGCGAAGCGCTGCTTCGAGGCCTTCGATCATCCGATCCACAGCCTGTTCCGGCGTCAACTGGCCGGTCAGAACCGATTGGAATGTCGGATTGACGACGTTTTCCGACCAACCGGCTGCGCCCACAAAGCTGTTTGGAAGCCGCCCGAACTCCAGCGTTTCTGTTGCCGCGCTATAGATAGGGTTCGATGTGATGCGTTCGTCCTTCAGCGCCGCAGTCGACGCAGGGAAATAGCCCGTCGCCTCAAGAAGAGCGATTGCCGCATCGGTCTCACCCCAGAAACTGATCCACTTCCACGCAGCCTCGACATTGTCGTCCTTGAAGATGCCATTGCCGGCATAAGCTACTCGGGCGATATGTGCCTCGGGTCCTGCAGGCATAGGCGCGGTGGAGAACTGCTCACCGGGCTTCAGCGCAGCAGAGATTTCGATGAGCGAGCCGGTATGATGCCAGATCATGGCAGTCTGGCCGGTCCGGAAGCCCTCCATGATCTGCCGGTAGCTATCGTTCGGAGCGCTGGGCGGAACAACCTTCTCCTTGCGGAACAGGTCGGCGTAGAAGGTGATGGCCTCGATGGCTGCCGGCTTGTCGATCGCTGCCTGGCCGTCCTTGACGATCGGCGAGCCGAAAGCTTCCATGACGTCGAGGACGTACTTGAATGCACCAGCGCCGCCACGCATCCCGAAAGCATATCGATTTTTGGACGGGTCCGTCAGCTTGCGGCAGGCGACGAGGAACTCTTCGAATGTCGCGGGTGGGGCGGAGAGCCCGGCTTCCTCGAAATAGTCCTTGCGGTAATACATCCAGTCGACGAAGGCATAGGCCGGGACTGCGTAGACGGCGCCATCCTGAGACATGCCGGCCCAGCGCCCCTCGGGTAGATTGGCCTTGCCGGGCCAATTGTTGACGCGATCGCTAAGGTCGATGAGCGCACCCATTGCGGTCAGATCCGCAAATCGCTCGGCAATCACCATTCCGGTATCGGGCCGACCTCCGGCAACCACGGCCGACGAAACCTTCGCCATGTATTCCGAATTTGGAATGCTCTCCTGCGTCACGGAAATATCGGGATTCGCGGCTGCAAAAAGCTGGATGATCTTTGCCAGCCCTGCCATCTCCGACTGACTGGCGAAATGATGCCAGTAATTAATCGCGGTGGCCGCGTTGGCGTTTCGCAAGCCCGCTGCGAGCGTCAATACGGCGCTTGCCGCCAGGAATTCACGTTTGCTCAGATGCATTGCAACCTCTCAAGATATCAGATATCTTCTCTGATCGATCAGTGTGAGGTAACATCATTTTCCGCTCGCGGCAATATCCCATCCCGCCGTGCGCCAAATTTACCGAGATGCTCAAACCAGGCCGAGGTTCCGCTGCATGGCCGCCTGGAAATGCGCCTGCAAGGCTTTCTCGGCTGCATCCGCGTTTCTTGTGCTGCAGGCTTCGAGAATGTCGAGGTGTTCCTTTAGGGTACGGACAAGAATGGGCGCAGTGACCTTCCGCTCCAACCTGAGAAGCCTCAGGTAGTTGTGCATTCGCCGATAAGCGCTGTCGATAAGGGGGTTGCGCAAGGCCTGAATGATATGGCCGTGCAGATCCAGCTCGAGCGAATCCATCTCCAGCAATTGTTCCGGCCCAATTCCGTCACGCTCTACGCGACGTAAAAGGCGAGAATGCCGGACTTCAAGGGAATTCATCACCTGCTCATCTGCTTCCTCCGCAAATACACGAACTGCCGCACGCTCGACGATCGAACGGAACTGGTAGGTGGAGCGGGTCAATTCCAACCCCGGCCGGACGAATTGAATGCCGGAACGTGGATGAATGGTCAGGATGCCTTCTGCCTCCAGCACCCGCAAAGCATCCCGAAGCGGCGCTACGGGAACGTCGACGATGGCCGAAAGCTCGTTCTGCGAGATGAATGCGCCGACCGGAACCTTCCGCTCAAACAGGCTTTCCAGGATACGTTCGTAAGCGACGTCGCTGAGACGGGGCATGCCGATATCGGCAGCCTCGGATTTTAAATTGCGGGGCTCTTGTAGTTTCTTCATGGCTACGATATCTATCCCTTCTGATAGATCAATTCAACTATTTAAGCGATCAATGAGCTCCGGATGCCCATCTCTACATTTCGTATAACGCGTTTTCAGTTCGCCCGCGACCGCGTAATCGGCGATAGCCAGGTCCGCGCCGACGATGTCAACGTCGCAGCTCTGGAGCTGATTTCCGAAAGTGGGGAGGTGGGGCTCGGGTTCATTCAGACACTTTTCCACCCCCTGCCCGACCAGGATGAGATCGAAGCCGTGTTCAGCAACGAGGTCTGGCCGACGATCAAGGGGGAAAGAGCGATTGGGCTCGTGCACCGGGTGAACAGGCCGCGCGGCGGTAATCAGCGCGCTTACTCCCTGCCATTCCACGAGGCGCTGCAGGTGGCTCTTTGGGACTTGGCCGCCAAACAGGCAGACATGCCCCTGCACCGACTTCTTGGGAGCCGGCGCGACCGGGTTCGCGCCTATGCAAGCGGCCTTGACTTCCATCTGAGCGATGACGCGTTTTGCGCCCTGTTCGCGCATGCTGCCAGCATGGGCTATTCAACCTTCAAGATTAAGGTTGGCCATCCCGATTTTTCCCGTGACCTTCGCCGCCTCGATCTTCTGAAGAAGGTTGTGCCGGACGGGTCGCAGGTGATGATTGACCCCAACGAAGCATGGAACTCCAAGGAAGCGCTTGTCAAACTGACGGCGATCCGGGATGCGGGTCACGATCTGCTGTGGGTCGAGGATCCGATCTTGCGGCACGATTTCGAGGGACTGCGCACGCTGCGCCACACCGTCAACTGGACCCAGATCAACAGCGGCGAATATCTCGACCTCTCCGGAAAACGTGTTCTGATGGACAATTTCGGCACGGATATCCTCAACGTTCACGGACAGGTTACCGACGTCATGCGCATCGGTTGGCTGGCTGCCGAACTGGGCATTCCGGTTAGTCTGGGGAACACCTTCCTGGAGATCGGCGTGCACATGGCAGCGGCAATGCCGGAAGTCGAATGGCTGGAGTATTCGTTCCAGAATTTCGATCATCTCGTAGAGACACCGATCGAAATTCGCGACGGTTACGCCTATGCGCCCAACCGCCCCGGTCACGGTCTCGTGCTTTCAGAAGAGGCGAGGCGTCAGTGGGCGCGGCCCAAGCGCCTTGAACGATCGCAACTCGGGTCCGCGCCGAAGAATGATCGACTGCCTCTCCTGCCCTGAACATCATCTCGCAGGAAGTGTCACAACTTTGGGGCGGCGGGGCCGGGCCGTGAACAATGCGGCGGATCCCCGCAGCATGGGAGATAACATGACTGGCAGACTTGAAGGAAAGACGGCTGTCGTCACGGCCGCCGGACAGGGGATGGGGCGTGCCGCGGCACTCGCCTTCGTGCGGGAAGGCGCCCGTGTATGGGCAACCGATATGGATCCGCAAAATCTTGAGACGCTCGGCGGCCATGATGGCATCACGACGCGCAGGCTCGATGTGCTGAGCCCAGCGCAAATCAATGAATTTTCCGGGCAAATCGAAGCTCCGGACGTCCTCTTCAACTGCGCGGGCTTCGTCCATAACGGCGCTATTCTCGACTGCGACGAGGAGGCTTTCGACTTCTCCGTCAATTTGAATATCCGTGCCATGTACCGGATGATCAGGGCTTTTCTGCCCGGCATGATCGAACGCGGCGGCGGGTCTATCGTCAACATGGCGTCGGTTGCCTCAACCGTCATCGCCGCTCCGAACCGGTTTATCTACGGAACGACAAAAGCGGCGGTCATCGGCCTGACGAAATCGGTAGCGCTTGACTATGTCGGCAAGGGCATCCGCGCCAACGCAATATGCCCCGGCACGATCGAAAGTCCGTCGTTGCAAGATCGCATGCGTGCGCTTGGCGATTACGATCAGGCACGCGCGAGCTTCGTCGCCCGCCAACCCATGGGACGACTCGGCACGCCCGAAGAAGTCGCTGAACTCGTGGTTTATCTTGCCAGCGATGAATCTGCCTTCATGACCGGCAACGCCATCGTCATCGACGGCGGCTGGGCAAACGCCTGAAGACAATCCCAAGACAAGTGGACAATCGACATGAAGCTTTTGAGATACGGCCAGCGCGGCTCCGAAAAACCGGGCATCCTCGACAGGAATGGCAAGGTGCGGGATCTGAGCGGTCAAATCGACGACATCGCCGGCAACAACCTGACGGCGGCGGGTCTGGCGAAGATCGCGGCGATCGACGTCGAGAGCCTGCCGCTCGTCGCCGAACCCGGCCGTCTGGGGCCCTGTGTTTCGCGCACAGGCAAGTTCATCTGCGTCGGCCTGAACTATGCCGACCATGCTGCCGAAACGGGCGCTGCAATCCCTGAAGAGCCGATCCTGTTCATCAAGGCAACCAGTGCCATCACAGGTCCGAATGACGGTATCATCATTCCGCGAAAGTCGAGGAAGACGGACTGGGAAGTCGAACTCGGCATCGTGATTGGCGACGAAGCCCGCTACGTTTCGGAAGCCAACGCCATGCAACATGTTGCGGGTTATTGTCTGATCAACGATGTGTCGGAGCGCGAATTCCAGGCCGAACACGGGGGCCAGTGGACCAAGGGCAAATCGGCCGACAGCTTTGGGCCGATCGGACCCTGGATGGTCACGCGCGACGAGATCACCGATCCCCAGAACCTGAAGATGTGGCTTTCGGTCGATGGCGTGATGCGCCAGAACGGTTCCACCACAACGATGATCTTCGGCGTCGCCTTTCTCGTCCACTACATCTCGCAATTCATGAGCCTGCAACCGGGCGACATCATCTCCACGGGCACACCTCCCGGCGTCGGCCTCGGAATGAAACCGCCACTGTTCTTAAGTGCCGGCCAGACAATTAGACTCGGCATCGAAGGTCTGGGCGAACAGACGCAGTTCACCGTTGACGCAGCCTGAAAGCCTGTCGGGCTTCGGCGGCCAGATAGCTAAAAGGTGTCAAGAATTTGAGGCGGATATGAGCGACGCAATCAACATTTTCTATGGGCGGGGGCATCTGCCTCCCGAAAATCATTTGGTAAACCACCATGAATTCGATCGAGCGTGCCGCCAACGCTATCGCCACCATCCTCATCCGGGAAGGCATCGGCTATCTGCAGAGCAAGACGGTCATCAAACGCACCCGTGCGCAGGCTGGATTGTTCGCGCCGCCAGAAAAGCGAACCTCGATCGTCAGCCGGTTGATCGAGGAGGAACTGCCCTTCATCGACCATGCCTTTGCTGCCGGCGGGACGACGGGCCTGTTGCGGAGTTCATTCGCGCTCTCGATCCCAGAAAGAAGCTTCGCACACAGCGGACAGAACGCACTGAGGGAAACGGTCCCGGCACACCGAAGACAAAGGTACGACAGACCCCACTCGAGATCGACGATGCGAGGATCGACCATCGGTCGTCCAGATTTGCCCGAACACTTTCCCTCCCTTTAAAATTTTCGCACAGCCCTCTAGTGTTGGCCGCGCAAACGCTTTAGCGTCTGGGCCTCTCCTGACTTTTCCTCACTATTTCGGAGGCGACCGATGGCCGATCCTTCTCTCTTCGCCCGCTTTGTGGCCTTTGTCGGCCGAGGCGCTATTGCCATTCGTCATTCGGGTGATGGCCCGAGGCAACCTGTTTATGGCACGACGCCAGTCATTCCGGTGGCCAAACCGCAGGGTAAGATACCGACGTTGAAGATGCCGACGGCCAAGGGCTGGGAGGGCGAGCACAAACCGACAACGGCCGCCGGGCTTAAGGTCAATGCTTTTGCGCGGGGGCTGGTGCATCCACGCAATGTGCATGTGCTGCCCAACGGCGATGTGCTGGTGGCGGAATCCATGGGCGAACGTGGAAATCCGCGCACTTTGTTCGACCATGCCATGTCAGCCACGATGCGGCGGGCCGGCGCTTCCGGCGACAGCCCCAACCGCGTAACGCTGCTGCGTGATACCGACGGCGACGGAGTGGCCGAAGAACGTTACGCCTACATCGAGAACGTGCGGCAGCCTTTCGGCATCGCCCTTGTCGGGGAGACGCTTTTTGTCGGCACCAGCGACGCGCTTTTGGCCTATCCCTATGAGGCAGGCGCGACGAGAATCAGCAAGCCGGCCAAAAAACTGATGGATCTGGTGCCTGGCGGACATTGGACGCGTAATCTGATTGCCAGCAAGGATGGCACCAAGCTTTACGTGGCTGTCGGGTCACTGAGCAATATCGGCGACGCAGGCATGGCCGCGGAAGAAAACCGCGCCTGCATTCACGAATACGACCTGAAATCGGGGCAATCCCGGATTTTTGCCAGTGGCTTGCGCAATCCTGTGGGCATGGCTTGGGAACCCGAGAGTGGAATGCTTTGGACGGTTGTCAATGAGCGTGACGGGCTTGGCGATGAGACGCCGCCCGACTATCTGACGTCGGTACGCGATGGCGGGTTTTATGGCTGGCCCTATTGCTACTGGAACCGGGTGGTGGATGATCGTGTGCCGCAGGACGACGCCAAGGTGGCCTCTGCGCTGCAGCCGGATTATGCCTTGGGCGGCCACACGGCATCACTCGGCCTTTGCTGGCTGCCCGAAGGGACGCTGCCGGGCTTTCCTGCGGGCATGGCCATCGGTCAGCACGGGTCGTGGAACCGCTCCAAGCTCTCGGGCTATAAGCTGGCGTTCGTCGCTTTCGAGAAAGGCAAACCTGTGGGACTGCCGCGCGAAATTCTCACTGATTTCCTGTCGGCGGACGAGAACTATTCCTATGGCCGACCGGTCGGGGTGGCGCTGGCGGCTGACGGCGCCGTATTGATGGCAGACGATGTGGGCGACGTCATCTGGCGTGTCACCGGCGCCTGAAAACGGGACGCCCCGATGTTTCCGTGGAATGGCGGCTGTTGAGCTGGCAGACCGATAAAGCTGCCGGGCGCCACGGATTCTTCGACACCGTCGAATTCCTCTCACGAATTGCTGCTAAGCACGTCGCGGCTGTGCATCAGCCGGAAGAGGCGGCTGTTAGCTTCATGGCCGACCGCATCCCACATTATGAATTCCGCACCTTCTTTCGTGCGACTAATCTCGTCATCGTAGGCTCAGCGAGCCCTGGCAATCAGCGAGCGAAATTGCTCCATCACCTCTGGGTTTGCCGGACTGTAGACCATCATGTTGAGGTCGGACCGGCCTTCGACCGCGAAGGTCGAGAACTCCAACTCGATCACTCCAAGAACAGGGTGGTGAAGGCGCTTGATGCCTTCGCGCGTGCCTGTGATCTCGTTGTCGGCCCACATCGCCCTGAATTCCGGGCTGCCAGCGGAGAGTTCATCGACCAACTGGCGGATTTCCACCCCTGCGCCGGCACGCGCGGCATCGGCCCGGAATGCGCCAACGACGTAACGGGCGATGTTGCGCCAATCGTCCTGCGCAGCACGTACGCGTTCGTCGGAGAACATCATGCGAAGGATGTTGCGCCGCTCCTTCGGCAGCTTGGCGTAGTCCGTCAGAATTACGGTCGCAGCCTTGTTCCACGCCACCACATCCCATGTCGCCGTCCTGATGATGGCAGGACTGAAGGGCATGGCGTCCAGCACGTGTTGCAGCCGCGGCGTGATGCTTTCTCGCTGGTGGTAACGCGGCTCCGGAGGATGGCCGAAGGCGAGAATATGCAGATGATCACGCTCGGGCTCGGTCAGCATCAGTCCCTTTGCAATGCGATCGAGCACATGGGCGGACGGTGACCCACCCCGCCCCTGCTCCAGCCAAGTATACCAGGTCGAGCTTATATTGGCGCGCTGGGCGACTTCTTCGCGGCGCAGGCCTGGCGTACGCCGGCGTCCGGCGGGGAAGCCGAATGTAGCTGGATCGAGGCGCATGCGCCGGTCGCGCAGGAATGTGCCAAGAGCATTTTCGGATGTGTTCTCGCTCATGCGATCCTATTGATTATTATACTAGGATAAAGTCACTACTTTAACAGGACAATTTTTCATGAGATCGCCTGATACGTCAATGCAGGAGATTCCCATGCGTGTTTTTCTAACAGGTGCCACCGGGTTCATAGGATCCCGTATCCTTCGCGAACTCGCGGCCTCAGGCCATGAGGTGATCGGCCTCACCCGTTCCGGCCTTGGAGCGAAAGAACTGATGAGTGCCGGCGCATCCGCTTATCTCGGGACATTGGAAGATCCTCCGGCCCTGGCGAAAGGAGCCGAGAATGCCGACGCCGTCATTCATACGGCGTTCGACCATGACTTTACGAATTTCGTGGCCAATTGCGAAAAGGATCGCCGCGTCATTGCCGCGCTCGGGGTCGTCCTGAAGGGATCGGACCGGCCGCTGCTCATCACTTCGGGCGTCGGCATTGGCGACCCGGGCAATGGCGAACCCGCACGCGAGGATGTGTTCGACGATCATCATGTCAATCCACGCATAGCCTCGGAACTGGCTGGCCAGGAACAGCTCGAAGCCGGCGTCAACCTGGGCGTCGTTCGGCTTCCGCAGGTGCACGACACTGTCAAACAAGGTCTGATCTCGCCCTATATCGAAATGGCGCGCGAGAAGGGCGTCGTCGCCTATGTCGACCATGGCGCCAACCGCTGGGCCGCAGGTCACGTGAGCGATGTGGCAAAGCTTTACGTTCTGGCACTCCTTCGCGGCGAACCTGGCGCCCGCTACAATGCGGTAGCGGAAGAAGGGGTTGCCGTGTGCGATATCGCCAATGTCGTCGCCACCGGGCTCGGGCTGTCCACTGTCTCGCTTGCGAAAGAAGAGGCGGAAGCCCATTTCGGCTGGTTCGCCATGTTCGCTTCGGCGGACATCACGGCTTCGAGCACACTGACGCGGAAGAAGCTGGGTTGGGCGCCGGAGGGGCCCGGCTTGCTCGACGACCTGAGAGACATGAACTATTCGGCGACGTAGGTCTGAGCCTCACATCTCGCCCTGCAAAAAGGCAGCTCCGCCGGGATACTATCGGCACCTCGAATGGCATCCTCGATCCATTCTTCGAGTTTCGCCGAAGTTCGGCCATGAAATATTCCGCGAAATCGCATGGAGAAGCTGCGCAAAACAGCAAACGTCTGTGATTCCTTTTTGAGGGCATCTACTTCCGTGCTTGATTGATGGTCAGCGCGCCGCGCGACTTGATGCAGAGAGTAGTGGCGACAACCGGTGAGATCCAATGACCGGTTTACGGATCACGCACAGGCGCATTGTCATATGTTCTGTCGGCGAGTCCGATCCGAGCCGGCGCCGTATCATCCTTATCCTTATCTGTTTCCGGCCTCTCGGCGCGGCGCCAGGTTGCCAGGTTGCCAGGAGGCGTTCAAGATTGGAAAAGCTGCCGGTGTATCCGCGGAGATGTCGGCTGTAGCGCACCCCTGCGTCGGTCGGGTGGGGTTTCGAACGTCAGCCATTTTGCGATGCTGCGGCGGCCATATCCCGTGCGACGCGCAATTCCCGAGCAGGTCAGGCCTTCTTTGCTCAAGGCGTGTACCATCTCGAACACCTCCTTCCGGGACTATCGATGTGCCCGGCGCCAAGGCGTTTCAGGGGGCTCGCAACCGACGATTCCTGCGATTGTTTGAATGCGAAATGCCGAAGCCGCCTGACTGCCGAAACTCAGCAGCCAGACGGCCGCACGCCCCCCGCCATTCACCGAGGATGTTGTCATTCACAAAACAAATATCGCCGGAAACGATCCCATAGAAGGAAGAGGGCGCCGCTGGGAGTCCCGACTGGACGCCTTCCCCCTTCCTAGCCGGCGGGAGCGACCGCCAGATCCGGGTCGTCCGCCGGCGGTAACGGCGGCAGCGGAAGACAAAGTTCGCCAATCACCTGCGTACCGATCCCGAGCACGCTCACCTGCTCGACATCGGACGTGCTGACGGCCTCGGTTCGGGGCGCCTGCAACAGAAAAGGTCCTAGGAACGACACCGGATTCTCCATCGTTGCGCGAGCTTCCGCTGTCCATGAACCACTAAACCGAACATTGCGGACCAGAAGCAGGCCCTGCGGCAAGCAGTGCGCATAAGCTTCGTCGGTTGATGGCTTGACCATATCGCCACGTCTCATGCCCGGTACGTACCAGTCGTCTTCCAAAATCAGATCGGAACGCCACCATGGGGTACCGGCTAGACGACGGGTGATCGCGACAAGGCAATATTCGAAATGGACGTGAAGCTCGCTGTCCGATGTCGTCACCTCCGTGACCGCCGGTGTCTGCACCAGATCGTGAAGCTGTACCGCCGAAAGCCTGTCGAGCATCCTCCTGTCGAAGGTTCTGACGGGCGCGGCCTCGCCGGTATGACCCTCTACGACGAGCGGCGGCTCCTCCATGTTCATCAGGTGCCTGCGGTTGAAAACCAGGCTGCGAGTGACCGGCCGCACGGTTGCCGCGCGAAGGTTGGCAGCACCGATCGCCCGCAACGCGACCGGCTCCGGTGCAGATGGCGATGATGATGCCACCCGCATCAACTCGATTGGCTGGGCGGCGAGTTCGGCCGGATTGGGCATCGTGCGCAACCTTCTGACGACTTCGGTGCGCGGCTCGACGGCCAGCTCCGCGGTAAACGCCCTGCGCCTTTCCGCAATCTCTACAGTCGACGGCAGCGTTGACAGGAAATCATCCGTAACCCGACGCATCTTCCACAATTGGGGATTGGCCCTTACAGGAGGAGAAGATGTGGTCGTCGTCGAGCTGCTAGCCGTGATCCTCTGGTCGAAGACATGCCAGGCCGTGCTGTCGGCCTGAGCGAAATCGGTCGGTTCGCAACTGAAAGGCAGAGCGTTGGGATTGTCGCCGAGATCCCGGCGCGCACCGGCGATCAGGGCGGCGAGGCGGGCATAAGCCGGGGAATCCGCGGGCACGCTCGGCTGTGCCCACGGGACCATTGCGAGATAGGTGGACTTCGCCGACACGGCGCCCACTGACGCCGTCGAGATGGACGAGGCGTCGGAGCGTTTCAGCCACAACGGATAGTCGTACTGGTCCTCAAGCCACTCCGACAGCCGCAGGGGATTTGTAACGCCGTTCTGGACGATGTCGTCGGCCAGCGCTTGCCCCGGATGGAGGGCAAGCGCTATCGACGGATCATTGGCCGGGTTATAGGTCGCGATCAGCGCGTCGATGACCTTCTGCCCGAGGATCGCGAGTTGGTCGGAATTGTGGCTCATGGAGCACCTCAGTTTTGCGGTGCGGCGTTGGCGTCTTCGGGCACGGCCGGCGATCCGCCGGCATCGGCGGGCGTGTCGTTCGAACCGCCATTGGCCAAGGCAGGATCGTCCTTGCGTGGCGCGGCCGGTTGTATCTGGCCGATCCAGCCGACGATCTGGGAACCGAAGAGTTCGAGCGTCCCGCCGGTCCCGCTGCTGGTGAACGAAAAGCCCTGGTAAGCGTCGTGCTGGTTGCTGAACGCGCCGCTGCTTTCCGAACTGGAGTGTTGCACGGAGCCGCCGAGGCCGAACCAGCCCACCTTGCCGCCGTAGCTCGTGGAACTGCTGTCCGTATGGCCGCTGGCGCTGTCGGTGGCGCTCTGGAAGACCGAGCCCATGCTGCCCCAGGAGTCGGCGGTGATCGTGACGTTCCGCACGATCAGAAAGGCTTTCGGAATCATCGGCAGCAGTTTCGGCACGTCGCCGATTTGGCCCTCTATCGTACCGTCGCTGATCGAATTCTTCTTCTGCCCGGCAAGGTACCAGCCGTCCATATGGAAGAGATCGCCCAGCAGCCACGGGCGTTCGATGCTCGCGACGAACCATTCGAAGCTCACGGTCGCGGACGAACTCTGGTCCTGGTGCCAGTTCCAGGACGATTGATCCGTGTTCCATCCGTCGTCGTGGCTAGTCGAACTGTGCGACGCATTGGCCGAAGCGCCAAAGCCGAAGACATGGTAACCTGCGCTGCCCGACGTCGAGGACGATTCATTGGTGTAGAAGCTGTGGCCGAAGCTGTGCTGTCCGCCGCCGCCGCTTGTCTGGTATTGGGTCGACGACGCCTTGACCTTCATGACGCCGAAATCACGATTGGTGTGGTCCCACCATGATACCGGATCGACATACGACCACGGAACCTTGACGGCGATTGCACCCCCAAGACCGATACTGTAGTCGTCGTACATCTTGCGCGCCTTGGCGATCAGGGCTGCGGCGGCGCTGCCGCCGATCGATTGAAGCGTTGCGATCGCGTCCTCGATCTCCTGCCCGCCCATGTCCCTGAAGTCGTTGTAAGCCTGGTCGACGGCGTTCTGGTATCTGGCGCTGGTCACCGGCCAGGCCTGTCCCTGGACCGGATCGGACATTGCTTGGGAATAGGCCAGCGCATACTCGCTGCGCGCGTCGGCCAGGGCTTTCTGATTGCGCCGATAGGCGGTATGGCGCGGCGTATAGCCGGTGAAATTGCCGTCTGCATCCATGAGGTAGAGGGTCTTCTGAGCGTCGGCAATACGCTTCTTGATGTCGGCGGAGGGCTCCGGTATCGGCTCGGCCTGCATGCCCGACAACGCCGTGAAATATTCGATGCTGACCGTCCGCTGCGGCCACGAGACGGCAACCCCCTTGTCGGTGACCATCAGCATGTCGTCGACGCGTCGCGCGGTGTTGAATGCGCTGTTGATCGCCAGTTGCAGCTGCGGATTGGGCTGCGGCATTGCCGTAAGCTGACCGGCAGGCGTTGCCGGCGTCCCCTCCGGGAGCGGTGGTGGCGTAGGCGCCGTAAAGGCGCCTGTGTTGGATACGGCACCGTAGGCGCTGCCGCCCGCCGGCGTCCAGGGGTTTGCGTACATTTTCGGATCGATCGGCTGGCCGACCGGAAGATGCATGTAGACGGCCGATCTCGATGGCGAGCCGTCCGGATTGACGAGTTGGGCCGCGACGGCGATATGGATCTGGTTCAGCGCATCAAGCAGCGCCTGGGTAATACCGCCTGTGATCTGAAGTTCGTTTCCAGGCATTTTTAGGCTCCTTCGGAAATGGTTGCGTTCATTGTCGGCCAGATGCCTGACCACCAGCGAGACAAAATCAGGCATGGCCGCCCGCGCTGCACGAATGCCGTATGGGCGGCCTGCAAGGCCGGAGAATTGCTTGCTGCTTGCGCGAATTGCGCAGATCGCCGTGCGCGCCTGTCGCTTTGCATCACAGCATTGCCGCCGCTGGGGCGATCCGGCGCGGTGTCGTCAGGCGTCGACGAGATAGTCGCTATAGCATGAGTAGATGCTGCGGCTGTCGCCGCGGCTTTCCAGGATCAGGTTCCAAAGCGCGACATGGACCTCTCCGGGAGAGCCTTGATGAACAACACCGTTCAGGAAACGGATATGGCGGCGAATGTTGTCGTCAAACGTCAGCGCCGCCTGCTTAAAGTCTTCGTCGCTGAAGTCGTCGTCAAAGCTGCTGCCTTCCAGCTCACTACGCACATGCCCCTGGATCATTCCCAGGAATTGGTCGAAGCTGACACCATCGGGAAGTCCCCCGGCGGTCTGCTGGACGTTGTAAAAGTCCCGGCTGATATAAGTGTCTGAATTGCTTTCACCCAGGACATGGTTGAAAATCTGCCATGTCCTGTTTCCCGGGTCGTCACTGCTTCCTTCGAAGAGATACAAGCCCCGATTTGCGCGATCCTTCCACATAGACGTTCCTCCTGGCGTAGATACCAACTACACGCATGAACGCTAGGCGAACCGCCCTTACGGATGGCTTACGGCTCAGCCACCGCTTGGCGAAAGTTTGAATCTTCTGACAATGGCCTGGACCGTCGGGGAAGGATCCAGCTCTCCGGCAGCTTTGCGCAGACGCAAATAACGTTCGTAGTCCTCAACCGCACCGGCCAGATCGCCGCTTCCCAGCCGCGATTCAATCAGCGCTCCATGAAGCCGGTCGGATTCGGGATAGTAGTCGAGCGCTCGTAAATAGATTGCCCTGGCCTGAACGCCGTCGTCCTCCGCCTCACGCAGCTGGCCAAGGCGCATGGCAAGATCGATATAGGTGTCACGAACGCTTTCCGCCGTTGCGACTGCCCAGGCCGGTTCGGCCTGCCGAAAGAAGAGCGGGCCGGGAAAGCTGTAGAACACACGCATTCTCTCTGCGGATATCTGTCCGACTTCACCCAAGACCGCCTTCAGCCGGTACTGCCAATCGTCGAGATCAATCCAGCTTTTGTCCGGCGCGAGCCGCAATATTCCTTCGCGCAGCGTAATCAGATCTGCCTGACCAAGCAGTTTTCGCAGACGGTGTAACGCCTGCTCAAAAGCGGCGTTTGATTGTCCCCCGTCGAGGTCCGGCCAAAGCCAATCCTGCAGCGTTTCGATCGAACAGGCATGATCCTTCGACAGGGCCAGGGTGCGTAGGATGTCGAGCGCGCGCGTCGGCGGCTTGCGACCAAGCTCGATGGTGGCGCCATTGCGCTCGAGTCGGAAACCGCCGAGCACATGTATCTTGAGAGGCCACGGCCAGCTGGCTGGACGGCGAGCCGGCGGCGCAAGACGGCGCTCGCGGATCAGGCTCGAGCAAAACTCGGTCTCGATGTCCCTTTCGATCGCATCGGCGAGAATATCCGAAAGCAGATCAGGCAGGTTCAGTAGAACAGCGCGCCAATCGGCAACAGTCAGTTCGGTCAAAAGGGTTCGCAAGCGGTCTTCATAGGCCGGGTTGCCCTGCCATTTCGCGCGAAGCGCCTCAGCGGCCATGACGCATAGCCGCGCGCGAAGTAACGATCCGCCTTGCAGTCGTGGCAACAGGTCCACGAGCAGGTCGGCAGCTTCTTGCGATCGGCGATCCGCGAGGAGCACCTGAAACTTGGTGATGTAATGAGGCAGCCGCTCGACGAGCGGTTCATCGCCCTCTTCGATAGCCGCCATGAAGCGTTCACAATCGCGATAAGCCTCGGTGAAGTTCCTCTGCCAGGTATGCAATGCCGCACGGCAATCGGCGACGACGGCAACTTGTGTCGTGTAGCGGCTGTCAGCAATTTCGGCGAGCCGCATTACCAGCCGGCTGAATGCCGAAAAGTCATTGCGTAGTTTCATCTGCAGTTGCAGATGATAAAGCGCTCCGAATTCCACCCCTTTGAGCGCTTCCCGCTCACCAATGTCGATGGCGGCATGCAGAGCTTCCTCTGCTGTCGTGTATGGAAAATCGCGCCTCGAATATCGAAAGTAGCGACCGTTGGCCGCGCCGAAAGCAACTAGCCAGAGGCCAAGGTGCCAGGCAAGCACATCGGGCTTCGCGATATCGCCGCGGACATGATCCACCGCCCGTTCAAAAATGCCGGCCTTGCCCGTCATGACCGCATGTTCGATCAGGGTCTCGCTTGCATGGAGGCGAAGCCCGCTCGGAAAGCTCCGGCTCGCGTCTCCTAGCCGGTCAAGCAGCCGTTCGGCTAGTTCATGCCCAATATCGCCGTCAGTCTCATCCGCGAAGTCGTGAGCGCGCAGCAATCCGATATGGACCCAGCAGGTCCTCTTCATCCGGAAGCTGAGGAACCTCTTGTGCGGCAAGGATGATCGCACGCCTCGTCCATGTCGAAAGACCATGATGAGTGCGCCAACTGTCTGTCTTGACCAGCACGACACGTGCGACCGTCAGGTATTTGCCGCGTTCATCACCCTCTTCCTCGAATGTCTGCCAGGCTTGTGTGAACCAGCGTTCGGCCTCTGCATCGTCGGCCAGATGGGCAACGCCGGCCCAATAGAGCAGCCAGCCGGTCAATTCCCCCTGCGGCAGCCTGCCCAGCCATTCGATAAGCGATGCGCGGCGGCCCGTGGCTATCAGCGCATCAGCGCGCTGAAGCAGGAGGTCGCGGGCCGATGACCACGCGGCGGCATCCAACGCGAGCCCGATTGCGTCATCCACTCGCCCGGCCTCGGAAAGAACCAGCGACGCCTTTGCCCGTAACGCGGATTTTTCGGTATCCGAAAGCCTCTCGTCAAAGCGACGGTCCAGGAAATCGCGGAGCAGGTCATGCAGATGGAAGGTTTCCTTCTGGCCTTCGGCCCTCGTGACGAGAAATTGGCGCTCATAGAGTCGGGCAAGCAGCTTTCCCGCCTCGGTCGATCCGGTGATTGCGTTCGCCAAGGTGGCCGTGATTTCCGGCAACAGGTTAAGCGTGAGCAGCATCTCCTGCTCGGACGCCGGAAGCGTGTCAAAGAAATGTCCGCCAAGAGCAGCGAAGACCGACGGCTCAGCTTTGAGAACGTCGTCAACACCGCCTCTATCGGCCAGGAGCACAAGCCCGACGGCCCATCCTCGAGCACTGCTGATATCGATTTGCGCGGCTCGTTGTTTCAACCTGAGTTCGACTAAACTGCGAGCTTCGATATCGGAAAATTCCAACACGGATTGATCGATGATGGTCACCGCGCCGGAGCGCACTAGCCCATCAAGCTCTTCGCCGGGCAGGGTCCGAGAGAGGCACGCGAAACGAAGCCAACTCGGCCGCTCTCCAAGCATAACCGCAAGAACATCCCTGAAGGCAGGGGTGTCGACCGTGTGAAGGTCATCGAATACCAGGACCGTGCCCGCTCTCAGCCGAGCGAAGTAATCACAAAAAAATATGCGGGCGAAATCACGAGGGTTTTCGGCATATTCCACGCCGAAAACTGGCATGCTCAGGCCGGTGGACGATGGCAGGGACTGCGCCAAGTAGTCAAAAAAGCGCGCAATGTCCCGGTCCCCTTCGTCGGCTCGAAACCAGACATGCGACGCCCTGGCGCCCGACAAATAGTCGGCCATCACCGTGGTCTTGCCATATCCGGCTGGTGCGGCGATCCAGCATGCGCCAATGCCAAGCACGCGGTCGATCAATCCGGTGATCCTGGTGCGCCGGACAATTTCTGCGATGTGCGGCGCAGCCAGCTTTGCAATCAAATGGGCACTCAAGTAACCCCCCTCGTAGGCGATGCGGCTTTGAGCCCGACGCCGAGCCCGCGCGCCGACTAGGCGGCAAGGATATCCTCCCCATGAACACATCCAAGGCCGCATGCCTGCGAACGGATCATATGTGTCTGAACGCAATTATCTCGAGACGGAAGGGCAGCGTTTTGCGGCGATAATCATGTTTGTCTGCGAGCATGAAGAGGTAGTTGGTCAAACGAAGTTAGCCCGATCGGGTTCTTTTATACCAAGTCGGACCAAGAACCGAGGGCTCCTGAGGAATTGCGACGCCAACGTTGCATCGGCCACGGCGTTGGTGCGGGTATCAGCAAATGTGCGGAAGTCGGTCTTTGATGGGCCGATTACTTGGTTGCTCCCGTCGAGGCTTGGCAACGAACGGATTTCGGGCGTCCGCAGGCAAGCATTCGGTTCAGGATGGCGACGCCGATCGCAGCCTCTGTCTGTTGAGCGAGGAATGACCGAGCGTGCAAACGCAGTCCAATGACGCCCTTGTATCGACCCATCGCGGTTTCAACCAAAGCTCGTTTACCATAGCCGGTCAATGCCTGCCATTTCAGTCGACCATCTGCCTGCATGGATGCTATGTGATCCTCTCTCTGGCAGGATGTTTGGATGTTGGGCCGTTCAACAGCGTTCGAGCGCGGTGGAATGACGACCCTTGCGTTTGCGCTGTGACGGAGAACTGCGTCGTAGGTTGGATAGCCATCATAAGCTCCATCGGCAGTGAACTGGTCG